>CAZGDE010000117.1:0-7285 GCA_964524315.1 uncultured bacterium
GATGTACTCTGTGGCATTGGTGGCGATCGTGGTTGTTACCCCTAACATCTGCAAAATCGCCGCAGAATGGCGACCCCGCATAAACTCACCCGGCCAGGTCACAATGGGCAACCCACAGGCGATCGCCTCCAGGGTTGTATGGCCCCCCGACCAACCAAAACTATCGAGAAATACATCACATAATTGGTTCAGTTGCCAGTAGTCTGACTGGTTCAGCGGTGGCAACATGACACAGTACTGGTCACTATCCAAGTCAAGTGCAGCAAAAGCACGACGCAGGCGTTGTTGAAACTGGTCTGCAACCGTCTGATTGGGGCGGGCAATGAAGACAAATTGGGCCTGGGGTACCCGTTGGGCAATCACCGCCAGCACCGCATCCTGTGCCGGTAAATACTTGCTCAACATCTGACTGTTCAGATACACGACGGCATCATCGCGCAACTGAAAGGCAGACCGGGCTTTGGTCGGTGCTGGAACCTCTGGTTTGGCAAAGGCAATGGCGATGTTCGGTAACCGGATCAATTGCTCAGTGTAATGTTCCTGGGCATTACCAGGTTCCATCAGGTCACTGGAGAGGAAGTAATCCACCGTCGGCAGGCCGGAGGTAACTGGATGAGCCCAGGTTGTACATTGCACAGGTGCCAGTCGCAATGCCGCAATTTGCGTCATGAGTGACTGCATCCCAATCTCAAGGAACACCAGAATATGGAGTTGATCGTTTCGGATCTGCTGACAGATAGTTTCTATATCCGTCAGGTTTTGATAAAACACATCACTATGCTGCCGAAATTCCTGAGTCAGGTGATCATCGATATCAAACAGATGGTAGCTATGGATTTGAAAGCGGCTGCGATCGTGGTGGCGAAACCATCCCAGCATCAGTTTGCCAATGGTGTGATCCCGCAGACAGGCAGAGACATAACCAATCCGGATCTTGCCCGCTGGCATTGCTAACGGTTGCACCCATTGGGGATAGGCAGTTGCCATAATGTCATGGGCAAACCGCCCGTACTGTTGCTGCAGGTCGCGATCACAGCGGTTCTGATAGGGCAAGAAAAAGTTTTTATGCTGCCCGATCGCGGCAACCGCATTCTTCTGGGCCGCCGCCGTTATCAGCCGGATTTGGCTAATCAGCGTCTGCAGTCCCGCTGTAAATTGTTGCCGATACCGTTCAATCTCTGCTTCCGACTGGTAAAGGGAGGGTAACAACAGGTGTTGATAGAGGCGGAACAGCAGGTCATCGGGAAATTGTTGCGTTGCAGTTTCGGCTTGGGCGATCGCCGCTTCGGTCTGGTTTACTT
Source organism: uncultured bacterium (assembly GCA_964524315.1). Taxonomy (GTDB): domain Bacteria; phylum Cyanobacteriota; class Cyanobacteriia; order Leptolyngbyales; family Leptolyngbyaceae; genus CAZGDE01. The sequence continues at coordinate 1,302 of CAZGDE010000117.1, forward strand.
CCTGAAAAGCACGAATCAGACTGTTATGTAACTCTGGGGTAGCAGGATGGTGAACTATCGCCCGTTGACATGTAGCAATCACTGCTTGCTGCTGGTGCAGTCTTTCATAACAAGTCACCAATCCCAGATACGTTGCGATGTCCGTTTGTCCGGCTGCGACTAATTTTTCCAGATAAACAGTTGCCTGCTGATACCGCTGTCGCTGATACAGGTTTTCAGCGGCAAACTGCCAAACCCGCACCTCGTCCGTTGCGAGATTGCGCGCAAACTCCAGATTGTCACGGACACTGGCATTGGCTGGTTCCCGTTGTAGAGCGGTGGCATAGGTGGCAATCGCCTGATCAACTTTGCCCTGAATCAACAAACAATTACCCAGATTGAGGTAGCTACCGATGTGATTGGGGGCCTGGGCGATCGCCTGTTGATAGATCAATTCTGCCTGGTGCGGATCGCCATGTTCCGTCACCAGATTGCCCAGGTTATTGTAAGCATCAGTCAAAGTAGGATCGAGGGCGATCGCCTGCTGGTACTGCTCCGCCGCAGGCATAATTTGCCCAACGGTTTGCAGCACCAATCCGAAACTGTAGTGGTACGCTGCGGCATTGGCATTGATCGCAATTGCCTGTGTCAGGGCTGCTGCGGCCTCGTCATATTTTTCGAGCCGGAAATAGGTAATCCCCAGTTCATGCCAGATGCTATCCAGTTTTGGATCCTGTTGCAAAATTGCTTGATAATGCCCCACTGCATCCGTTAACTGCCCCGCTGCCTGCGATCGCTGAGCAGCCTGATACAGGTCATTCAACTTTGTCCGCACTGCCGCTTGAAAGACAGGTGAGATCTGATAGATTGCTTGAATCACCGACGGGTTTCGCACCTGTTGCAGATCAAACCAGGAGTAGGTGTGGGATGTCTGGGCATCCCAGCTTAAAATTTGTAACCCATTCCAGAAGGAGCAATGACGCATCTCGTCATACCGCTTCGCTGGAGTTGGCAGATCCAGTAAGAGTTGACATTGGGGATGACTGGCAATAAAGTCCCAATTTGCCTGTTTCACCACATCCCAGTTACTATCATCGACAATGATTAATGCCCGGTCTGCCAGAAACGGCTTGACCAGCAGCAACCCCATCAATTGTGAACGGTAATCATGGGCACCATCATACAGGTACACCCCGATGCGATCGCCCGTTTGCAATTCTCGTAAGTCGGCAAAAAACTTCTCAAAATCCTGGTTGCAGAAAAATACCTGCTCTTCCATGCCAAAGTCGGCTAAATTCTGCATTAACCAAGTCTGATTCTCGCCTAAGGGATCAAATTCAGAGAAGTTATCGATCGCATAGGCCATTTGATTGGGATGGTTGAGTAATGCTCCGATCAGTGTTGCGCCTTGAGAACAACCAACTTCACAGTACACCTCCCCAGGTTCCATACAGGCAACGGCAAAGTTTAATAACTGTGTCACATTGGCTGTTGTCATACCCTCTAATTGACTCAGGGCTACTTGAAACTGTGCCGATTTGGGTTGCACGGCCTCCTGTCCCCAATTGTGATAGAGGCTGGGAAGTTGGGCGATGAAACGGTTGTAGTCCATTAACTGCGATCCCCGATTGGTTCTTAGATAGGATACCCAGGAAAAATTTCAGGCAAAATGAATTCAACTGTAGTAAAAATTAACCCGCTTGTAGGATTTCGGCGAACCACCCTTCTTAGTATGGTGATATTAATATGGTGAAAATCGCAGATTAGGCAGAGTCAAAATCTACTCATCTTTGCTACCTGATACCGCCCTAACTTGCCTGTAAACCACTGTAGAAGGTTGATCGCATCAGGGAACACTAAGGATATTCATCACGGTTACTTAACGTAAATAGGTTGCGAGGAGCTATGGGCGATCGCACTGATGACAGTAGCGAAGTGTTTGATCTAGTCGGCTCTGAAAGTATTCTCTCAAGGTTGCCACCCGAAGCGAAGAAGTGGGCCGAGAGTCTACCCTGGAGTCAGCGACGTTATCTCCTATCGATCTGCCATTTAATGGTAGCCGCATCCCCAGAAACGCGGGCAGAATTCCTGGATGACTACACGGCAGACGGGTTAATTTCAAAAGTTCTAGAAGACCGGGACACAAAGCAAAAGGTCGGAGACTACTTAAACGAGTTCGGGATTGCGACCGAGCTCAATACATCATTACTACGAAGCTACATCCGTCAGTTCTACATCCATTCAGCGCAGGATGTGCGGCGACAGCCCGACCTGTACCTGGAGTCAGCGTTGCGGTTAGTGATGAGTACGGAGGAGCGGAACAATGTTTTCAACTACATCCTGGGGTTTGAGCTAATCAAAATGATGTTTCGGATGAGCTGGTATCAGCACGAAAAGCTCTACCGGCTTCAGAGGAACCAGGATGAATTCATCCATACCTACATCAAACCGATTCAGTACACCCACAAAATCAATAAAATTATCGTCCCCAAAGACGAACACCTGTTCTTTGCCAGACGAGACTATTACGTCCATAAACCAGTCATCAGCGATAAGAAATTAATCGAACTGGCAATGGCAACATTTACCACCGAAATCACCACCAATTTTGGCTTCTCCATCATCCGCCATTCCCAATCCCTGGCGTTTGATTATGACTATATTTTTGACGAGGAACAGGAAATTCTTTCCTATACCGATTAATTGAACAATATAGATTTATTTCTTGCAGATAAAATTCACAGAGAGCGTGACGCTGTAGCCATCGCCCTGTCACGTGATTGGCTCAAACCGATTGTCTATTAGCGCGATCGCCGCAGCTTTGGAAAGCGATAAAACGTGTCTCCATCCGCATCGACTTCAATTTCTGCCTTAAATGCTTCCACCTGCGCCTCCAGAAAGCGACGGGCCGACTCCGCATCGACTTTGGCCGCAACTGCTAACTGGATCAGCGAAATACAACTATTCTCCGTTTCCAGCAGCCGATAGAACGACTGTTCAAGCCGTTGCTGTTGCTGTTTACCATTGGTGGCATTAACCAGAGTGGCACTAATAAACAGGCACACCCCAGCAATAACGAACCATTCTAGAATGGCCATGAATCAGTACCAGATTAGGGGAGCAAAACGCTCCCTACATGCGACAAAACGCCTCAGCATGTTGTATGCGAGGCATTTTAATAGTTGGGCAGGCCGCTCAAGGGTTAGAGATACTTCTCTAGGGTGTTGGCCAGCGTGGTTTTAGGCACTGCCCCAACAACCATATCAACCCGTTGCCCACCTTTGAAAATCATCAACGTGGGAATACTGCGAATGCCGTACTGGCTAGCAACACTTGGGTTCTCATCCGTGTTAACTTTCACAACTTTAACTTGCCCTTCGTACTGGGCAGCAATTTCATCGACGATAGGTGCAACCATACGACAGGGACCGCACCAGGGAGCCCAAAAGTCCACCAATACTGGAACTTCACTCTCAAGAACTTCTGACTTAAAAGTGGAATCTGTTACAGACGCAGCTGCTGACATTCTCGGAAATCCTTGCCTAGATCATTTCAACGCATTCTACCATAGCGAAAACCCTTGCCCCGTGCAGATAGTCTATACATTTAGACACAATCTGTCTTAAGACCCAAATTTCTGCTTCGCCTGCTCATACACCTCAACGGTAATTTGGGTTACCCCTAACTCCTGGGCAAATTTTTCGATTTTCTTGCGGGCGGCTGGGCGCACAAAGAAAGGGATTTCCTTGAGGCGGTCTGTGGCTGCCGCCGTCCATTCAATGGCATTGCTCATAGTTGACGTACCGAGTGATTAAATTACCGAGTAGTAGGGGTAGAACCACTATACGGCTTTGGTTGAACCAACAGTTGTCTGGCGATCGCATCATACAACTGATCTGCCAGGACAGTATTGGCCTCATCCGTCAGGTGAATGGCATCCTGAAAAACGTCCCCGGCAAAGTTGGCATACGCCTGGTTGAGGTTTAGAGCAACCACTTGCTTCGGAAATTCACCCTGAACCTGGGTAACGGCCTGTTGGAGTTGGGGATATCCCGCAGCCACTCGCTCGGCGTAGGTTTTTCCAAGTTGCCCCACAATCGCCTTCTCCGAGGGTGTCAGACTTGTCGAATTACGACCAGTAATTTCCGGTTGCACTGCCAGAACGAGTGGAATCTTTGCCGCCGATGTGAGGCGAGCAATTTGCCGCAGGTTATTACGGTAGCGGTTGGTGCGTTTGTTGAGTTCACCCGTATCCATTGTCAACCGCTGGGGTAACGTCGTGGCATTATCACTTGGCGGAATTAACTGCTGCACGGAATCTTGGGGACGAAAGACCCAATATTGGGCCCCTCGCACCAGATAGGACTGATAGACCCAACCCTGCAAGGATTGGACAAGGTTGGCAACGAAATGGCCAGGAGCATTGGTAAGTAATGCCTCGGTACCAGGAATTTCTGTACCTTCCTGGGTACTGGGTAACAGTAAGTCGTTATAGCCATTTACCAGCACCACAAAATCAGGCTGATAGGCCAGAATCTGCAGGGCCAATTGCGCCAGTTCGTTGCTAGATGTGTAACCAGGAACAGCGGCATTAACTACCCGGTAACGAGTCTCTCGAATACGTGGTGGCAATGCCATTGCCTTACCCAGTTCATCGGCAAAATACGGCAATACATTAGGACGGAATTTATTGGGACTACGTCTCTGGGCCTCTACCTGTTCATTCAGACGGGTTTCTAACTTGCTGGCAAAGGTAGTTTGGTTACTTGAACTCAGTTGACCAAAGGCCGTTGACCCACCCAACACAAAGATCCGCACTTCATCCTTGGGCTTAGTTTCGGCGATCGCCTGGTCTGACCGGAACCCCTGGGCATTAATTCGCCAGAAATTGCTGCTCTGACTGGGGACTAAACGATAGCCAGTGAGGGGGCTATGTTTGACTCGTAAACGTCCATGCTCTGGTAAACCATCAAAGGGTTGATCAGCCGAATTCAGGTAATTCAATCGATAGGCTGTAATTTGTAATGGTTCCCCCCGGTAGGACTCTAGTTCCGCTGTTTTACCAGCAACACCAACACCAAACCGCATCAGTAATTCCAGGCCGATCAGAGCAAGAGGAATGCTGCTGAGAATAATCCAGGGTCGGGGAAACGAACGTTTCTTACGACTCAAACCGTAACTTGATCTTGAAGACTTGCGACTAGTTCTCAACATGAAACTCTTCCTCAAACAACCAGAAAACCTACAAGTTGGCCTTGCAGCGGAGAAGGGGTATGGCACGAAATCCTGGAATCCCTTCCTGTCGTGAATTCCAACTGTTAGCAACACCTGAATTAATGAATCCTCACCTTGTTTCACCCGCTAATTTTTCAGACACACCTGCATCAATTTCGAGATACACGTACTCAACACCCTCTTCAGATACTTTTCCAAAAAAATTCTTAAATCGTGTTCAAAACTTCTCTTGTAAAAATTATTGAATGATACGTAAACCAAGATATCTAAACCGATTAAGTAGGTCGGTGTCACTAGGGGCAGGTTACGTATAGGCGGCGTCATAACTCTGCTAAGCCTCTGCCAGAGTACTGACATAACACATCAAATTCTTGAACTGAAAGGGTTACGCTACGTTTTTCGATTACGCCGGAATGACTTTACCCATCCTACAAATAATTGATCTACCTACTTACAGCTTAAAACTGGTAGTGATGCAGCTTAGTTCCAATGGGTTCTGAATCTTACTACTAAATGCCCCCTTTGGGTAGCACCTCCTTACTCACTCGCTTCTGCAAGCAGGTCGCTGACAACAGTAATTAACAGGAAAACAGCCGCTAATCCCAGGGCAAGCAGCCGATTTTGGGTACCCACCAAAACGGCAAGGGCGATCGCAATTAGTGTAGGAAGTTTATTTTGCGAAAATGTTCCCACCAGATGGCGCAAATCTAGCATCAGTTGTTGCCGTTCCAATGGGCTTCTTTTGCCAGTGACGTAGCTGAGAATTTGCC
>CAZGDE010000117.1:7295-9090 GCA_964524315.1 uncultured bacterium
CGTAATACCAGGGCTTGATCAAAGTTGGCGATCGCCCCCTCCCAACGTTTCAACTGCCGTAAAACTAGACCCCGTTGGTGCCACAGTTTGTAATCATCCGGCTGCAACTCCAGCGCCCGGTCATAACTGGCAACAGCGTCAGCGTAACGATGCAACCGTTTCAGCGTAAATGCCTTCTGTGCCCAGAGTTCCTGATCCTGGGGGTTCATCTCTAATGCCCGGTCACAACTGCCAATCTCATCCTCCGAGCGCTGCAATTTTTGCAGGACGATCGCCCGCGTCTTCCAGATATCAAAATCCTGCGGGCTAATCGCCAGGGCGCGGTCACAACTCATTAAGGCTTCTTCGTAGTTTTCCATCGCGGCCAGCAGATCGGCACGCAAATTCCAGGTTTCAGCATCGTTGGGTTGCAGTTCCAGGGCCCGGTCATAACTGGCGATCGCCCCCGTAGACTGACCTAAATCCGCTAACACCATACCCCGTTGTTTCCAGGTCAGATAGTTACCCGTCTGGAGGGCAATTGCCATGTCATAACTAGTAAGGGCTTCTTCATAACGACCCAACTGGCGCAGAGACTCTCCCCGATTGAGCCAGACCTGATAGTCTTCCAGGGTGGGCGTTAGAATTTGCGCGTAACTTGCCAAGGCTTCACTATAGCGACCTAAATGAAATAGCAAATGGCCCCGTTGTTTCCATGCCTGGGCATACTCTGGCTCAATTTGCCCGGCCCGGTCATAACTGGCTAACGCGTCCTCATACTGGCCACCACCCGCCAGGGCTAAGCCCCGTTGGTACCAGGCGACATGAAAGCCAGGTACAATCGCGATTGCCCGGTCGAAGCTAGCGATCGCCTCCTCGTACCGGCCCAATTGGGCCAAGGCTATCCCCCGGTTATACCAGGCATCGTGTCCGGCTGAATTGAGTTCCAGGGCGCGATCACAACTCAGTACCGCATCCTCATACTGCCCCAGGCGTCTCAAGGCTTCGCCGCGATCGTTCCAGGCCCGGTAGTAACCAGGGTGCAAGGTGACAGCCTGGGTATAACTCGTTACGGCAGGCTCATACTGTTGCTCATCTGCCAACAGCCGACCCTGCTGATAAAGTAACAGGGCCCTTACGGCGACAGGCGTTGTCCCATCCTGAAGCCGCTCCTGACGTTCCGCAGGAGTCAGGACGGCGTAAAGTTGATAGTCGGCAGTAGAAAAATCATCAACCTGACTCATAAAACGCTGCCCGTAAGAACGTTACCTGTAAACGTTACCTGTAAATAAAAGGTGCCCGTAAATAGTAGACTGACGATTGGTTGCTAATGAGCATCACTGGTGATTAGGTCTGTTCTATCCAGAACAAAGGGCTAACACCAACCCATCTCTTAACACTAAAGGAATTGGCTATGAGCGAACTTGACCCCACCACGTTAATGAAGCAACAAGTCGGAACCGCCGCCGCTGCACGCGTGAAATCAGGTTCTATTGTAGGACTTGGAACCGGGTCAACTACCGCTTTTGCAATTCAGGCATTAGGCGATCGCCTCAAATCAGGCGACCTGACCGATATCAAAGGGGTCACAACCTCCTTTCAGGCAATTGTTCTGGCTAAGGAATATGGTATTCCCCTGACAACTCTGGATCAGGTTGACCGCATTGATGTGGCGATCGACGGCGCAGATGAGGTAGACCCCCAGAAAAACCTGATCAAAGGTGGCGGTGCCGCCCATACCCAGGAAAAAATTGTCGATGGTTTTGCCGATGAATTCATCGTTGTGGTCGATGGAGGCAAGCTGGTAGACAAACTT
>CAZGDE010000117.1:9100-17293 GCA_964524315.1 uncultured bacterium
GGCATCGACAACCCGGCAGAGTTGGAAAAGACCATTAACAACATTCCCGGTGTCCTGGAAAACGGTTTGTTCGTCGGCGTTGCCAGCGTGATCCTGGTTGGCGAAATTATCGATGGCAAACCCAACGTCCGCGAAATTCGCTAGAACGTCGCTCCCCTGTCAGTATCTACATAGAGGCGTAGCATTCGGCCACCCACTATCGCTTCCATTTCCTCAGTTTTGCCCGAATGCTACGCCCTTCCCAGGTCTATCTTTTTCCTGAGAAATCTCGTAAATTCAAAAGCAGCCGCATTCCTGACCGAAATCGTCACTGCAATCGCTGTAGTTGCTTCTACAGACTTAGCTCCTGATTAAAGGATGGGGTTTTTTCTGGGTGCAATCGACCAACCCAATCCTGATAAATAGGGGCATAGCGTGGATCAGTTCTTTGGGCAGGATTGCCAATTAATTAAATTCGCGACTTTCAGCTCAGGAATAACATTCCAGGTACGGGGGTATAATCATGCACCCACCTATCAAAAGCGAAATTATTTAATTCCCTTCCCTGAGACACAATTTGGTTAGGAGAAGAATGATGCGGCGCTCAATGGGTAACTCCCGCTCACTTCATGCGGGAATAATTGGAACGGCAGTAGCAGCAGGGCTGACGATAATTGGCGGTTGGCCAGCTCCAGCCATGTCACAACAAGCGGTATTAGAACCATCCGTGACAGAACCGTCACCAATGTTAGAACCGCTACCACCGACAGAACCAACACCAGTTATTCAACCAACACCTGCCACCAAACCCAAACCAACGCCAGCCCCAAAACAACCCGGCGTTGCCACTAAAGCTCCCGTCAACAGCAAGGATCCAATTACGCGGGCGATCGCCAATTTACGCCAATCCGACAAACGCTGGATTGAAATTAACGTCGCGACCCAGCGATTGATTGCCTGGGAAGGTGACCAGCCCGTCTGGGCCGTCGTTGTTTCAACGGGTAAAGCCTCGACGCCTACGCCCACAGGCGTATTTTCCGTCGGGATAAAGTATCGCTACGCCCGGATGCAAGGAGCTGACTACGATGTGCCCGATGTTCCCTTCACCATGTATTACAGCGGTAACTACGCGATTCATGGGGCCTACTGGCATAATCGCTTTGGTACGCCGGTCAGTCATGGTTGTGTAAATGTTGCCCCCAACCATGCCAAATGGTTATTCGAGTGGGCCAAAGTAGGAACACCTGTCGTCGTCAGACAATAGGTCTTGCCATAGGTCTTGGGGAAATAGCAGATTCGTGGGGGGAGCCTCCCCTTAGCACAGCGATCGCCCCTTATAATGAAGTTTGCTCTTCATTCTAGACTTTGTCTGTGACCACTACTCCGTTACCATCCAGTTCTCAAGCCGCTACTTCAGCGCAACGTCCTGATGCTCAGGGACGGTTTGGTAAATTTGGGGGGAAATATGTCCCCGAAACCTTGATGCCAGCTCTGGCAGAACTGGAAACGGCTTTTTACCAGTACAAAAATGATCCTGCCTTTCAGGAAGAACTCCAGGGCCTTTTGCGGGACTATGTGGGCCGTCCCAGTCCCCTGTATTTTGCCGAACGGTTGACAACCCACTATGCCCGTCCCGATGGTAGTGGCCCCCAAATTTACCTGAAACGCGAAGACCTGAACCATACCGGTGCCCATAAGATCAATAACGCGCTAGCCCAGGTCTTATTAGCCAAACGCATGGGCAAACAACGGATTATTGCCGAAACGGGAGCCGGTCAACACGGGGTCGCGACCGCTACAGTTTGCGCCCGCTTTGGCTTACAATGCATTATCTACATGGGTGTGCATGACATGGAGCGGCAGGCGTTGAACGTTTTCCGCATGCGCCTGATGGGAGCAGAAGTTTCTCCTGTATCAGCCGGTACGGGCACACTGAAGGACGCTACATCGGAAGCAATTCGCGATTGGGTCACGAATGTTGAAACGACCCATTACATTCTCGGTTCGGTAGCAGGGCCCCATCCCTATCCCATGCTAGTACGGGACTTTCAGGCAATTATTGGGCAAGAAACCCGCACCCAATGTCAGGAGAAATGGGGTGGTCTACCCGATATTCTACTAGCCTGTGTTGGCGGCGGTTCCAATGCCATGGGGCTATTCCACGAGTTTGTCGACGAACCATCGGTACGGCTAATTGGGGTAGAAGCAGCCGGTTTTGGTGTGGACACTGAAAAACATGCGGCAACTCTGACCCGTGGCCGGGTAGGGGTGTTGCATGGGGCCATGAGTTATCTGTTGCAAGATGAGGATGGGCAGGTGATTGAACCCCATTCCATCAGTGCCGGGTTGGACTATCCCGGTGTCGGCCCGGAACACAGTTATCTGAAAGATGCCCAACGGGCAGAATACTACAGCGTGACCGACCAGGAAGCCCTTGATGCATTCCAGCGCATTTCTCGATTAGAGGGCATCATTCCGGCATTGGAAACGGCCCATGCGATCGCCTATCTGGATACCCTATGTCCCCAGTTAACAGGTAACCCTCGCATTGTGATCAGTTGTTCTGGGCGGGGCGATAAGGATGTGCAAACTGTGGCAAAGGTGTTACAGACCTGATGCCCACAGTGACATCTTGACTATTTTCGTTTAGTGCAAGCCCTTGCCTTAGAGCAATTGTTATTTTTAAGTATTGATCTAAGGCAGGGGTTTGACCATTTAACGGAATTTATGCCGAATCCCGATCGCGTAGTTATTAGAGCCTTCAACCACTCCATTGAACAGCCCGAAAACCCCCGAGCGGTGGTTGATGCGCCCAACCAATAACCAATTAGGATGTTGGGGGAGGGCAAAGGTAATTTCAAACAGGAGAAAGTTTAATAATTGGCTGGTATTATCCCGCCGTTCTTCTTCTAGGGCAGGGATTTTAGTAGCAAAAGATAACCCTTCACCAACGGCGATCGTGGTGTTCAGCAACTTATTCCAGGGAAAATCATTCCAGCGCAGGGCAAGGGCAGCCGTAAATTCGGTATGGTCTTGATCACCAAAATGCTGAACCACCTGACCCGTAACATCCAGGCTTAAGCTGTTACCAAATAAGCGGGTCAGCTCTCTCCCAAAATCTGCTGCAACAAGGTACGAATCCGCCATACCATCTGACTTATCAAACGTCAGCGCTCCTAACAAACTCGCTAACGTTACTTTACCCGCATAAAGCGAGACAAACCATTTGGGTTCCTCTGGTAGAGGTGCTAATGCAACCGGTACACCTCGGTTGGGGTCAGCGATGTCCGGCTCCAAAGGGACACCCGTATCAAGACTAGTGGGTTTTGCAGGTGTCGGTGTTGAGGCGGTGGGTGTAGCGGGCTGGTTCACATCCTCCGGTGCAGCGGTGGCTGCTGTTGGTGGAGGTGGTGTCAGTGGCGCATTTGTTCCGGGCGGCACCGTCTCTGATAATCCTGAACTGTTGCCATTTAGGGGTGGTTCTGTCACCTGCTCAGGGATATCGGACAGGGGCGCGTCTACTGGTATTGTTGTGCCATTGACCAATGCTCGCTGCAATGGGTCGGGTTGCCATTGCTCTGGTTCGAGGGGAACAGGTAACTGTGGTACAGCAGCAGGTGGCACGCCGTCAGTAGTCTGGGCTCTAGCACTACCAACGGAGAAAGGTGCCCCAAACAAGCAGGGAACGACCGCTACGATAACCAGACAACCCTTATACATAACCTGAGCCTATTTTTGTGCATAGTAACCTATCCCTGGGAATCAAGGCTAGGTTTTGCATCAAGATGTTCCTGATGTGAAATTAAATTAATCACCCGTTGCCAAGCCGAAAGAGTTGGTAACGGGTGACAACGAGAAATGGAGGTTTGGGAATGGATGAAATGCGGTCGTCCTGAAAGCAGCGATCGCACCCAAACTCGCCTTTATGCGCTAATAGTTGGCTTATAAGTCAAATCCCGGACTTTGACCATCGTATTGACCAGTCGATCCATCTCTTCTTTGGTGTGCAACGCATTTACCGTAATTCGAATGCGGGGCTTGGCAATGAACCAGATGGGTGATACCCAAATACCGTAGTCAAGCAGTTCCCTAGCATACAGTTTGGGATTAATCTCGTTGGGCAGCAGCACGGGGATAACGTTGGTTTCGCCAATCGTCAAAAAGTCATGCGCCGCCAAGCGCGATCTCAAATACCGGGTATTCTCCTGTAATCGCTTCACCCGTTCTGGGAACCGACGCACCAGACGGATACTTTCCAGGGCGGCGGCGGTTAATGGGGGAGCCAGAGAAATTGTGCCAATCGATGTGGGCGACACGTTTAATAGGGGCTTCAGTTCCTCCACATGGGTACTGATCGCGGCTCCTGCAGAGGCAGCAAATTTAGAGAAAGTGGTCATAATCAAAGGTACGACCCCCCGTTCGATCGCCTGCTGGGGTAGTAAATCAAAATACTCGTAAATACCCCGTCCCGTTGCCCCAATTGCACCGCTGGCATGGGCCTCATCCATAACCAGGACGCTGCCCTCGTAATGGCTCAGTGCATCAATCATATCTGGCAAAGGCGCAATGTCTCCATCCATCGAAAAAACCGCATCAGATACCACCAGAATGCGATCGGTGGGACGGGCGTATCGTTGCAGTTTGCGGGTCAAATCCTCGACATCACAGTGACGGTATGCCCGGACACGCACCCGTGGGCTGTGCCCAAATAGCTTCCCAGAACGGGTGCCCGCATTGGCAACTGCCGAAACAATACAACCATGATTCAGCACATCAGTCAAAATCAAGGTTTCGCGGGTATTTTGAAAACCTGGCACCGGGATCGCCAAATGACAAAAAGCATCCATTAATGCCTGCATTGCCATCCAGGCATTAATGAATAGTTGAGTATGGGGCAAATGCTTAAAGGCCGAAATTTCATCCTCAAGCTGTCGGTGTAGATCAATCCGACCGCTGAGAACCGAGCAAGAGCTATTTGACGTGCCGTATTGAAGAATAGAATTAATAGCCGCCTGCTTGACCGATTCTTCCTGTGTCAGTCCCAGGACATCGTTTGTGCAAAAGGTTAGCACAACCCGGCGATTGCCAGTCGCGGCTTCCTCAATCTCGACGATGTTTCCTTGCTTCTGGTGGCAGATGTATTCGTCTGGATCGAGTCCACTCTCGTACCAGCGTTGGACGTACTCCTTAACAACTTGCACAATAAACTCCTCTCACCTTTTTTCTCAAATGGCGATCGCCTCACGCTCAACAGTATATTTGCCTAATCAGTTATTTGCTATTGGGATCGACAAAAACAGTCAGCGTGGCCTACAAGTAAACCAGACGACCTGACCAAAACTTTGTGCCCGCTGATCCATCTGGGAATAGCAGCAAACCTGGCTATGCACTATACATTCAGCAGCAACCAGCTTGCAGTGCATCATAGCACTTAACTTTTCCTTACAAAAGGAGGATAGATAGGTGAATGACCGTGATAAGGGGCGTAATTGCCAGGTTCTCCCACGGATGGGATAGAAAAATCTGGAAATATCGGCTACGCTTCTTTGTGCAGAAGGGTCTGAGGTGAAGGAGAACGCTTGTGACCGAAAAGTTAGGTGTAGCGATCGCTTGTTTCGTCGGAGCCTTTGTCCTGGCAAGCCTGGTAGAGTACTGGGTGCATCGCCTGATGCACGCATCACCGAAGTTCGGTGAACGGCACCGCGACCACCATCGCCGCAATGAAGGACAGGGAGTGTTGTGGGAGTTTCTAGATTACGTCAAAGGTACGCTCGTAGTTATGTTGCCAATGTTCCTGATTTCGCTACCTGCAGGCATTGGTTGGACGACTGGGGGAATTGTCTATGCGGCTTTTTCGTCCTATGCCCATCAGCTTCAGCATGACAACCCCTTAAAGTGCTTCTGGATGAAAATGCCCGTCCACTACGTCCACCACAAGTACAACATGTGGCATCACAACTTTGGACTGGGTGTGGACTGGTGGGATCATGTTTTCCGTACCTACAAGCCTGTTGAGTGGCTCACAGAAGAAGAGTTAAATCGCCCTCAGCAAAGTTACCTGCAACTCCGTTGGTGGTAATCTAAATTCCTTTTCTTCATCAACGCAACAGTCTTCTGATAGGTACGGGTTCAGCGGACAAACGGTGCAGGATCGTGAGATTGGCGTAAGACCAGCCTAAGAGAGGTATCTGACTCCGATAATTTTTGTTGCCATCTTCTTCGAATAATACGTCTGGTAATTCCAAAGACATTTGACAACCTGCCTCATACCTCGATTGACCTGTGGTATTGTGCCTACCATCTCTTACCAGACTCCCACAAACCCAAATTGCAGTTAAGTACGTAAGTACAAGGAGAAGCTTTGAGCTACTTCCAGGAAGCAAAAGCCCATTTCGTTGCATCCCATCAACATCCGGTTAATCAGGCATTACACCATCTCACTAACATTCTGGCGATTACCGCTGTTGTCACTCTCTTCTTCGACTGGCGGTTAACGCTACTCTGTGTTGTGTTGACCCAGGTGTTTGCGATCGGTGGACACACATTTTTTGAGAAGAACTCGCCCGCCTTCGTGAAATATCCCAGCGGCATTATGATCATTGCCTCCCTGTCCTGGTCGTTCGAACGTTGGTTTGGCCTACGCCAACTGATTGCGCCCCCAGGTTCACAGGTAGATATGCAGAAATAGTTGTCAGGGCACTGTGCCTCTGTCATGCAGCTTTTTGCTAAACTCTGCCGCCCGATTCTCGCTCATGGTAAGTCAATCAATGATTGACGGATAGCCAAAATTCAAGTTGCTGTTGGAGTTAAATTTTGCGGGCCTTCGACCCGTCAAAGTTTTCCTGACGGAACGCTAGAGGTTTGCTCACTTTTAAGGAGAACTCATGTACGACGGTTTGATTGTCATTGATGCCGATGCCCACAAGGTAGAAAACCCCCTCGTACTGCGGGATTATGTTGACCCTGAGTACCGTAATCGGGTTGGGCTAATTGTCGATGAACTGGGCGATCAGCGGGCAAGAATTTTAGACTTCAACCCCGCTACTGGGAAAAACGATCTAGTACAAATGTTTCCCCGCCCGCGTGGTTTAGGTATTGGTGTGTTTCGTGGATTGCACCCGGAAACAACCATGGGATCTTTGTTTAACAAAGTCCGGGTCGAGCATATGGATCAGGAAGGGATTGATGTCCACATCATCTATGGCACCCTGAACCTGATCTTCCCCAGCATTATGGATAAGGATCTGGCAGTTGCCCTCTGTCGCGCCTGTAATGATTACATGGCCGAGGACTGTCGCGGTTACGACAACCGTCTGAAGCCCATCGGCGTACTGCCCTTACAGGATGTGGAAGAAGCGATTAAAGAAATGCACCGTTGTATTAATGAGCTGGGCATGATCGCTGTGGCGGTACCACCGAATTTACCCATTCCCCATCCCGCTGCCCCCACTGCCTTCCCTGAAATTCGTACCTGTAAGGCAATCAGCCATCCTGATTTTCGCCCCATTCTACAAGCGGCAGTCGATTTAGACATTGCCCTCGGCATTCACGGCAGTCCAGGCAGTTACATGATGGGTGGTCTGTCGGATCACATGGAAACCTTCGTTCTGAGCCACATTTTTGTTCAGCGGAACCAGCAACAGCATGCCCTCTCACGGATGGTGTTTGATGGTGCGTTCGAACAATTCCCCACCTTGCGGATGGGCTTCCTGGAAGGGGGTTGTGGCTGGTTACCTGACCTCGCCCACGCCATGCACGAACACTGGGAAAAGCGAATTCGTGACTTTGACCCGAAGAATCCTTTCCGGCCCTCGCTGATGGAATTTACCAAACTGATGATTCAGGAGCAAGGTAGCCGTAGCAGCACCAATATCATCAGTCAGGCGAAGAACCTGTTCGACCTCCTCTGGAATGCGGACAAAGACCCCACCAAAATTGATGACTCGCGATTGTACGAGCATTTTGAGATCAAACACCGCGACCCGATGGAATACTTTGAGCGGGGGCAAATTTTCGTCTCCTTCGAATCTGATGATCCGGGTCCCGCCTACCTCCATATCGGCATGGGTGAAGTGGGTAAGCGGGTTGCCTGTTTCTCCGGCGATTATGGTCACTGGGATGGGGTGCTGCAGGACTGCGTCAAGGATGCCGCTACCGTCGCTGATTATGATCGCGACCATCTCAGCCTGCTTCTGGGCGGTAATGCCCTGGCAC
>CAZGDE010000118.1:0-407 GCA_964524315.1 uncultured bacterium
CAACGGGCATTACCGCTCATTTTATTGGAGCCGTAAGTTCTTTAGGGGTTTTTTACTGGTTGCATCGTCAATTCGCTTCACTAACTCCTGGTTGAGGATTGTATATCCCTGTTCGTTCAAGTGCAGTTCATCGATCGCATACTTTTGCACCATCACACCCTGACTATCAGCCAGCAGCGAAAAGGCATCCACTACAATGGTGCGATCGCCCGCTAACGTAACGATATAGGCATTGACTTCTTTCACAGCCTGACCGATCGCATCTGACCAGAACGGCTTGCGTGCCAGTGGTACCTCCCCTGCTGGGAAGATAGTTGTAATGATCACAGTCGCCCCCAGACGTTTGGATGCTTCCACCATGCGTGTAATATTCGCCTTGCAATTGGCAACGATCGCATCTCTATGGT
>CAZGDE010000118.1:417-17228 GCA_964524315.1 uncultured bacterium
ATTGATGCCAACCTGAATGACAATGATGTCAGGTTTCAGCGGGCGCACATGCTGATCAAATCGTTCACTCACTTGGATTGATGTTTGTGAGCCGATGCCCCGATTGATAAACTCGTATCCATTGATATCGGGCGATGGCCAACTGGCTGCTCTAGAGTCACCCAGGAAAACGATGCGGGGGCGATCGCGCTTCGTTGTTTCCTGGGAATTGGCAGGATAGTAACTTACCCCCATCGGATCTAAACGGGTGGCGTTCAGCTCAAAATAATATTTCCTGACTTGACTATAAAGCAGAAAATTGAGGGCAACGGAACTTCCAAGCATCACCAATACAAACGTATTCAATAGAATCCAATACTTGCTTAGTTTCATGGCTTGTAGAATCCCATTTGCTAGAGCTGAATACAATAAATCTGAATACGATTAAGTCTGAATACAAATCACTCCAAGTAAAATCCGCTTGCACTCTAGATGCGTCTTCTGTTTTTCCCATTTCTGCATGTTAATGACACTCAGCTTCGGCGATCTTTAGCGGGAAAAACCGTACTGATTACGGGGGCGAGTTATGGCATTGGCGAATGTTTGGCAGAACGACTGGCAGAAACCCAGGCCCATTTACTTTTAGTGGCACGAACAGAAGCAAAGCTAATAGAGGTTAAACAACGGGTTGAAGCAAAGAGCGGGCGGGCAGACATTTTTCCCTGCGATTTGAGGAATGAAGCCGAGGTTGAATCATTACTAGCGACACTGCACGAGTTACCGGGAGGGATTGATCTTTTCGTCAGTAATGCCGGAAAGTCAATTCGTCGTTCTATTTTTGATTCCCTCGATCGCCCCCATGATTTCACTCGCACTATGAACTTGAATTATTTCGCTCCGGTGCAATTACTGCTGGGGTTGATTCCCACCTTAGTCGCGCGTCGAGGTCATGTCATTAACATTTCGGCAGTGAATGTGCTGCTCATTCCAGCACCGCAATGGGCAGCCTATCAGGCATCAAAAACGGCGTTCGATCAATGGTTTCGGTGTGTTGGTTCGGAGTTGAATGCCCGTGGTGTCAGCACCACATCGATTTACCTCCCGCTGGTACGGACTCGCATGATTGAGCCAACGCAGGCATATCGAAACATGCCTGCCATGCCGCCAGACGACGTTGCCCAACTCATCTGTCAGGCGATCCTGTCCCGCAAACGTACCTACGCTCCCTGGTGGCTCTTTCTGGGACAACTTGCCTCTGTGGTATTTCGGTGGGTGTGGGAAGGTGGCGCGATCGCTTACATGAAACGAACATTGCAACGCAAATCATAGGAGGGTGAGAGTGGCACTGATCCGCAAACTGTATCGTACTGGTTTACTCACCCCTAAGGGACTTTTCTGCTTGCTGGAGGCAATCCTGACAACGGGTGTTAATTTGATGGCACTGCTGCGGGTGGCGGCGCAGTTACACCCCCATCGCGTGGCAGTAACGGACGATCGCGATCAGTTCAGCTACCGTCAACTCTGGCAACAGGCAGAATCCTTAGCCGTCGTGTTGCAGCGGGATTATGGCATTCAACGGCATCAGAAGGTTGCGATCGCCTGCCGGAACCATGGGGCTGGTATCAAAGCGATTTTTGCCATATCGCGTCTGGGGGCACATACGTTTCTGTTTAATCCCGAAATGAGTGCCGATCAGATGGGGGCATTGATGGAGCGCTTGGCGATCGATTTCTACATTTATGACCACCCGAATGACAAGCCCATCCCGACCTGGTTGGAATCATTTCTGAAACAGCAAAAGGCTCTCCCAGCGTACCACGCCACCGATCCGTCCATTGACCAGTTGTCGTCAGTCAGCACTCCGCTAAAAAGACACCTGAAAACCGTTAAAACTGGCAACATCGTGGTGATGACCGGTGGAACAACGGGACAACCCAAACCTGCCAGCCGGAAACCATCTATTTTTAATTTTTTGCCACCGTTTATCGCTTTACTGGAACGGGTACATCTCGATCGCTACCAGTCGCTCTACATTGCTACACCGATTTATCATGGCTTCGGACTGGCAGCTTTGCTAATAGGAATCATTCTGGGTGGTGAACTGTACGTCACCCGTCGTTTTGATGCAGTGCAAGCCTGTTCCCTCATTGCCAACTATCAGATTCAAGTCGTTACCCTCGTACCATTGATGCTCCAGCGCATGTTGCAGCAGGACCCGGTTGCACTATCGTCCTTACGCTGCATTCTCAGTGGTGGATCGGCGTTAAGCCCTACGCTTGCTCAAGCCACACTGGAACAGTTAGGACAAATTATTTTCAATCTATATGGCACCTCCGAGGCGGGATTTTGTATCCTGGCGACACCTGCCTTGCTGAGTCGAAAACCCGCATCCATTGGTCAGCCCGTCTGGGGTGTACAAGCCAGAATTGTGGATGATGCGGCTCAGGAGGTTGGCAATGGTCAAATTGGTCGCCTCTGCATTCGGAGTGCCTGGGCAGTCAGTCAAAAGAATTGGATTGAGACAGGCGATCTGGCTTACCAGGATGCGGCGGGAAACATTTTTCTCTGTGGTCGTGTGGATGACATGATTGTTTCCGGTGGTGAAAATGTTTACCCGATTGAGTTGGAAAACATGCTCCTGCAACACCCCGATGTAGATGCTGCGGTGGTGTTTGGTATCCCCGATGCGGAATTTGGTCAGCGGTTAAAGGCAGTCGTCGTCAAAAAACAGGACACGATGCTCAATTCTGCCCTGCTACAGGACTGGTTGAAGCCACGGGTTGCCCGCTACCAGATGCCTGCGGCGATCGCCTTTCGTGACGATCTACTCTATACGGCGTTGGGCAAACCCGATCGCAAAAAGTTACGCGAATGAAAATGATTCTGTCACTGGTCATTGAGCAGACTAATGACCAATGACCAATGATCGTCTTCATATTATTAATAAGGTGTCCCATCCTTATGCAGGAATTGCCACTGTCCGGCAATCATTACCGCCTGAATATCGTCTTCGGGATAGGTAACGGTATCGCCGGGGGTGCGATCGCCCACTTCTAAAAACACAACATCCTGATCGGTACGATTGATGAGGTGATGTCCATTACCGCTGCCTGCCTTAAAACCAGCACACATCCCCGGAACCAGTTGGGTTTCACCCTCGTCTGTGACCAACGTGGGGCACCCTTCCAGCACATAGATAAACTCATCCTGCTTCAGATGGGCGTGCCGGAGTGCCGAAAGGCCACCGGGAGACAGACGGGTCAGGTTAACGCCAAAGTTGGTTAAGCCAAATAGGTCTCCCAATATCCGTTTCTCCTTTCCTGCCATCATGGAGGCAAAGGGTTCTGGGTAAAGAGAGCGCTTGGCACGGGGGGGAACGTTGGTGGCTGCGATCGCGATCGGTTGTTCTGGTTGAGTCATTACCTGAATAAAAAGGGATGCGGTGATTTCCAAGAAAAAATGAACCTTACGTAGGGGCAGATTTTGCCAAAGTTCCTCACATCAGCCAGTCATTCTGTTGCAAAACCTGCCCTTACAGTTAGTTTGTTTTCTAGAAAACTCTTTACAGTTTTTTGGACTACCAGATTTTTAATTTGCATTAGCAGTTGATTTACAATTGTTTAGCAACATAGAAAAATCTTCATTTAAGTTGCTTTTTTGCAACATGGTTGACGACAAGCAACAAAACTTCAACCGAACATCTATCTTGAGGGAGATAAATCGGTAAGCGGTTTCTTGATAGGTTGAAAAATCATTCAGATTATTGATTTGCAACTTTTCATTCTTAATTTTTCCCAATTTGTTTTAGCTAGAACCCAATTAGGAAAACCCATTTGTAATGAATTAAAACTAGGATTGCCTAGATTGTTGTATCGTTCGACGTTGCTGAATACGGATATGATTTGCAGGCAGGCATATCTGCTGTAGGGGCGGTTCGCGTTCGCGTAGCGTCTCTCTGGAAGACACCGCCCCTACGGGATTCATATTTCTAATCAGCAATGCCTATTGTTCTGCGACATCTCCATGCGGTTCTGGTTTTGTGCAACTTGCAAATCTTGATTCTGTTGACTCTGATTCCTGAGTTAGTAGAAACAGATGAGAACCAAAAAATTCAACCTTCAGCAATCAATTCCAACCGGAATTGTCATTGCCATCCTGGGGGTAATCGGTGGCATCCTGTCCGCCTGCTCACCGACTCCTCCCGGTAGCGAGACAGCCTCCCAGGACAATACGGTTCAAAACACTAGCGCCCAGGCAACTGCCAATTCTAAGAGCAAACTCAAATCCGTTGCGGTAACGGTGGGTGATCTCAGCAATCCCTTCTTTGTCTTGATGGGACGGGGCGCAGAAATTGAAGCGAAGAAAATTGGTGGTCCCGATACACGCGTGACCGTCGTTTCGAGTGGATATGACCTGAACCAGCAGTTTAATCAGATCGAGAACTTTGTTGCGTCCCAAACCGATCTGATCATTCTCAACGCCGCCGATAGTAAAGGGATTGAACCTGCTGTCGAGAAAGCTAAACAGGCGGGGAGCATCGTCATTGCGGTTGATACGGGGGCGGGTGGTAATGTCGATGCCACGATTACTTCAAACAACCTGCAAGCGGGACAGGTGGGTTGTCAGTACATTGCCGATCGCCTCAAAGGTCAGGGCAACATTGTGATTGTGAATGGGCCACCCGTAATTTCGGTGATTGAGCGGGTGCAGGGATGTGAGCAGGTGTTGGCGAAATATCCCGGCATCAAAATCCTTTCAAAGGATCAGAACGCCGAAGGGAGCCGGGATGGCGGATTGCGGGTGATGAGCGATTTGCTCACCTCCTTCCCCAAACTGGATGCGGTGTTTGCGATCAACGACCCCTCTGCCGTAGGTGCAGAACTTGCTGCCAGACAAGCCAAACGCAGCGAGTTTTTCATTGTGGGTGTGGATGGGGCCCCGGAAGCGACCCAGGCGATCGCTGATCCTAACAGTCTGGTGGTCGCGACAGCGGCGCAAGATCCCCTCGGCATGACCCGTAAAGCGGTTCAGGTAGGGAATGACATTTTGAATGGGAAACGCCCCGAGAATCCCAACATTCTGATTCCCGTGAAATTAATTACCCGTGAAAACGTCAGCGAGTACAAAGGCTGGCAGTAAGGAGTGATCCATGACCATAGACACACAACCTTCGCCTTCGTCGGCACCCACCCAAACGCCGGTGCTGGAGATGCGCGGTATTACCAAACGCTTTCATGGCGTACCGGCTCTACAAGGGGTGAATCTCACCATTTATCCCGGTGAAGTCCATGCCTTGATGGGGGAAAACGGTGCGGGCAAAAGCACGTTGATGAAGATTCTGGCAGGTGCCTACATTGCCGATGAGGGCGAAATCTACGTCAATGGGCAACGGCTCCATATTACCGATCCGGGCACAGCGAGACAGGCTGGCATCAATTTGATTTATCAAGAGTTGAATGTTGCCCCCAATTTGACGGTGACAGAAAACATCTTTATGGGCAGTGAGTTGCGTCGGGGCCAACTGCTCGATCGCGAACGAATGCACCGGGACGCCGAGCGGGTACTCCAGAGTTTAGGGGCAACCTTTTCCCCAACGGATCTGGTGTCCAGCTTGTCGATCGCCGAACAACAGGTGGTCGAAATTGCCCGCGCCCTGAAGGACAACAGCCGCATTCTGGTGATGGATGAGCCGACAGCGGCCCTGAGCGATCGCGAAACGGAACGTCTGTTTGAAGTGATCCACAAATTGCGGCAGGACGGTATCGCCATCATCTACATTAGTCACCGGATGGAAGAGGTGTACGCCCTGGCGAATCGGGTCAGTGTGTTGCGGGATGGTCAATACATTGGCAGTCTGACCCGTGATGAAATTTCCCCGGAACGATTGGTGCAAATGATGGTCGGTCGTCCAATGGGAGACTTCTACGAACATCAACGCCAAACGTCTCCCGGTGCGGTTGTGCTGGAAGTGAGAAACCTCGGTGGTGGGAAGGTACAACCTGCCAACCTGACCCTCCATGCAGGCGAAATTGTCGGCTTAGCCGGGTTGGTTGGTGCCGGACGCACGGAACTGTCACGGCTCATTTTTGGTGCCGATCCGAAAGCGAGTGGCGAAGTGTGGCTGAACGGCAACAAGCTCGACATTCACTCGCCGGGGGATGCGATCGCCGCTGGCATTGGTTACGTTCCCGAAGA
Organism: uncultured bacterium; assembly: GCA_964524315.1. Classification (GTDB taxonomy): domain Bacteria; phylum Cyanobacteriota; class Cyanobacteriia; order Leptolyngbyales; family Leptolyngbyaceae; genus CAZGDE01. The sequence goes on from CAZGDE010000118.1 coordinate 6,592, forward strand.
CCGCAAAGATCAGGGTTTGTTTCTGGAAATGACCTCCGGCAAAAACATTACCCTGAACATGTTGAAACAGGACGCGAAAGTGGGTGTCCTCAACTGGCGATCGCTCGGCAAAATTGCCAGTGATGCCGTGGAAGACTTCAACATCCGGTTGGCCAACCTGGAAATTCGTGCCGTGGATCTGTCCGGTGGCAATCAGCAGAAGTTGCTACTGGCAAGGTGGTTGGCCATCAAACCACGGGTGCTGCTATTGGATGAACCAACACGAGGCGTAGACATCGGCGCAAAGAGCGAAATCTATCGCATCATCAGCGACCTGGCCCAACAGGGGGTTGCCATCCTCATGGTATCCAGCGAGTTGCCCGAAGTGGTGGGACTGAGCGATCGCGTCCTGGTCATGCGCGAAGGTCAGATCGTCGGTGAACTGGGCGGTACCACAGGCACAACCATTACTCAAGAAAACATCATGGCGTATGCTACAGGCGCATCGGAGGTCGCCGGATCATGAGTCAAACAGAACTACATCCCTTAAGTAACGAAACGGGCGATCGTCCCCCTACCCGCAAACGGAAAGCCGCCAATAACTGGCTCCAGGTGGCGGGAATTTTGCCCATTCTGGTGTTGATCTGTATCCTGTTTTCGGTGCTGACTCCCACCTTTGCCACACCGGGGAACGTCGTCAACATTCTGCGGCAGGCATCGATCAACATCGTGCTGGCAACGGGCATGACCTTTGTGATTCTCACAGGTGGCATTGACCTGTCCGTTGGTTCCATTCTGGGTGTGTCAGCCGTCGTCGGGGTTTTAGTTTCGCTGATTCCACCCCTTAGCTGGGCAGCGGTACCGGCGGCACTCTTAACAGGTTTGCTCATTGGGCTGGGTAATGGTGCCCTGATTGCCTTTCTCGACCTGCCGCCCTTCATTGTGACATTGGGTGGATTGACAGCACTCCGGGGAGTTGCCTATCTCGTCGCCAATGGCACTACTGTCCTCAATCGGGAATTGAACTTTGCCTGGATTGGTAACAACTATCTCGGCCCTTTTCCCTGGTTGGTGGTGATTGCGCTGTTGGTTGTACTGGCCAGTTGGTTTGTCCTGCGGCAGACGGTGTTAGGGGTTCAGATCTATGCGGTGGGTGGTAACCAACGAGCCGCACGTTTGACAGGGATTAAGGTCAATCGGGTTTTGCTATTTGTTTATGGTGTGAGTGGTCTGCTGGCAGGGTTAGCCGGGGTCATGAGTTCCAGTCGTCTGTATAGTGCGACGGGTTTGTTGGGTAATGGCTATGAACTAGATGCGATCGCCGCTGTCATTCTAGGTGGCACCAGTTTTACTGGCGGCATTGGCACCATTCTCGGTACATTACTGGGCGCATTGATCATTGCCGTTCTGAACAATGGCTTGACCCTGTTAAATATGTCCTACTTCTGGCAACTCGTCGTGAAGGGTCTGGTTATCATCGTTGCGGTAACCATCGACCGACTCCGACGACGCAGTAGCCGTTAATCAACATGAGGTGGTGCTGAATCGGAGTATGAATCGGAACGAAGCATCAATTCATACTCCGATTCATATTTAGAATCTTGGCGAAACCTGGCCCCGATGCAAGGTTTTATCACGGAATGCTTTAATCCCGCTTGTAGTATCTTGTAGTATATATTGTTGTGATGGGCGATCGCTGATTAGCCCGCAATTCCCACCAACGATCATGGACATCCGCAAGTTACTACATCAGGTTGCCAGTGCTGAAGCCCAACTGCGATCGACTCAATTCCTGGCCCCTTGTGTCCGGGATGGACGGGTTCGCACGCGGGTAGCGGGCATGGTTTATACGTTCACTCCCCAACCCCAGCAATTTGAGGGATGGGGCATCTTTCAACCTGCCACCGAACAGTCGGCAACCCTGGTTGAAACAGCCGATTTGCCCCAAATTGCCGCTTATTTGCAGCACTTCCCAACTTTGCGATTGCGGTTGGCAAATCGTTTGCAATGTCAAACCTGGTTAGCTTATCCAGTCAATGAAGTGGATATGCGGCAACGCTTCAATGTACTCAAGCCTGTACCAGTGCATCTGGTAACTGAAGGGGTTCCCTTTGAGCAAATCATTGCTCGCTGGAATGGCAATTCGTGCTGGTTTGAAGACATTGATCGCCGGTCTGACCCTGAGATCCACGAAACCCTGCAATCTGCCATCAAGCAACTGGTGCCAACGGAACAATTGCAGTTTAAAGGCATTACGCCAGAAATGCGATCGCTCTACGAGTTAGTGGCCCAGCGTATAGAGGGATTTGCCCAACCGCAACGCGATGAAAAGCGCCTGCAACAAGCACTCAAGCGGGGTGGTGGTGAATTACACCAGTTTCACGATCGCGGTGATTACTGGACAGTCGATTGGACAACGGCTGATGGTACTCGCCACACCAGCGCAATTGCCAAAGATGACCTGACTGTTGTTAGTTCAGGGATTTGTTTGAGTGGCCGCGATCGCGATTTTGATTTGCAATCGTTAGTCGGTGTCATGGAACAACGGGAGTGGTAAGACGATGAGTATCTTTTTCCATGAACAGCTTTACCGGACGGATGCGGTCATGAAAACGCTGCAAGATTATCCGGTGACCATTTGTGGTGCGGGGGCATTAGGCGCAAACCTGGCTGAAAACCTCGCCCGTGCTGGTTTTAGTAAACTTAAGGTGATCGATCGCGATCGCATTGAGGAGCGAAATTTATCGACCCAACCCTACTACCGTTCTGATGTGGGCGCATTTAAGGCAAAGATTTTAGCGAATAACCTGTATCGGGCCATTGGCACAAAAGTAGAAGCGGAAACTAAAGAACTGTCTGCAACGAATGTTTCACAATTGCTAAGAGGTAGTGGATTAATTGTTGATGTCTTTGACAACAGTCAATCACGTCAAACAGTAAAGGATTACGCTGATAAAGCAGGTATTCCCTGTCTCCATGCCGGATTGTCTGCTGATTACGCAGAAATAATCTGGAATAATGTTTATCGGGTTCCTTCTGGTATGAATGATGATGTTTGTGATTATCCACTGGCACGTAATTTGGTGATGCTAACTGTTGCTGTGACCTGTGAGGCGATGGTCGCTTTCGTAGCGATCGGGCAACAGCGAAACTTCACGGTTACACTGAAGGATCTGACCATTCAATCCCTACCTCTATAGGCTACTGTGTGTACACAAACAAACCAATCTGGCTGCATTGGGAGTTCGGCTGAACTCCCAATGCAGCAGATAGCAGTGTGCCGTTCGTTCCTCAAACAGGGCAAACGGTTGTTTGCCCCTACAGACAATTGACTCGCAAGGCTATACGGCCCTTCGCCCCTCCTACAGGTAGCGTATTTTTTGAATTAGTCTAAACTCCAGCAAATTAGCATCAGAACAACAAGAGCGATGTCGACAGCAAAAATGGTGATAAAACGAAAAACTTCCACCCGCTGAAGTGTCAGACGAGTGGAAGTTTTTAATATGAAGTGTGCCAGTATGAAACGGTGATTAAGCGCCCATGATTTGCAGAACACTGTCAATAATATGTTCAGCATCAGCAAGGGTGAGAGCCGCACTCAACGGCAGGCGGAGAATGCGATCGCAAATATCCTCAGTGACAGTGAGATCACCCGCTACCCGTCCATACTTACGCCCTGCGGGAGCACTATGCAGTGGAACATAGTGAAATGTTGCCTGAATACCCTGTTGTTTCAGGTAAGCCAGCACCTCTGTCCGGGTTTCCAGGTTGTTCATTAAGAGGTAATAGATGTGGGCATTGTGTTCACAGTTTGCTGGTACTGCTGGGCGACTGACCAAACCTTGTTGTTCTAAAGCGGCAAAGCTATGGTGGTAAAGTTGCCAGATGGCCCGTCGTTGCTGGGTGATGATATCTGTTTCATGCAATTGGGCCCACAGGAAGGCGGCAATCAATTCGCTGGGAAGATAGGACGAACCAATATCGACCCAGGTATATTTATCTACTTCACCCCGAAAGAACTGACTCCGGTTAGTGCCCTTTTCCCAGATGATCTCGGCTCGCTCTACCAGAGTCGGATCATTGATCATTAAGGCACCACCTTCGCCGGACACAACATTCTTAGTCGCATGGAAGCTAAATGCTGCCATGTGACCAAAACTACCCAGTGGACGTGCCTCGTAATTTGCCGCAAAGCCCTGGGCAGCATCCTCAATCACGAGTAAGCCATACTCATCAGCTAGTTTCTTGATGGCGGTCATTTCGCACCCTACACCCGCATAATGCACGGGCATGATTACTTTGGTTTTGGATGTGATTGCCGCTGCGATCTTGGTTTCATCCAGGTTCAATGTGTCGGGGCGGATATCAACAAATACGGGTGTACCACCTCGTAGAACAACAGCATTGGCGGTTGAAACAAATGTATAGGAGGGCATGATAACTTCATCACCCGGTTGCACATCGGCTAAGATTGCCGCCATTTCCAGTGCTGCTGTACAAGAGTTGGTCAGCAGTACCTTATAACTGCCGATCTTTTCCTGTAACCAGGTTTGACACTTTTTAGTAAAACTGCCATCTCCGCAGGTGTACCCGCTCAATATTGCCTGCTGGATATACGCGAGTTCTTGACCGGTTGTATACAGTTTGGCAAAGGGAATGCTGCTGGAATGTGTCGTAACTTTATCCGTAACTCTAGTTTTGCTGTCGGTTGAGTAGGATGCAGAGGTTGGCATTATGGCTATTATCTCCGAACGATTAGCTCTAACGTCAGTTAGAGTGGGCAATTGTTGCGTAATAGAGAAGTGAGAATGCTTGGCAATAGAAGCAGCGTCACCTGACTAGACTAATAAGAACCCCCTAAAGTGCGCTTTAATGAACCGGCATTGTTAACTGCTTTGATGTGAGAAATTTTCATGAAGCAGTTAGATCATCGTTGCATAGACCTATTATTGGCGGGAGCAGGTTCAGTAAGCAATTTAACGGTTTAAAGTTTCACTTGAACTTTAATCAGATAGAGAATTTATGAGATCAGCCTAGCTGAAACTTCATATTTGAATGTTGTTTATAGAAGGCATTGTGTTGGTCTGGGGAAATTAGGAACCTTCTATAGTCCAGAACGATAGCGGCCCTCTTGGAATTGTGAGCAATGATTGAGAAATGCACATGTAGCATTTCAAACTCAGTAGGTTGTTGCAGCCATAAATGAAGCGATCGCCTGAAAAGAATCCTGCCCTTTGTTGCAGTTCCTCAGTTTCGTAAGTATGAGATTGTAGAAAATTGCTAATAACTCCTACTTAAATCCGTAATCCTAAATTTGCAATATTTATGACTCAAACTAATATAAAAGATAAACTTTTAAGGGAGATTGGCGGAATTAAAATAGTCTCAATTGTGTTTACCAATTTAATCAAAAACCTATCCGAAACTGGTTGAGAATTCTTGCCTGGAATTCACCGCAGTTTTTCGGATAGGTTTTGATCGTTTTGAGATTCAGCAACGCCTAGCTCAGTACCCAGTTGACCAGGGTACGAACGCCATAACCCGTAGCCCCAGCATTGTTGTAGCCGTTTTCCTTATCAGCCCAAACGGGGCCAGCCACATCCAGGTGTGCCCAGGCGGTTTCCTTGACAAATTGCTTCAGGAAGAGTGCTGCCGTAATGGAACCGCCGGGACGGGGGCCGGTATTTTTCATGTCGGCAACCAGGGACTTCATGCCTTCAAAGTATTTTTCTTCCATTGGCATTCGCCAGACTTTTTCCCCAGCCAGTTCGGCCGCTTGAGCCAGCTGTTGGGCGATCGCCTCATCCGTACTCCATAACCCGGCAATATCATCACCCAGAGCCACGACACAGGCTCCCGTCAATGTGGCCAGGTCAATCATGGCATCGACCCCCAGCTTCTCGGCAAAGACGAGGGCATCTGCCAGGGTCAGGCGACCTTCCGCGTCGGTATTGTTAATTTCAATCGTTTTACCGTTAGAGGCGGTGAGAATATCGCCGGGGTGCATCGCGTGACCACTGATCATATTTTCAGTGGCAGCAGAGATAAAGTGAACTTCCGTATCAGGTTTCAGTTGGGCAATCGCCTTGGCAGCTCCCAAGGTAGCGGCGGCACCACCCATGTCGGTTTTCATCATTTCGATGCCACTACCAGCCCCTTTGATATTGAGTCCGCCCGAGTCGAACGTTAACCCTTTACCAATGATGGCCAGTTTGCGGCGGGGTGTCCCGCTGGGTTTGTAGGTCAGGTGAATAAATTTGGGTGGCAATTCCGATGCCTGGGCGACGCCCAGAAAGGCTCCCATACCAAGTTTTTCACAATCTTCCCGTTCAAGAATTTCTACTTCAAGACCAAACTCCTGGGCGATCGCCGCTGCAGTTTCTGCCAGCGTGATGGGAGTGACAATATTTGCGGGAGCAGCAACCAGTTCCCGTGCCAGAATGACACCTGAACAAACCTGGTGTGCCATCGTCACAGCCGCGTCCTGTCCGGCAAACCCGATGAGTTCGACCTGTTCAACCTGGGTCTTTTTCTCTTCAGGATCGGATTTGAACCGATGATCCTGATGGAGGGCAAGTTCGACGCCTTCGGCGATCGCCTGGGCTGTTTTAGCTCCATCACTCTGCCATTCTGGGAGGGAAATACCCAGGGTTTTACACTTCTCCTTCCGGGCCACCCGCGCGGCAGCAGCAGCGGCCCGCCGAACGGTTTCTAGCTTGTAGCCTTCCGCTTTACCCAGGCCGACAACAATAATTTTGCGAATGGCACTACCACTACCCACACGGGTCGCAATACTGCTACCTTCCTTGGCCTTAAATTCTGTCTCAGCCAGCAATTCGTTCAAGGTACCTGACAACTTTTCATCCAGTGTTGCCAGGTCGCCAGTCAGTTCGACGGCTTCTTCAAATAAACCGATCGCTAAACCATCCCCTGACCATTGCAAAACGGGGGTGTCTGTTACACGCAACTCCATTCAGGCTTTCCTTTTTCCGCAACTGACTCCAGTATTGCTTAAAACCGGGCAGAGGACAGTCTGTCATTGGCAGCGTTCCTGGCAGACTGTCCTTGATCTTTTTGACTTGATCTTTTTAATCAATCTGTCACTTTTTTTCCGGTCAATTTTGGTTAGAAATGCTAAAGTCGCATGAGGTTGAATCTCCAGCGAGAGGACGTATGCTGAAACGGCGGAGAGAAAAGGTTTTCTTAATGATCGGGGCAGGCTTGGGTGCGCTCCTGCTGGGGGGTGGCATTTCGCTGTCACGCTTACACAGTTTTTCTGGCTCAACCCAGGCAAACGCGGGGAAGCAGATGCATACGGACAAACTGATCCCCATCACCGAGATTAATGCCATCAAGGCTTTGCCAGTTGAGCAGCGGCAAGCCAAGCTAGAAACCCTGACCCAGGTGAAGGATACCCCCGATCGCAACCGGGCCCGGTATGTACTGGCAACGGAACTGCTGCAACAGGGACAGGCAAAAAAGGCACTGGCACAACTGGAGGGGCTGGCAGACAATTATCCACTACTGGCCGGGCATGTGCGGTTGCGGCAGGCAGAGGCTTATGCGGCAATGGGCGATCGCAACAAGGCCACGGCAACCTGGAAGGGCATTGTCACCCAACATGCCAATCAACCTGTGGCAGCAGCAGCAATGGCCGCCCTCACCCAGACGGATGCGACCTATGGGGATCGGGCGATCGCCCAGTTCCCCGCCTACCCGGAAACAATTGAAATTATCCAGCAACGGCTGAAGCAAAACCCGAATCAGCCGAAGTTGTTACTCATCCTGGCGCGGCATGGTCTTCACATTAAGAATTACACGGCTGTTTTAGACAAGCTGGTGACCCAGTACGAGAAGCAGTTGACCCCACAGGACTGGGAGGCGATCGCGTTTGGGTACTGGGAAAAGCAGCAGTATGGTAAAGCGGGTGCTGCCTATGCCCGTGCGCCTTATACTGCCCGAAATGCCTATCGGGTGGCTCGCGGTTTACAGTTAGGTGAACGGGGTGGGGTGATCCAGGCATACCAGCGGGTGGTGAATGACTTTCCCACTGCCCAGGAAACTTCGCTGGCACTGCTACGGTTGTCGCGTCTGGTGGCACCCGCTCAGGCAATGGGGTACCTGGATCAGTTAATCAGTCGCTTTCCCGTAAAAGCAGGCGATGCGCTGCTGGAAAAAGTCAAGATTTATGAGGAAGCGAATAATACCACTGCGGCCAGCCAAATTCGGCAGGTTCTCCTGTCCCGCTTTAGCAAGTCGGATGCGGCGGCAGAAGTTCGCTGGAAATTGGCCCAGGAACGGGCCAAAGCCAGTGATTGGCAGACCGCACGGCAATGGGCAGAGCAAATTCAGGCAAATAATCCCGATAGCGAGTTTGCCCCCGAAGGCGGTTTCTGGATTGGTAAATGGGCCTCCCGACAGGGGAAGCATGGTGAGGCGAAGAAAGCCTATGAGCAGGTGATCAGTCGTTATCCCCAGTCTTACTATGCGTGGCGATCAGCGTCCATGCTCGGTTGGGAAGTGGGGGACTTTAATACAGTGCGGCAGCTGAATCCCAGCGTGCAACGACCGGGCGATCGCCCCCCGTTATTGGCTGGTTCTGCCACACTCAAGGAACTCTACCAACTGGGTCAGGATCGGGATGCCTGGAAGCTCTGGCAAATGGAATTTCGGAATGTGATGCAGCCGACTGTTGCCGAGCAATTTACGGACGGGGTTCTCCGTTCCGGTGTGGGTGATTACCTGGATGGCCTCTTCATGGTGTCGTACTTGAGCGAACGGGAAGACCCCCGGGAACAGGCGGAATATCGGGCACTGAAGAAAGAGCGACCCTACTGGCAGGCCCTCTATCCCTTCCCTTTTCTGGAACCGATTGAAAACTGGTCGCAGCAACGTCAAATTAACCCCCTTCTGGTAACTGCCCTGATTCGGCAGGAATCCCGGTTCATGCCAGGGATTGAATCGGTCGCTGGAGCAAAGGGCTTAATGCAGGTCATGCCTGATACGGGAGCCTGGATCGCTCAGAAAATTAAGCTGAAGCAGTATGAACTATCCGATCCGGAGGACAACATCAAACTGGGTACCTGGTATCTCGACTACACCCACCGCGAGTATGATGACAACTCCATGCTGGCAGTGGCCAGCTATAACGCGGGGCCGGGTGCCGTGGGTGGGTGGGTTGCGAAGCGTGGTGTAGGTGATCCGGATGTGTTCGTTGAGTCCATTCCCTACGATGAAACCAGAGGGTATGTAAAATCGGTGTTTGAAAACTACTGGAATTACCTGCGCCTCTACAATCCTGAGATCTCGCAAAAGGTTGCCCGGGTATCTGAGGCTCATCCAACGGAGGGGTAAGCAAGGTCTGTAGGGGTGTAGCATTCGGTAGCAGTCTTGACGGGTTACTTCCAGCCTTGTCCCCATGCTACGCTTTGATGCCAGAGATTCCTGTGATTGGGCTGCTCTAATTCCTATCCAGGGTCAGCAACACCTGACAAAGGTTATAGACTGAACAGTGTAGCGATGAGAGGTAACAGACCTTGCTAGACGAACAGGCTAAAAAAACCATGTTGCGGAAAATTCCCCACGGGTTATATATCTGTGGGGTGAAGGATGGGGAAGAGGTGAATGGCTTTACTGCAAGCTGGGTGATGCAGGCATCCTTTACGCCACCATTAGTCGTAAATTGTGTCAAGCAAGATTCTAAATCCCACGCCATGATTAAAGCCAGTGGTGTGTTTGCATTAAGTGTGTTGGCTGCCGACCAGAAAGAACTGGCGCAAAAGTTCTTTAAACCACAGCGTCGTGTGGGTAACAAGTTTGAAGATGTGGAGTTTTACCTGGGTGAAACGGGTTGCCCCATCATTTCCGAAACTCTTGGCTATGTTGAATGCCAGGTTGTTGGTTCAGTCGAAAAAGGTGACCACACAGTCTTCGTTGGTGAGGTTGTTGCCGCTGGTATTCATCGTGATGGCGATCCGCTACTGCTAGAAAGTACTGGCTGGCAGTACGGCGGCTAAATTTTGATATTTCCTGGTAGGGGCGAATGGTCATTCGCCCTCACGAAAGTTGAGGCCTCGGAAAGTTTGCTGACATAACTTTGGTCAGAATCCTGAGGCCAAATTGCTGCAAATGCCGATTCTGGGTTGACTGTCTGACTCCTCGCTATCATGTTTCCCAAGACGACGACTACAGAACGATTAAATTTTCCTGGCTGATAAGCGGAACTTGCGGCGATGATCGGTTTCTTCTATTGAACTTACCGTTCTAGATGGAACGGCTGTCCCATAATGGGAATGATACGATCGCCAAAGCCGTCATGAGTTATTACATTTCTCCTCGCTTTCTGGACAAACTTTCTGTCCACATCACCAAAAACTACATGAACCTGCCGGGAATGAAGGTGCCCCTCATCCTGGGTATTCATGGTCGCAAAGGTGAGGGTAAAACCTTCCAGTGCGAATTAGTCTTTGAACGGATGGGACTGGAAGTGATCCACATTTCCGCTGGAGAACTGGAAAGTCCGGATGCGGGTGATCCGGCCCGGATGCTGCGCTTGCGTTACCGGGAAGCCGCCGAACTGGTACGGGTACGGGGCAAAATGGCCGTCCTGATCATTAATGATATTGACGCGGGTGCCGGACGGGTGGATGAGTACACGC
>CAZGDE010000119.1:0-10852 GCA_964524315.1 uncultured bacterium
GCCTTAAGGCTGAGTCAATCGACTCGTTTTCACCTAAACGGATTTCTGCCACTTGCTGTTGTCACCTCCCAACCACGGGCGATATCTTGGATAAAAACCAATTCTACCCATTATAAAAACGGATGGCATCCCGATAGTGAACTCTGGGGTTAAAGATATCTCAGCGATTCAGCCAGGATTCATTCAAAAAAATAATTGATCAATGTGATAGCGACATTGATCAATCTGAGGAGAATTAGTTCAAGTAACTAATGCGATCGCGAACGGGACGGTGGTCTTCCCCCCGATGATCGACGGGGCTGGGGTTTATTGGATGGTGCTTCGTGGTGATCACCATCCTCGGTACGACCGTGGGGAAAACCACCGAAAACATCCAGGTAGGCCGAATAGCCGTCGGAACGGGCAACGCCCTCTAACACTGTCCGGATTGCCTGAATGTTACGACCACCCCGTCCGAAAACTCTTCCTTTGTCGGAGCCTTCAAACGCCAGCCGTACCCAGACTTTGGCCTTACTTGGCGACACTTCGCAGTCGATACTAAGAGATTCCGGCAATTCCAGAAACGGCTTGACCAGGAACCGGATCAGGCCGACGTAATCTGGAACGCCGGTAGGGGAAGACGAATTGACAGTAGCTTCAGGCATTGACCTGTTCAAAAACGTTAGCTTTTTGCAAAATACTACGCACGGTATCGGTTGGCTGTGCCCCTTCTTTCAACCGCTTCACAATGCCGGGTACATCCAACCGGGTTTCATCCGTGCGGGGATTATAAAAGCCCAGTTCTTCAAGGGGACGACCGTCACGGCGATCGCGGCTGTTCATTGCCACAATCCGATAACTAACCTCGCGCTTTTTCCCGTATCGCTTCAATCGCAATTTGATCATGTTGAGTGGAGTGTGCTTTTCCTGAATGTTACAGACAAACTATTACAGCCAAAGTCTATTACAGACGAACTGGCAAACGTTAATGATAAAGGTTATTCGTCTTTGGCAGACACAACCTCACCAAAAATATCACGGACTAATTATCATATCATGGCATTGCCATCAGTACCACTGCCGATCGCGCTTCTAAGCGGTAGGTGCCGGCCGAAACACGGGGTGCGGTTTCTGGGGGTGACCAATCGGCGGGACTGGGCAGGGCCGTATCAATCAACCGGTGCCAGGTTTCACCTTTACCTAAAGGGGGCAGATCAAAGGGCAGTGGTTCCCAGTACGTATTAAGCATGACATGCAAATGTTCGTCATGTTCGGGATGGAGTAACGTAAACGCCAACGTATGCGAGTAATAGCCCCAATCGGGCTGGCCCACCTTCGTTCCGTGAAAAATGATATGGGGTTCGTTTGGCGCATAATTGATAGCCAGAATATGTTCTAACTGAAAGAGTTCCAGGGATTGGATGAGATGAATTAACCCCTGGGTGAAACGCAGTAAATCATTGTGACGCTGCACACAACTCCAGTCAAACCAACTCAGTTCACTGTCCTGGCAATAGGCGTTATTGTTACCCTGTTGCGATCGCCGGACTTCGTCACCCATCAAGAGCATGGGGGTTCCCTGGGACATGAATAGAATGGTCAGGCAATTTTTGATCTGACGTTGCCGGAGAGCATCAACCTGGGGATCGTGGGTCGCACCTTCCACGCCACAGTTCCAACTATGGTTGTCGTTACTACCATCACGGCTGTCCTCACCGTTAGCCTCATTGTGCTTCTCGTTGTACGACACCAGATCATTCAGCGTAAAACCGTCGTGGCAGGTGATGAAATTGATGCTGTGATTGGGTTGGCGATTAGGTTGTTTGTAGATATCTGGGCTGGCCATAATGCGGGAGGCTACCTTGTTAACCATGCCTGGATCGCCTTTGATAAAGCGGCGGATATCATCCCGAAAGGGGCCATTCCATTCGGCAAAGCGATCGCCCGCAAACGAACCTACCTGATATAGTCCTCCGGCATCCCAGGCTTCGGCAATGATTTTGGTACCCGCCAGAATCGGATCGGTATCAATGGCCCATAGCAAGGGTGGATACTCTAACGGATTCCCAGACGAGTCCCGTGAGAGCACCGAGGCGAGATCAAACCGGAAACCATCGATATGCATCTCCGACACCCAGTAGCGGAGGGAGTCCAGAATGAGGCGGGTGGCGATCGCATTCGTCTCAAAGGTATTGCCACAGCCACTGTAGTTCCGATACAGGGCCCGGTTCTCCTCCAGCATGTAGTAGTCCTGATTACTCAAGCCCCGGAAGGACAGGGTTGGCCCCTCGTGACTCCCTTCAGCTGTGTGGTTGAAAACTACATCCAGAATTACCTCAATGCCTGCCTGGTGCAGGGCTTTCACCATGTCACGAAACTCATCCAGTGGGCCAATGGGATCCCGCCGTGAACTGTAGACAACATGGGGCGCAAAAAAGGCGATCGTGCTGTAACCCCAGTAATTTTTGAGTCCGGCTTTCGCATCACAGGCATCAAACTGATGAACCGGCATCAGTTCAACGGCAGTGATACCCAACTCCTGCAGATAGGGGATTTTTTCGATCAAACCAGCATAGGTACCGCGCTTTTCAGGGGCTACACCCGAACTGGGATGGCGGGTAAAGCCAGCTACATGAAGTTCATAAATGACGGTTTTGGAGTAGGGGATTTTGGGGTGGGTGTCGCCTTCCCAGTCATAGGCTGCCCGGTCAACGACAACACTCCGCAACGCCTTGGCACAATTATCTCCTGGGCTGCTGGCCGCTGCACGACTGTAGTTTTCCCAGTTCACAACTGCCAGGGTATACGGATCTAACAGTACCTTCTCACCATCGCAGCGTAGCCCCAGGTCTGGCTCAAACGGGCCATACCCCCGATAGGCGTAGACCTGCCCCGCCCCAATATCTGGTACAAAGCAATGCCAGTAGTTAGCAGTGCGATTGCGCCGGGGATGGAGTGAAAAAATGTACTTGGGCTGTGGGTCATTTGGCTGGTCAAACAATAACAGTTCGATACCCGAACAATCGCGGGAGAACAAACAGAAATTTACGCCACCATCGCGGATTGTTGCTCCTAAGGGGAAACTTTCACCGGGTAAGATTTCAAGCGCCATGAACGATACAGATCCAAGTTTCAAGTCCAAATACGGCAATTCTCCATCAACTGAAGTATGGTTTGTTCTGGTTGGTCATTGGTCATTAGTCACTGGCTGACACAAACGACCAATGACCAATGACCAGGCGAAAGGCACTGTACTTCACTGAGAAAGGAATTGCTATATCAATTTGCTCTATCAATAATTTGGTCGAGGCGGTAAGGGGGATAGTGAGTCGGACAGTAAGGTTGTGCCCACATTGGGTGGGGGTGTTGGCAATGCCTCAGAAATTAACAAAGTCGTACAGACGACGGGTGGCGGCGTTGGAATTGCCTGATCCAGTAACCCGTAGACGTTTACTGGGGGTGGGTCAGTGGGTACTGCCGACCGAATGAGTAGTGTATTGCTAACATGGGGGCGATCGCTGGAAAGTTGATCACCGACCATTAATGTTTTCGATAACTGCGAAGGTAACGGTTGATCGACTGGAGTCGATCCGGTGGGAGGGGGGTACTGATACTCGCTCATGGGTTAATCTCCTAGGATGGGGCGGACTCTGTAACAAAGATGCAGCGAAACTTACAGAAGCCCAACCCCACTATAAGAGCCTGATTTAGAGAAAACAGTTTAATTCTGTAACAATTGCTAGAGCTGCTACTGCTCAAGTAGCAGAAAGTGTGTTTCCCTGCCTACTCCTGAACCCCTTTTTGCTCAGCCATGAATTTGACGATCGCGCCACGGAACCCCAGCACAATCAAAATATTGGAGAGCGTTAAGAAAAATTCTGCCCCGCCATGCAGCCAGTCTACGTTGGCCAAACTTTCACCCAACGACACTTTGGCATAAATTCCCGCCGGAATTGTCACAGCAACAAAGAACAGGGTCATGTAAAAGCCAATGAGGGCCAGACGGGGTAGTTTTTGGGAACGAGTCAGAAACCAGAGAAAACCCAGGTAAGGGAAGAGAGATAGGGCGAAGAGGGTGTCTTTAGACATCAGAATTGGGGATATCAGAATCGGGGATAAAAATGATCAGGCGAAGGGCGTTGGCGAGGGGGGAAGAACCTAGCCGACCTTGCGCTTCTCGGAGCGTGTTTTCCAAAGCCACCAGGCAGCAATCAGAAGCGTGCAATTACCCACAACGGTCATAGTTGCCTGGAGGGTGACGAGCCATTCCAGGGATGGGGCATTATCGAAAAAGTGCCACGTACAGGCGCACATAGCGCTGACCAGAGCGGGTAGCATCGCTAGCGACAATCCCCACCAGGCGCGATCGCGGGTCAGTTCTCCATAAATCCAAATGAGCCAGATGGCTGCAATCCATTCAATGACGCTAGAGGTGTGGACAAGCCAGGTTGGAATTGAGAGGGCATTCATGGAATAGGGATGGTGGAATGATGAACTTTATTATGGCTGAAGTCGCGCCCTCACAGATAACTAGCGAGTGATGAAAGAGGCGTTGTCTGGTTTTCGCCGTGGCTTTATGGTAGAAACCTGATTGACTGACATAGTAATTAAATGACTCTTGTAATTAAATGGTTGTAATTAAATGACTGTAATCAAATGACGCAAGCGGTTCTTTGTGGGTATTACGGTCAAGGGAATGGGGGCGATGAGGCCCTACTGGCATCGTTACTACAGATGTTACCCCCCCATGTCACGCCGCTAGTATTGTCGGGTAATCCAGCGCAAACGCGCGATCGCTACGGCGTGAATGCCATTAACCGTAAGGATCTTTGGGCTGTTTTGCAGGCAATCCGGCAGTCGCAAATCTTTATTTGGGGAGGGGGCAGCTTAATTCAGGATGTCACTAGTGTTGCCAGTCCCCTTTACTACGCCGGACTCATGAAACTGGCGCAACTGCTTGGTTTAACCACCATTGCCTGGTCTCAGGGTATTGGGCCACTGAAACGGCCATTGACTCGGTGGTTGGCCCGACAGACTTTTGCCGGATGTACGGCGGTGAGTGTCCGTGATGGTGGGTCAGCCGCATTTTTAGCTGACTGGCAAATTCCGTTTACCCTGGCCCCTGACCCGGTGTGGGCACTGGCCCCTAAACCTGTGAATGGCTTGTGGGATATCCATGCTCCCAGGGTCGCAGTTAATCTGCGTACCCATCGCTGGTTGACCCCAATCCGATTGGCAAACTTGACTCAGGCATTGGTAGACTTTCAAACGGCGACCCAGGTTTCGATTTTGCTGGTACCGTTTCAGCAAAGCCAGGACTTGGCGATCGCCCAGGCCATTCAACCCCAATTGCCCGGCCCCAGCCAAATTATTAGCCTGGAAGACCCCCAACAACTGAAAGGGTTGTTCCGGGGGGTGGAAATGGTAATATCCATGCGGTTCCACGGTTTGATTATGGCTGCTGCCGAAGATTGTCGCTGTTTCGCTCTCAGTTACGATCCCAAGGTCAGCCAACTGATGCAGGATTTGGCCATTCCAGGTTGGGAACTGAATGAGTTACCGGATGACCCGAATCAGATTAGCCAGGTGTGGATTGAACAGTATGCAAATGGTGATCCCCTTTCCCATGACAAAGTCCGCTTTCTGGTTGATCGGGCATTAATTCAGCAGGAACTACTGCACCAGACGTTAGCGAGTGGTGCTAGATAGCAGTCCGACTGGAAACGAATCAATTCAGACAACGCTTATTGCAAATCAGGATCGCCGGTTCGCGAAGCGTCTGGAATGTATAGTTCTCTTACAAATTCTCTGCCTCTCAAGAATCTGTGATAACAAGTTGAGAATTCAAATTTGGGATCCAATTCAATTCCAATTAGAATGCACTATCAGCTTTTGATAGTTAGAGCTGATAGTTAGAGCGTTTTCAACGTCACCACAAAGCGAAATTCATTTCGGAAAAAGTGAGCGAATTTGGGAACTGCTTATATCATGAGTATCGCTGTAACCGCTCTATGCTGACGGATTGCCTACTTGCAGGATAAGTTCTATGAGTGAAGCTGATAGCCCTAACAAAGATTCTGGTTTACCCAGATCGGTTGAGCCCGTTGAGTCGGTTCCCGCTGACGTACTCGCATCGAATAAATTCCCTGAGCCCGCGCCGGAGGAGGATTGGCAAACCGTTGATTTCCCTGGTGCGATGAGTGTTGATGCTATTCCTGCAGCCGCAGAACTGCCAGCGACAACTGTGACTCATCAAGATTCGGAAGTTCTGGCGGCGCTTGCTTCGCTCAATCCTCCAGCCGATGCAGAAGGCGCTGTTCCCTTGCCATCTACCGAAGTGGCCGCTGATGCAGATACCGACCCTTCGCTGGTGCAACGGCTACAGCAAGAGAGTCAGGAATTGCGCGATCGCCTGGCGCAGTTGGAACAAGATCTGGCCCAACAACAAATTGAACTACAGCTTGAAATGGCGCGATCGCTTCATACCACCGCAGCCGCAGCCAAAACAGAGGAAGCCGAATTGGCTGAATCAGCGCCATCAGAATCGCTCACTTCTGTAGTAAGGGCGGGACAGGCAGTTGTTACCCCCGAATTGACGCTTGCCCAGGGCCGGGTTAACCAGTTGTTTCAGGAATTAGAACTGGCTCAACAGACCGCCCAACGCCAGCAAATTTTAGTCGAGACACTCAGTGAGCAATTAGAAAGTAGTCAGGAGCGTATTGCTCAACTGGAACGGGATTGTGCGCTGGCCCAACAGCGTTATAACGAGCAAATTCAGCAACTGCTACAGGCAGAAACAACCTGTCGCGATCTGCGGATGCGGTTGCATCGCCAACAACAGCAAACGTTGCAATTCAAAGCAGCCTTAGAAAAATGTCTGGAAATGCCAGCACCATCCAGCCATTTGATTGCTGTGTCTGATGCCAGCCCTAGCACGTCACTGCCAGCGGTACCCTTGGCACCCACACCCCTAACAGCGGGGTTAACTCCTAAGAACCAGCCTGTGCGTCCCTGGGTTGCACCCATCGGTCAGGAACGGAACGACGCTGACAGTAACCTTCCCAAACCGCTCTCAAAATGGCTGAAACCCGATGAAGTGATCCCGGCTGACACCAGCGAATTTGAGTCGCAAAACTGGCTGCATGCCGCTGATGACACCCAAACAGCAGCGGATTGGGTGGATCAAATCTTTACGAATGCGACCGATCCTGCCTATACCCCTGAGGTGATCGGTGACAAAACGGGGATTTTCGACCTCAGTCCGTTTTTGGAGACCGGGGAGATCCAGGCCACTGCACTGACCAATGCTCCAACCGGGGCAACTCCAACCGATGGGGATATCAGTGACCCTGCCAAAGATGCAGGTCTATTGCAAATGCTGGCATCGGTACCACTTGCCTCTGATGAATTGGTCACTTCGCAACCCTTTGGTTGGGGCATTCAGGCTAATAACGATCCCCTATGGGATGACCTGGCGAAACTGATCGAACCTGCTTCGGCAGCAGATAGTGCGGCAGTCGGTGATACGGCGGCAGCGGCGATCGCTCCCCTACTCCCTTTCCCGAATCAACCATCCCTTGCCAGTGAACCCACTTCGCTTTCTGGTACCGAGTCGAGTGTGACTCCTACCCCCCCAACAGCGGCAAGTTCTGGGAACAGCTTTGCATCTACCAGCACAACGTCTACCAATCCAACCAGTAAAAAGCCACTGGAGTTAATCAGTTGGACTTCACGCTCACAACGGGTGGATGAACGGTCTGATCAACGGCAACCTGTCACTCCCGTTATCAATGCCGAATTGTTGGAGACTGATGCAGTTACTCCTGAGATGGCTGCATCAGCTTCTGCCATCGACACTAATACGACCAGTGATGCCGCCGATCAGAACGTTGATCAGAACCCGATCGAACGGGAATTTGTTACGGCAAGCTGGCCATCTCCGGTTGTGTATCCCCTGCGCCCATCTAAAAAGCTGAAGTCGCTATCAGCGGTTGATTTGCCGACTTTCCCGAAAGCGCGGTAAGAATCGCATGACCGGATGGGCTAAATTTAAGGGCGCACAACTGTGCGCCCTTAAATTTAGCCCCGGTGACAACGTTAGCTCAATGAATTGCCCAGTGTTGCGGCGTCAGTACTATGGCGTTTGACACTTCGCACTGCCTGAGGACGACCAATCCCATCAGTGAAAATGTAGCTCTGCGCTAGTAACCATATCCAGAACGACGGATAGCGGGGTTCTAACCAGGGCTGGACTCGTCGCAGTAACGCCGGCAACCAGCTGCTCAAAAATGCTCCGATAAAGGCTGTGAGGGTAAAGTCAAAATAGCTACCCAGCCAGCGCCACATATCCTGGGGACCAGCCAAATCCCAGATCCAGGGAAGCAGTAGGGGATTTTGGCGGGCCGCTTTGAGGGCCATACGATTGAACGACAACCAATCAATCCGGTCTTTGACAAATGCCTCGGCGACAGCAGGTGATTCAGCCGCCAGGATGCCAAAGAAAGTGTTGAGCATAGAGTTGAGCCGCGCCGGTGGAATATTGCGCCCGGTGGGTACCATCATGCCTTTGGAGAATAGCCAGGTGACGGAGATATTGCTCTGGTAGGCGCGAATTCGGTTTAAGTGGGCCGCAGTGAGGAGGTCATGCTGCAAGGCGGTATCGAGGAGGTGGGTCAGACGTGATAAGTTGCGTACCAGGGAGCCAAAACCGGTAAACACAAGGGGTGATTGGAGTGAGGCCGCATCCCCGATCGCAATCAAACGGTCAAAGGCTACCTGGCGATCGCTGCCACTGGTACTAAAATGTCCTGGAATGTAACCAAAGGTTGGCTTTTTCCAAACCAGTTGATCCACATCGCAGCGCCGGTACTCTGGCAGGATGGTAAAGAAATCCTCGTACATTTCCAGCAGCGAGCCTGGATTGTCGGGATGTACCTGATGGTAGTGGAACAGGTAAATGGTCAATTCGTCCCCTTCGGCAGGAAACAGTTCCCAAATTAGTTGTCGCCCCCGGGAAATGTCGCCGTGACTGTTTAACACATCGCCATAGCGCGAATCCCACACACCGGGCGCAAATCCGCTGGAAATGACAGCCCCGACCGTCGGACACACGCTATCGAAGGCCCGTCCACCATTCAGTTGCCAGGCGATCGGTGAGGCTGTGCCCATCGCATCCACCAGCAGTCGCCCACGGGCGGTGCGGTTGCTGGCCGTAGGTAAATGCTTTAACTCCACAGTGACCTGGTCTGGATTAATATCGGCTCGGATAAATTCGGTTTCATCCCAGATGACCCCACCTGCCTGACGAAGTTTGTCGCCACACACCCGGAGCAATTTCTCCGCGTCCAGCGCAACGTTTAGAACGGTTGGTGTGTGTAGAACAGGAGCTTTTGCCTGGGGGGGATTGTTGGCATCAAAGAATTTGTGGAAACCGTCAATATACTCACAGGCAATTACACTCTCAAATTCGGCTGGAGTAAATAATCCCAGATCGATGAGGTTTTGAAACTCACTCCGCGAGATATTCCACTCCCGGTTCATTTTGCCAAATGGTAATCGCTCGATCAGCAATACCCGATAGCCTAGTTGGGCCATCACGGCGGCGTGGATTACACCCAAAGCACCGCCGATATAAATCAGATCATAGGCAAGCTCAGTTGGGGCATTTTGTTGGGGGATGCCTGCAGGTGGTTGCGATTTAAACACCACCTGCTGTGGCTGTTGGGGCTGGTTGACTCCTTGCCGCCAGCGTTGTTCCCACCAGTAGACTCTTGTCAGGTCATATTCACCGTTAGGCATCTTCTGAAAATACTTAACAGTGAGGGGATAAGCTGTCGCCAACCCTTCAAAGATCGATTGTTGCGATAAATCAATGTTGGGTGGCTTGGGATAATGGTTTGGAAACCGGGAACGAACTGCGGTCGTCAACCGTTCCACAATTTGAGTCTCTTGAGTGAGGGCAGTGTCCGCCCAGCGAAATACCTTGAGATACGTGGTGCGTTGAACTGACCAGACAAAGATGGCTAACGCTTTTGCTTGTGGGGGTGTGCTTTCAGGAATAGTTGCTTGAATGGCTGTATTCTCAAAAATCTTGTCAGAGAAGGTTAAGCGAATACCGCTTTGGGTAGAGCGTTTCTGACCCACACCTGGCTCGAATTCGTGTTGTAACCAGAGCTTTACATCCTCGGTGGATGGTGTGGGAACTTCAATATAGAGGATTTCCTTCATTAAACTTAACCAACTCCAATGATTTACCAGAACACAACAGGGTTAAGAAAGTCTTAAAATTCGCTACACTGCAGAACATAATTAATGAAAAAACGTTACAACATTCTCATAAATTAGTCATTTTCCTGCTCCTCACGCATAATAAATCCGCCATGAATTATCCTATTCCAGTGAATCCACAAGAAGTAGTTGCCCTCCGACAAAATCCTGTTAGTGAAGAAGTGATTGCAGCGGCGATCGCTGGCGTTATTCAAGTTGCCCGTTCCAGTGGGCAGTCCCTGGATGACCTGATGGCAGAGGTATTAGCAGATGACGCTCTGCTCGACATACAACAACGCCGTTGGTTGGGCGAAATAGTCGCTGCCGCCTGGGCGAAGTTGCCTTAGGAACGAAATTCCAACTTCGATGCTTTCTAGTACGGGCGCACGGCCGTGCACTCCTTCAGAAGACAAAATAACCGGTCTTACTTAATCTGCGATCTTGAAGGTCGAGAATTAAATTAAGTTTAATGCCTGCTCCCAATGATAAAGCCCTGTTCACCTTTTGCCCTCTCCTTTGGCCTTTTGGTTGTGCCAACAACGGTTTAATGGGTGCTGTTGCGATCGCGCGGTAGATGAAGTGGGTCAGTAATACCGTTACAATCAGT
>CAZGDE010000119.1:10862-17175 GCA_964524315.1 uncultured bacterium
CAATCAGTAACGTTCTCCTTCTATCGGTTGCCGCCGCTAGCAAATAACTAGATGACTGCTGCTGTTTCCCTGCAAAACGTTTATAAGCATTACAACCAGACACCCGTCGTTAATGACCTGTCCTTTGAGATTCAGGCGGGTGAGATGTTCGGTCTGCTAGGGCCAAATGGGGCAGGTAAGTCTACCACCATTCGGATGTTGACAACCCTGACCCAACCCTCACAGGGGCAAATTCGGATCGCCGGGTATGATGTTGTCGCTCAACGACTCCAGGTGAAGCGGCAAATTGGTGTTGTTTTGCAACAAACTAGCGTTGATAATGACCTATCCGTTTGGGAAAACATGGAGTTCCACGGGCGGATGCACCATATTCCCAACCCCTATCGGCAGCAGGCAATTAACCGTTGGTTGGAGTATGTGGAACTGGCAGACCGCCGGGATGACCGGGTGAAAACCCTTTCGGGGGGCATGAAACGTCGTTTACAAATTGCCAGGGCTCTCCTCCATCAACCCGATGTGCTATTTCTGGATGAGCCAACGGTTGGTTTAGACCCGCAAACCCGGCGTCGGATCTGGGAGATTATTCGAGATCTAAATCGCCAGGGGATGACGATTCTGCTAACCACCCACTACATGGAAGAGGTGGAATACCTCTGTAATCGCATTGGGGTAATGGATACGGGCAAGCTGATTGAGTTGGGGACGCTGGCAGAATTTCGCCAGAAACACGGTGAAGGCTTAGTGGTTAAACAAATTCAGGATCGGTGGGATTACAAGTTTTTTCCCACGCTCGATGCTGCCAATCACTACCTTGATCAACAATCCGATAAGACAGGGATGATGGTACGCCCCTCAAACCTGGAAGATATTTTTGTTGAATTGACCGGCAGAAATCTGGACTAAACGGCCAACGATCAAGGATAAAAGATGAAGAGTCTCCGATCCTTTACGTTGCTGCCTTTCCCCATCCTTCATCTTTTTCCCAATGTCTCGTCTTGCCAGCACTATCGAAGCCATTCTCTACTTGAAGGCACAACCATTAACGATCGCCGAAATTGCTGAGTTTGCCGGGTGTGATCGGGAAACTGCTACCGCAGGCATGATGGAATTGATGGAGGAGTATGCCCATCGTGATAGTGCCCTGGAAGTGGCCGAAACTGCTAGTGGCTATTCTCTCCAACTACGCGAGCCCTTTCACCATCTGGTGCAAACTCTGATTCCGGCAGACTTAGGCGTGGGGGCATTAAGGACGCTAGCAGCGATCGCCCTCAAAGGGCCGATTTCCCAGACCGAACTGGTTGATTTACGGGGGTCGGGTGCCTACCAGCACGTTCAGGAATTAGTGGAACTGGGATTTGTCCGCAAGCGCAAGCAGGCAGATGGGCGCTCTTACTGGCTGCAGGTGACGGATAAATTTCACCAGTACTTTCAACTGCACCAGCTATCTTTAGAGCAGTTCATGAAGTCCTCATAACCGTTGGCTGAGAAGTAAAATCTATCGCAAGACGGTTATTCTACCGGTGTCAAAAAGCTGATAAATATAGCAACGTTTTTGGCGTGGTGGTTACCTGCATCGACGGGAATTGCGGTGTAGGGAAACAGAGCTATATGCCGCTTGACGGCAGCTTTACAGGTGTTTTAGGGGAAATCTGCTCATGCGAAGCCAGGTACTTAATCAACCGTTAGATTTGGCCGGTGTGAAAGTGTTGGTCGTTGATGATGACCTTGATACGCTTGAACTATTAACATTTGTGCTGGAAATCTATGGGGCAACCGTTACTAAAGCCGCATCATCAGTCGAAGCACTGGCGCTATTTGATGCGATGCTACCAGATGTTTTAGTAAGCGATATTAGCATGCCCGAAATTGATGGCTATAATCTGCTGCAACAGGTCAAGGCAAAACAACCTTTAGATTCCCCCGAACAGCCGTTGGCGATCGCGCTGACGGCCCATACGCGTGAGCTGAGCCAGCAACAGGCGATAGCGGTCGGATTTCAACATTACGTGTGTAAACCTGTTGACCCCGACGAACTGGTGCAGGAAATCGCCAGACTGATGACAGCAGGATAAAAATACGGCAGGATAAAAACTATCAGTACACAGGCAATGATTACGGGTGATAGATAACTTTTACTGACTGAGACAGTTAGCTATGACACAACCTGTTTAAGGATGAGTGGTGTATTTTTAATCTAAAGTAGGGGCGTATCATGCGGGCAAGGAACATGGGAGTGAATCCATAACTTGCGACCATATGTTACCCCCCTAATGGTACGCCCCTAAAAGCGCAGAAGTGTTTCGAGATATTTTGCCAGAAATGTTCCTCAGAAACTTACGAACCAGATGCAGCCTCGTCCTTAGCATCCGTAGCACTAACGGAACCATTGTTGGCGGCAGCTTTTGCCTGTTCCCGTTCTTCGCGTTTTTTCCGCTCGGCTTGAAGGGCATCTTCCATGACGATGCGAGCCTGAGCCATTTTTTCAAGATTGCTACGATACAGTTCCAGATCTTTCTGGATTTTGTCCTCGGAGATCTTTAGGGCAGTACAGACCTGCTTCAGTGCTTCAGTTCGTTGCGTTTCATCCTTCACCATGTCTGGGTCGGCAGTTTCGAGCAATGTGAACAGACCAATTGCAAATAAGCGGCTGTATTTAAATTTGGGATTGTTGGCGATCGCCCGTAGTTGCTCTTGCAAATCATAGGCATCATTGGCCACAGGGGATAGTTCCAACCAGGAAATAATTTCTTTGCCGGGTAGCCGCTTCGCTAGAGCTTCTAGCCGTTCCGCATCGTAGCGGAAACGGCCGGGATCATCCTGTAATGCCTGACAAATACCATCAAAAATCGAAGGAATATCATTTTCAGGGCGATACCCCTGCATAAAGCGGTTAAACGCTGTCACTACACCCAGGGCATAAATCGGGTCATAGTGAAAGTCCACATTAACCGTCAGCAGGTGCATTTCTACCATCAATTCTTCTACTACCCGGCGGTAAATAGAATTAATCGGGCGAGTGTGGATATTGTAGAAGGTTCGCTTGGTGTCTGAGACGGTACGGACGTTATTCACAGCAACAATTTCGTGTGGGCGACAATACCCCCATTCTCGCGCTTGACGACGAGTTTGCCAAGTTTTGCAGGGGTGGGATTGCCAGGAAAGGATGAATCGGAGATGGTGGATAGTAGATTGGGGGCAGGTTATCATTTCCCCCGTCATTTTTAACTGGGTTTCTTCTATGCCAATTTCTCCCCATTTACAAGAACTGGCTCGCTATCTGGCGGGCGAATTTGACAACCGGGAGCAGGCTATAGCAGAACCTGTCTGGTATGTACACCTGCGGTTATGGCAACGACCAGTGCCTCTTTTTAGCGACGACAGTGTAACGCTATTTGCTGAACAGGCGAATGTTTTGTATTCTGATCAGCCTTATCGGCAGCGCTTAATGCGGTTGCGACAACCCTCTGATCTACAGGCACCATTACATGTGCAATATTACAGTTTTCAAGATCCAACTGCTGTGAGTGGTGCGGGGTGTCAGCCTGACAGGTTGCAAAAAATAAGCGAAGGTGCGATCGACCTGTTACCAGGCTGTGTTCTTCAGATCACACAGCCCCAGCCAGGAACATTTATCGCCACTCCGCCGACTAACAGTAAGTGTTTTTTCACCTATCAAGGAGAAAAGCGCCAGGTTGCGCTGGGATTTGAAGCCAAGGAAGGTACATTCGCAAGTTACGACAAAGGGATTGACATTGAAACAGGTAGAGCAATTTGGGGCGCAATCATGGGCCCCTATCGTTTTATTAAGCGGCAGGATTTTTCCCAGGAACTGTGGCATTAGCCTGTCTAGCCGGGATTGCGTGAAACGAGTAGCCTAGCTAGCAATCCCGCGAGGGACTCCTTCCAATGCTTCTTCTTCGGTTTCAAAGATTTCAAATACCGAGTCCATCATCGTAACTTCAAACACCAATCGTGCTTCGGGGTGGACATTACAGATGCGAAAACTACCCCGCACTTTATCAGCATCTCGCATTCCGGCAACCAAAGAAGTCAAACCAGAGCTATCAATAAAATTGACCTGCCCCAGATTTACGACAACATGATGGCTCAATTTGGAGATACATTCCTGGAGCTTGAGTCGGAACTGCCAAGCGGTGGTAATGTCCAAACGACCGGTGGGGGTCAAAACAATTACTGTTTTGCCGTCCTCCGTCGTATGGGTGCGTTGCTCCATGTGAATTGATTTCTGCTCCATAGGGATCGCTTACCCTCTCCTAAGAATGGTGGATGTTTGGGGTGATTCTAATGGAAGATCCGCGATCTGCCTCAACCATGTGAGCCATTCGATGCTTTACCGATTTTCCGCTAAATGGATTGGCGGTAATACATCTATTGACGGGTTGGTGCGCCAAAATGCCTTTTCCAGAGTTGAATTAGAACTTGCTGATCAGGCAATGACTAGCATGACTGAGTAGACCCCGCCCATGGGGGCGCTGATCCTTAACTCAATCTAGTTTTGACAGATTTTTAAAAATTACAACACGCTTTGAAAATCCTTCACCTCAATAGAAGTCTACCTCAGTCTTACTGGGTTGGTAGTGACCAGTTCACCCAATCCTGTGGTTTTAAGAAGGTTTCATAAAGTTCGGCTTCACGGGTATTGGGTTCTGGTGTATAACCATATTCCCAACGAACCAGCGGTGGTAAGGACATGAGAATGGATTCGGTTCGTCCATTGGTCTGTAAGCCAAAAATGGTACCCCGGTCATAAACCAGGTTGAATTCCACGTAGCGGCCTCGCCGATAGAGTTGGAAGTCCCGCTCCTGATCGCCATATTCGT
Source organism: uncultured bacterium (assembly GCA_964524315.1). Taxonomy (GTDB): domain Bacteria; phylum Cyanobacteriota; class Cyanobacteriia; order Leptolyngbyales; family Leptolyngbyaceae; genus CAZGDE01. Next base: position 15,704 of record CAZGDE010000119.1, read on the forward strand.
GCGAACGACGCCGTTCAATGATGGGCAGATAGGCGGGTAAAAAGGCTTTGCCGCAATCCTGGACAAAGGCAAACAATTGTTCCCAGTTCCGGGTGCCAATGTCTCCTACCTGTTGACTGTGGAGGGCTGCAAGCCCATTGGCATCGGGGCCGTGGTATAAATTCCCGCGTATATCCTGATAGTCGAAGAAAATACCGCCTACCCCTCGCGTCTCCTGTCGGTGTTTCAGATAGAAATATTCATCGCACCAGAGCTTAAACGTGGGGTAATACTCGGCATGGTGCTGGTCACAGGCTTGCTTTAAGGTGCGGTGGAAATGCACTACATCCTCAGGGAAGGGGTAGTAGGGGGTTAGGTCAATACCACCACCGAACCACCAGACCGGGCCAGCCTCAAAGTAGCGATAGTTGAGATGAACCGTTGGGATGTAGGGATTGCGAGGGTGTAACACCATTGATGTACCCGTTGCATAGAACCCATGTCCGGCGGCTTCTGGGCGCTGTACCAGGATGGAAGGAGGGAGTTGGGAACCCCAAACCTCAGAAAAATTAACACCGCCCTGTTCAAAAATGGCACCTTCGCGAATGACCCGCGATCTCCCACCGCCACCTTCCGGGCGTTCCCAGGAGTCTTCCTTGAAGGTACCCTGACCATCTGCCTGCGCTAATCCATCACAGATTTGATCCTGAATATCCCGCAAAAATTGGCTGACTCGCTGGCGGGAGTCTTCGGGTGGAAAGGTATTGGAGGCGATCGCTTCAGGGGTAGAAAACGCAGTCATAGGTCTATTAGTAAAAGGTCAAGCTAATTAATGGTTTTACGTGGAGCTTCCTTAGCGTAGCGTGAATTGGGGACACAACTTCCAGTACTGATATTTCGTTAATGTTCGTTAATGATTGTTAATTCTTTTACGGCTTGCGGCCCCTTACTGTGCTCATTTCAGCAATGATTTTTAACTCTCAGAAGGCAGCAGATAGGTCAACTGAAGATAAATTTTGTCCATAATCGTAGTCTTACCATTACAGTCAGAACTTTCCATCAGATTTCCCCATTAGAACTTGTTGGATCTCTCTTTTTGGCTCTTCTGAGGTCACCCCATGTTCAATTTTTTTCCTCGGTTTATTCGGCGTAAGCGGCGGCGGTTTCAATGTACGCTGGCAAAAACTTACCAGGTACTAAGCTCGGCGTCAGTCGACGATCTGTGGAAAAAGTTGGTAGACCTGGCAGATGTTTCCTGGCATCCACTTCTGATTAGTACGAATGTTCCCCGTGGGTTGGTTGTGCAGCCCGGTCTGATCTATCAGGCATTTACCCGGTTGGTTCCCATACCCGTGCAAATCTTTGTTGAACGGGTGCGTCCTGGCGAACTCTTAAGTGTGCGAATTCTGGTCATGCCCGGTTTGGAAGAACAGGTGACTTACCAGGTGAAATCAACCGTTTGTGGAGCCTGTGTCTCCTACTCTGTAACCCTG
>CAZGDE010000120.1:0-16977 GCA_964524315.1 uncultured bacterium
GCTACATCGTGATCGAACGGACGGAAGCATTGACCGTAATTGACGTGAACTCTGGTTCCTTCACGCGATCGGCAACGGCTCGGGAAACGGTTCTCTGGACAAACTGCGAAGCGGCAACCGAAATTGCCCGACAATTACGCCTGCGAAACATTGCCGGTGTCATCGTGGTGGACTTCATTGATATGGATTCACGCCGTGACCAGTTACAGGTTTTAGAACATTTCAATAAAGCCCTGCGCGTCGATAAGGCCCGTCCCCAAATTGCCCAACTCTCCGAACTGGGCTTGGTCGAATTAACGCGGAAACGGCAGGGTAAAAACATTTACGAAATTTTTGGCCGCCCCTGTTCCACTTGCGGTGGTTTAGGCCACCTCGTCCATCTCCCTGGAGAAACCGAAGAACAGGACGGCGAACCCGTTGAACGCCCTGCTGCGACTGCTTTGCGGGAAGCGCGGAGCGATACCCGTAGTCGGGGTGGTCGGGGCCGTGACACCGCTCTGCCTGACATTCCTGGTGTACCCGATCTGTATTGGGAAGACCGGCCTGACGAGTCAGATGACAGTGCCGATTTGCAAGATCTGGCATTAGGTCATCCCAATTATCAAGACCTGGGTAGTAACAATCGGCGACGGCGACGGCGACGGGATGAGGGCAGTCGTCCTTTACCCGGCGGTATGGGTCGGGGAGAAGCCAGTTCTGCCGATCCAGATTCGCTGGCACCCGCTGAAGAAATGGCCTTCCCGGTACGTGGTGATCGCGGCCGACGGGGCCGGGGCCGTCCCAATCGCGATAGCAGTACACCAGAGTTACGCCCATCGCGCGATCTACCTGTACTGACAGAACCTGGTAGCGCACCGGAAACAGGCGAAGTGGAAGAACGGCGTGGGCGATCACGGCGGGACGTGAGCAAACCGACGGAACCCCCCGAAATTGTGGCGGTAGAAATGTCACCGGAGGAGCAGGATGTTTATGCCTGGATGGGTATCTCACCACTGGTGATGGCTAATCAAGAAGTGAAAAATCCGAAAGCTGCCATTATTTCGGTTGTTTTACCGGGAGAACTACCGCCACCAGTGGTCGTAGAGTCGACTGAGGAAGCGGGAGACGACGACAAGCCGGTCGTGACTGAACCAGTAACGGTGGAAGCTGCACCGGCCCCAGTCACACTCACTGAATTACCAAAACGGCGATCGGTTCGTCTGCCTTCCCGCCAGGAGCAGGATGATTCTGCGCCACCGGTCGTGACCACTGCCAGTGATCCGGCAGTCGACACAGACACCAGTGAGGCATCTGCCAGCGAGGCAAGCAACAGCGATGGGGATACGGTTGTCCGGCGACGGCGACGGCGATCGTCGGCAGTGTCCGCAGAATAGCCCATGAGGCGTGCCCCCAAAACCCCGATCCACCAGTTGGAGCTACTGGATGTCACATCTCTGTGTGCCGCTCCTCAAACTGTTGTCGGGGTTGATGAGGTTGGTCGCGGGGCATTATTTGGCCCCGTCGTGGCCGCAGCAGTCATCCTGAATGATGCAACAGCCGAGCAACTGGCGATCGCGGGTGTCACAGACAGCAAGCAGCTATCAGCCGAGCAGCGTCGTGTGTTGGCAACCCAAATTCGTCACTGTGCAGTGGGTTGCCGGGTTGCGTATGCCTCGGTTGCCGAAATCGATCGGCTCAACATTTTGCAGGCTTCTCTATTGGCCATGAAGCGGGCAATTTTGCAGGTCACCCCACCCCCCGACTTGTGCCTGGTGGATGGTAACCAGCGCATTCCGGGTCTACCGTTTCCCCAACAAACGTTGGTTAAAGGGGATGAGCGATCGCTGGCGATCGCTGCTGCCAGTATCATTGCCAAAGTCTGGCGAGATGAGTTAATCACTCGCCTGGCAGTCAAATATCCCCAGTATCACCTGGCAACTAATAAGGGCTACGGCACACCGTCCCATAAACAGGCCATTCAAACCTTTGGTCCAACCCGCTTTCATCGCCGTTCTTTTAGCCCCTGCCGCGTGACCCAGTTAGACGATCGACCAGTATGAGGGACACACCATGCGAACGATTGCTGAAATCAATGACAAAATTCGCCAGCAACGTGCCGTCGTTTGGACTGTGGAGGAACTTAAAGCGCGCGTCGTTGAGCAGGGTGTGACCAAAACGGCAAAAGAGGTCGATGTGGTGACAACGGGTACCTTCGAGCCAATGGAGTCATCGGGTGCCATTATCAACCTGGGACATACCGATCCACCCATAAAAATTCGCCAGTGCTGGATTGATGGGGTTTCAGCCTATTCCGGGTTTGGTGCCGTTGATTTATATCTGGGAGCCACCCAGGTAGCGGACGTTAGCGATGGGGAAGAGTTACGGGAACGGGGTGGTGGCTATGTCATCGAAGATTTAATCGCAGGCAAAGCCTTACCGCTACGGGCCTTGGGGCAGGTGACCGATTGTTACCCCCGGGCATCACTGGAAACCACGATTAGCCGCGATACGATCAATCAGTTTTATCTATTCAATCCACGCAATAGTTATCAAAACTTTATTGTGGGTGTAAATGGGGGCGATCGCCCCTTGTTTACCTATCTAGGCCCCCTTCAACCCCGCCTGGGCAATGCGGTTTATTCCAACCCAGGTGCGATCTCTCCCCTTTTGAACGATCCCGACCTGCAAGTGATTGGAATTGGTACCCGTGTCTTTCTGGGAGGAGGCATTGGTTATGTTGCCTGGGAAGGCACTCAACACTTTCCCCTACAAAAACGACTGCCGAACCGTACCCCGATTGGGCCTGCTGCAACTCTGGCATTGATTGGTGATGCGAAGCAGATGGATGCCCGTTGGGTACGGGGATGTCATTTTCGTAACTATGGCCCATCTCTGATGCTGGGGGTGGGTATTCCCTTGCCTGTGCTACAGGAAGAGGTTGTTGCCCATTGTGCCGTGCAAGATAAAGACCTGGTGGCACCCGTCGTTGACTTTTCGATCCCTCGCCGTGTCCGCCCCACCTTTGGTCTGGTGAACTATACCCAACTCAAATCAGGCCGCATCATGATTGATGGTAAAGTCGTGCGCGTAGCACCCCTTGCCAGCATCTATCTGTCCCGTCAGGTGGCCCTGGAACTTAAGCAATGGATTAGTGAGGGTCGCTTCCTGCTGAGTGAATTTGTCGCCCCCATTCCAGCCAACCAAACATTCATGCCCCAGGATGTGTGGGGGTCTCAGTTGACGATTGACTGAGAGGGGCCAAAGAGCGGCAAATATACAGCAAACATACATAAAGTCAGAGGGCAAAAGGTAATCGTTAAATCACCCTTTGCCCTCTGACTTTCCCATATAACGTTTCCTATTAGGAAACGTTAACGTTTGATGACTCTACACCATCACCCTTCGCTACTTTGGGGGTTGCGCTTAGTAGGCTTTGGTATTGCTTCCCGCCGGGGAGCAGGTACAGCCGTTGCTGGCCCAGGTGGCCTGCTACCACCGGGACGGATATCACGGGGTCTACCGGGCGGCGATCGCCGTTCTCTCCTGGGCCCACCTTTTTTCGGATTTTTCTTAGGCGGAACCAGGCCAATCGCCGTACCGCTCGTAATCACGAGTGCGGTCGCCTGACGTTTAACATGGAGTTCCCAGAAATATCCCAGAGTTTTAGGACTATCTAACGTGCCAGTGAGCTTGAGCTTAAATGCTTTCGCTTTATCGTCACCCTTACGTGCCGCCTGCTGAATTTTAATGACTACACTTTGCTCTTCGGGAGCGTAGAAAACGACCTCACCCCGAATGGAAAAGTAATCGTCCTCGTATCCGGGGGAAATGGAACCGTCAGGCTCAGAAGGCAGAGGAGCAGGGGTCGGTTCGACGTCAACCTCCTCATCCTCGGATGCATCTTGTTTCCGATTGAGCTTTTCCGGTTCCCACACACCCACGATTTGAACATGCAGGTTATTTTCTATGTCACGGGTGCGAGGATAAACCACCCAGAGGTGATTATCGGTAAGATCCAGGTGGTTTCGGACTAAACTCATTACCCGACCTAATAGCACCGCTTCGATGGCTGTGCCATCGGTGGTTAGCATCGTCCCCCGGGTAAATTGCTCCTCGGATGGGGTGTAACATCCACGCACCAGACCGATCGCCCGATATTGCTTGGGTTCACTGGGTGGTGGAATGGGCTGCATCCGGTTAGCAGCCGCCAACTCCGGTGGGTATCCCGTGTCAGGCAAACTACTCACGGGCGCAGGCGTACTGGTGGTGGGGGCTGCCGGTGTTACCAGAGAAACGACCGTTGGTTTTTGGGCTGGCTTCTCAGGCACCGGAGATGGGGTCGGAGGTTGGGGTCGGTTCACCGGACGCATCAAGGGACGCTTGGGTACCAACGGAGTTGATTCAGAACTATTAGCGGGATCTGTCGCAGGCACAGCACTGTTGTCAGACGCAGCACTTGAAGGAGCATCAGCCTTTTCAGATGACGGTTCATCCGGCGGAGGCTGGCTCGGAGTAGAAGACTTGGGGGACTGTGATAACCGATCAGGCGAGGGACTCATAGGCTTTAGCTCAGGCTAAATGCGCGATTGCATCAGTCAGCTTATTGTACTGAATGCATCGAAGCTGAGGATGGATCCGAAAAGTTTGCTGAATTTTTACACGAGTTAACGATTAAGTCGTGCGTTGGATAAACCATTGCTTTACTTAAACGATTGCCGTGTCCGCAAACTCCGCAAACAATGTCAAATTCAAGCAGCTCCAGGCAAATCAGCGCTGTTTATAGAACTCAGTCTTAACATTTGCGATCGCCAGACAGCAAGTTGAATTAGACACATCATACCGAAAAGCGAATAGCTCTCGGTGTTCCAGATGAGCAAGGCGAATAAATAGGAGTCAATCAAGTGAAAAATTTACTAGGGTAAAGCGCTGGTTCGCCAGCCTATCAATCCTTCCCAACCACCCCACCATTTCCCAATCGAAAGTATAGAATATTCTATATGTTCAAACCGTTCAGTAAATATTGAACTAAGTTATGTTAAGCTAAGGATATGCAAACTTTGAATAATGATCAATCTAGGGTTGGGTCTGCGGCGATCGGGGCGGCGCATCAAGAGCGGCAGCAATTTGAGCAACAGCGGTTTATTGAAGACGTTGGTTTGTTGTTTGAACTGGTTGCGTTACCCCGTATGGCAGGGCGTATTTTTGGTTGTCTCTTGATCTCTGATCCGCCTTACCAATCACCAACCGAACTAGCAGAGATCTTGCAGGCCAGTAAAGGTTCCATCAGCACCATGACCCGTTTGCTGATGCAGATTGGTTTAATTGAGCGGATTAGCCTGCCAGGGCAACGGCGGGACTACTTCCAAATCCGCCTAAACGCCTGGACAGAACTTACCCGGCAGCGGTTAGCCCAAATTACCGCCTTCCGTGAAATGGCAGAACGGGGATTGCAGCTTTTAGCAGGAGAACCGCCCTCCTTACGACAACGATTAGAAGAGATGCGCGATGTTCACGCCTTTTTTGAACAGGAACTCCCCTTAATGATTAACCGTTGGGAAAGTCAACGGTCTGTCCACTTGGGGGAAGGCGATCACAGGTAATTTTGCCAGTCTAGTAATAACAGCGTGTGATTGTGCCGAGTTCGCCCGCCAAAACTTAACCAGCCAAAACCTAACTAAATAAACCTACTGAATATTCTCTGGCGATCGCTTGAGCGCTACTTCTTGGTTCCCTACCTACTCCACTCCTATGCAACTTCCTTTCATTGAAAAAGTAACGAAAAAATCCCATCCCTGGATGCTGGGTTTAATTGCGGCCGGGGTGGTTGGGGGCGCGGCAACGGTCACTGCGGTTGTGCGGAATGTTGCACCCCAGACTGACATCAGTGCTATGACGGTCGCGGCCCAAACACAAAATGTGACGGCTCGGATTACGGCCAGTGGAGATGTGGTACCGGTGCGCCGGTTAAATCTCAATCCCAAAGTTGCCGGACGACTGGCCGAACTTTACGTCGAGCAGGGCGATCGCGTGCGGCAGGGACAGATTGTTGCTCGGATGGACAGCCGCGAATTGGAGGCCCAACGCGACCAGGTGTTAGCTGAACTGTCACGGGCACAGGCAAACCTGAGTCTTTTACAAGCAGGTAGCCGCAGCGAGGATATCGCCAAGGCCCAGGCAGAAGTCAACAAAAATGAAGCTCTGTTAGTGCAGACCCAATCTCGGTTAGACCTGGCAATTCAACAAACGAACCGCAAACGGGCCGCTTCTGAAGCCGGGGCAATTTCGCGCGACAGCCTGGATACATCCCTGACGGAAGAGCGTAATGCCAGGGACAATGTCAACCAGGCACGCGCCAGCCTCACCGTTGCCAAACAGGAATTGGCACGGCAAATGAACGGTTCGCGGCCCCAGGAAATTGCCCAGGCGGCAGCACAGGTACAAGCCGCCCAGGCTAATTTGAAGGAGATTGAGACGCGCCTGGAAGACACCACCATTCGTGCGCCCTTCGCCGGTATCATTACCCAGAAAAATGCGGTGGAAGGTGACTACGTAACCCCAACTAGCTTCACTAATAGCAGTGGGGCGGCGACCTCCATTGTGACCCTGGCCAGTGATTTGGAAGTACTGGCTAAGGTGCCAGAAGTGGACATTGGGCAAATCAAACGGGGGCAACCAGTGGAAATTCGGGTGGATGCCTATCCCAAACAGACCTTTAAAGGAACTGTTCGTTTGGTGTCTCCCGAAGCCAAGGAAGATCCAACCCAGAAAGGTGTCATTACCTTTGAAATTCGAGTCAAGATTACCGATGGTAAAGATCGGTTGCGATCTGGGATGACCGCCGACCTGGCCTTTTTGGGTGACACTCTCAGTAATGCCCTGATGGTACCGAGTGTGGCGATCGTCACCGATAAGGGGCAAACAGGGGTGCTGATACCTGATCGCACCAATAAACCCAGGTTCCAATCCGTCACCATTGGCACCACCATTGGCAATCAAACCCAGATTCTTGATGGCATTCAAGCGGGTGATCCCGTTTTTGTGGAACTGCCAGAAGGTTTGAAACTAGATGACATCACCAAAGGCGTGAATAGTAAATAGGCGGTAGGTCAAATGGACGTTGTCGACAGTGCCAAGATGGCAGTCAAAACCCTGACTGCAAATAAGCTCCGCAGTGCCTTGACCATGCTGGGTATTATCATCGGCAATGCCTCGGTGATTGCCATGGTCGGCATTGGGCAGGGTGCCCAGCGCCTCGCCTCCGAACAATTTGAATCGCTCGGTCCAAATGTGTTGTTTGTGACACCGGGAACTCGCGAAGCCCGAAACCGGACGTTTGATTTACCGCGCACGCTGGTTTTAGAAGATGCGAAGGCGATCGCCACCCAGGTGCCATCGATCAAGGAAGTGGCACCGCAACGGCAAAGCCAGTTACCTGTGGTCTACCGTAACCTCAACACTAATTCGTTGGTCGTCGGCACCACACCCGAATTTCTGCCGGTACGAACCTTTGATGTGGCGAAAGGGCGGTTTATCAGTGAGCAGGATGTGGAAAAAAATAGCCTGGTCGTTACCCTGGGTGCCGATCTAGCTACACGCTTTTTTGGTAATCGTGACCCGATTGGAGAGCAGATCCGGATTCGGGGGACAACCTTTCAGGTGATTGGCGTGTTGCAGCCCAAGGGCGCATTTCTCGGTAACAACCAGGATGATGCCGCCTACATTCCTATTACCACCCATGCCAACCGACTGACAGGGCGCACGTCTCCCTATGGGTTAGATCTGACCTTCATTTCAATTAGTGCGAAGGATGAAGCCAGCATCCGAGCAGCCGAGTTTCAAGTGACGAATTTGCTGCGTTTGCGGCACAAAATCACTGATGAAGATGACTTTACCGTGCAAACTCAGAAAGACATTCTCCGCATTGTTGGCACAATTACAGGTGGTTTGACAGCAATGCTGGCTGCGATCGCGGGGATCTCCCTGCTCGTTGGTGGTATCGGCATTATGAACATCATGCTCGTCTCGGTTACCGAACGCACCGAAGAAATTGGACTCCGCAAAGCCATTGGAGCCTCCCAACAGGACATTCTCATTCAGTTCATGATTGAAGCCGTCATTCTGTCAGCCGCCGGTGGCCTGCTGGGTACGGCGATCGGTGTGGGTGGTATCCTGCTGATAGGAACGGTCACGCCTTTGAAAGCGGGTATCTCGGCAGGGGCGATCGCCCTTGCAGTTGGCGTATCCGGTGGTATTGGTTTATTTTTCGGTGTCTTTCCGGCGCGCCAGGCTGCCAAACTTGACCCAATCGTGGCATTAAGAAGTGCTTAACCCCTATGCCAACTACCACTATTATTCGTCTGGAAGATATTTTCAAAATTTATGGCAGTGGCGAAACTGAAGTTCGCGCCCTGGCCGGGGTTAACCTGGTGATTGAAAAGGGTGAGTACTGCGCCATCATGGGGGCGTCAGGTTCGGGTAAGTCAACCATGATGAATGTGATTGGTTGTCTCGATCGCCCGACTTCGGGGCGATATTACCTGGATGGGATGGACGTTGCCCAGATGCGCGATGACGATCTGGCCACGGTACGGAATCGTAAAATTGGCTTTGTCTTCCAGCAATTCCATCTGTTGCCCCAGCTTAATGCCCTGGAGAACGTGATGTTGCCCATGGTGTATGCCAACGTTCCAGCTCCCGAACGACGGGAACGGGCCGCAGAAGCACTCCAACGAGTAGGTCTGGGCAATCGGATGAACAACCGGCCCAACCAGATGTCGGGGGGGCAGCAACAACGGGTGGCGATCGCGCGGGCGATCGTCAATCGGCCGGTACTGATTCTGGCTGATGAACCAACCGGAGCTCTGGATTCCCGCACGACAGAAGAAGTGCTGAGCATTTTCACAGAACTGAATGACAGCGAGATCACCGTTGTCATGGTGACCCACGAACCCGATGTGGCCCGTCGGACTAAACGCATCACCTGGTTTAAAGATGGGAATGTTGTGAACCAGCACCTCAAACCAGATGAATTAGCGCAGGTCATGGCAGCGGCCTGATCGGGATACGTAGCCTTAAGCCCGATTGGACTTGCGTGCCCAATCGGTACTTTGCCAGATGAAGAAAAAGAGAACGCTGGCGAGGATAGAGCCAATGCTGATTCGGACTGCGCCCTTTAAAAGCGCCATCCGTTGCTCACCATAGTCTGCCTGGTTTTTTGCTTTCACCAGATTCAGACGCTCCAGAATGGTGGTTTTCAAACCCTCCGGATTTTGGGTATCAACCGAAATGCCAACTTGGTTTAGCTGGGAGGCCAGTTTTTTCAAGTCTTCACTATTGCTCTGGTTGAGTTGGGTTTCCAGCTTCTGAAGATTAGCTAACTGCGTGTTGAAGCTTTGATCTTGCCGTCCGGCAATTCGACTCGTATCTAACAGCCCCAGAGGGAACATTAACAAATACAAAATTGCCATCATCAGACAAAGCCAGGAAAGAATGGTGAGTGGCAAACGTTCGAATTTGCGCCGATCCAAAAATTCACCAAAAAAGACCAGTGCTAAGCCCAACAAAGGTACAGCAACTCGATCGACAAGGGTACCAATGGCCTGCAACTCCCAGGCAGGATCCGTCAGGCGCAGCGGGATTAACACGACAATCATATCGATCAACGCAAAGATCAATAAACTGTACCCAACCCAACGTAGTCTGTAGACTGAACGGTTATCGCTTGCTGATTCCGCCATAAATACTGGTTCCTCTTGCAAAATGGTGTTTACACCAAAAAACGGTATTTAGCCCAACCCATATTTGGGCAATTGTTCGGAAAAGATAACCCCTTGCATTAAGGCAGGCTTTGTCACAGTTCTGGGCGTTAGCCACTTATTCTGTTGCTAAACCTGCCCTTACAGGTATGTTGTTTTCTGAAAATTGCCTTCAATCAACAGATTTAGACCAACATGGTGAAAAATGTGTCCAAAATATCAAAAGAGTAACATTTTGAGCCAGGACACGACCTCAGAGTGTAGTTTTAGGCGCTATTGGCGATCGCCAACCCAACCACTATTTACCTATGATGGAGCCGCCGGATAGTTAGACTGCCACCATTGCTTCCAGCTAAACCAGACAGTTTCTAAAGTCTTGAAGGTGGCGGTAACGCTAGCAGGATTTGACTGGGCCAGCGCTGGTAAGGGGGTAGACATGAATGTCCACAAACAGCGTTGATCCAGGAAAGGGGTTTGCCCCATCAGCCAGGGAACGATTCGAGTCACCTGAAAATCGTTACTGTAAAGGTTCTGGGTAAATTGGGGGCCAGTGACAGTACTGTTACCCCGTGGGTTCACACAGGCACTCAGATAAGCCCGTCCGTCATGATCAAGGACACCGTAGTAGCCAACATCAGGATGCTGTTTAATCTGCATCTTCGCATTGGCGGCCTTGATTGGCGTATGGACGAACAAAAAGCGACTGATGTTACCGTCACCTGGCATCATGCGGGCCTGCACCTTCAATTGCACCCCTGCCTGACGGAAGTCATATTGCATCCCAACCGGCAAATCCTTATCCGCTTTGAGGGATGTGGCACTGGCAAGCTGCCAATCTGGTAAAGTGACTGTTTCCGGCAGGCTGGTAGGGGCGGTTGATGGGGTCGTCTTTGGCGTGGCGATCGCCTTACCCAGGATCACTAATGTTGCCAGTGTAGAACCTGCCAGGATGCCAACCCGTAACCGTTGCCACTGCTGATCATTCATTGGTCTGTACACCTTCTACAGTGGATGACGGTGGGTGCCGGAGAAAGACCAGCCAGCAGAACACACCAAACAGCAAGACGGAAATCATGGAAAAGACCAGCGATCCATCCCCACCATGCCAGTAGTCAAATGCCGCCTTATTTTGCACCGCTCCTACCAGAATAGCCATCAAGGCCACCCTCACCGCATTCGTCACAAATCCCAGCACAACAGCCACACCAATGCAGCAGCTAATCTGGACAATCTGTCCTTTGCGGCTGGGCGATCGCGGTGGAAATAGCAGAAGAAATAGAACGGCAATACTCAGCATAAACAGCACACTCTGTACCCCGGAACAGGCTTCGTAAACCTCTACCCGTCCCTTAGGCAGAATCAAAAACAAACCATCCCGCTGTACCGAAAAGCCAGTGTACCAGAGGATGAAGTTACCTGCCTTGGCGGTTACATAGGGTAGATCTAACAGGCGCAATAGTAGCTCGAATAAGGGTTGAGCCGCTAATAAACCAAAAATCAGCAATTCTTTCCAGTACTGCCGCAGACCACCCCACCCGGAGGCAAGCAAGCATACCCCCGCCAACCCCATCAAAGGCAGTAGTCGCAATAAGGTAACCGAAGTTGGTAGAGCCGCACTGCGCAACAGGACAAAAGCGATCAAACCAAGCCCTACCACACTGGGAGCGATCGTACTTTCCAGACAAAGTTCATGCCGTCGTTCCCAAAGCAGGGAACCAGCAACAAACCAGAACAGAATGCTAGTGGCAAATAGATCTGACTGATCAACTCGGTTGAGCAATGCTAGATGCAGCGCTGCGATCGCTGCTGTAACCGTGAGTAGCCAGAATGACGGTGCTTGTAAACGTTGTGACCAGTCCATGTACTTACTGATCCTCAAAACTAGATCACTCGATCATGGTTGCAGTATAGAGGCAAATCAATGGATAGGATTTACCCACCAAAGCGCCAAACCGTCCAACCAGTCTACAGTCTAGCCTTTAATGTTGACTGCCCAAATTTTCTGTTTCCAGTCTTTACCAAAGCATTAATTAAAAAAACAGACCACTTGGCCCTACGCGAGATCCCTGGCAATGGTAACCAACGGGATGAAAACGTGCTATGCCTGCGCTTTCATTTCCAGGGCGTAGACTCGAAATCGTTCCAGGTCAGCCAGTAAGGTCGATTCGACAATTCGTCCCAGAAATAGTTTGTCCATTAACTGGAACAGAAAACCAGGGGCAATGTAGGAAACAGTCATTCGGACGATGCTACCAGCTTCACCGCGATCGTAAAAACGAATCGCACCCCGGTTTGGCAATCCATCCACCGATTCCCACTGCAAAATCTGATTTTCGATCAGCTTGACCTCGCGCGATGTCCAGGTGAAGTTAAACCCACCCGTTGCCAGCTTCCAGCGGGACAATTTTGGGTCATCTTCCGTAATTTTGACTGACTCGATCCACTTCATCCAGCGGGGCATGCGCTCCAGATCAGACCATAGCCCCCACACCAGATCAATCGGTGCGTCAATTTCAACTTGTACCGTGTGTTCGAGCCAGTCGGACATAAAAGTAAGGAAGGGAGGAATAGGTCAGGGGTCACGAGGCAATTCTCATAGATCCTGACGCATGGTTAATACCGAAACAATCCCGTACCCTGTACCTGGTAACCAGTGGGAGCGAGAATAGCAGCAGCAGCCTGCATCCCAGAAATCGTAGCACCTTCCATACTATCGATGTAGTCCTGTGCTGTGTAGCTACCCGCCAGAAAGAAATTGGCGATGGGGGTTTTCTGGGAGGGGCGGTAGGGATCCATACCGGGACCTTCCCGATAGAGGGATTGGGCCAGTTTCACCACACTCGACCAGGTGAGGTTCAGTTCACGGGACGAGGGGAACAGGTCATGGAGTTGTTTGAGGGTGTGTTGGACAATGTCCTCGTTACTCATACGAATGAAGGGGTCACCGGGAGTTAGCACACACTGCATCAGGGAACCCTGCCCTTCGCGGTAGTAGTCCTTGGGACTGGTGAGTGCCAGATCAGCAAAGCAGGAGAAATCCGCATCGGTGCTGTAAAGCAAATTGTCGAGTCCGGCAGCGTGTTTCAGTTGCTGGCGTTGGGCGGGGTCGTTCAGTTCGGTGACCCAACCGTCAAAGCGCAACTGGACGGTGGCAACGGGAACCGCTTCCAGTTTGTAGATATTGTCAAACTCCGGCATACTGCGCCATTCACCTGGTAACAGGCGATGGATACCGGGAATGTCACAGGCAGCGAGGTAGGCATCGGCGGTAATGGTTTCTTCGCCTTCACCATTAGCAACTACCAGGCCAGTCACTACGGTGCTGGTGCCCTCGCCTTCAAAGAGAATCCGCCGAGTTTGGCGACGGGTATGGATCTTGCCTCCCTTGGCGGTGATGTAATTGACCAGGGGCTGGTGTAAAAATTCCGCTGGGGAGCCTGCCAGCATGTTCAGCCGGGATGCTTCCGTTTTGGCGGCAAACATCATAAAAATGGTGAGCATGCAACGGGCGGAAATATTTTCCGTGTCGAGAAAGCCAAGGGCCAGGGCGATCGCATCCCACATCCGTTTGAGACTATTTTGGGAGCCACCCTGTCGCCGGAACCAGTCGGCAAAGCTGATGTTATCCAGCTTGCGGATCAGTTTCATGGCCAGGTCATAGTTCACCAGACCGGGGACGACGGGACTGGTAGCCAGGGCGATCGCGTTTTGCAATTTGTCCTGAACGGTCAACTGTTTCGTGGTAAAAAATGCCTTTAAACCATGAAAGGGGGCACCGACGGGAAAGCGGAAGTCCAGGGCACCTTTCACCCCACCCCGGTTGATAAAGGTATGAACATGCTCTTTGGGTAATAAATACTCATACGCACCGACCTTTTTCATGAGCTGAAAGAGGTTGGCGTAGTTGTTGAAAAACACATGCAGACCCATCTCGATGTGGTTGCCATCGGCATCACACCAACTGCCAACCTTACCGCCGACAAACGGACGGGCTTCAAATAGTTCTACTTCATGTCCAGCGTCAACCAGTTCGACTGCTGCCGCTAAACCAGCTAACCCGGCCCCCACGATCGCCACGCGCATGTTAGTGTTCCCTACACAATTCTTAAAAATATTGTAAGGGACAGGCGATCGCTGATGCGATCAATCCGTCTTGATCATAGTGGCGGTTTGCAGGCAGGGAAACTGCATCACATCGGCGGGCGTTTGTTCCGAGGCATTCATCGCTTCATCCACGACACCCGCGATTTGCAAGGCTCGCGCGACCAATTCAGAGCAAAACAGGGCAGAAAAGTCGGGTTGATTCTCACAACCAAACTGATCTAAACAATCCCAGCCTGCCCCCAACGCCTGGGGCAGGTCATAGGGAACACCATCCTGCTCAATCTCCCGTAACCATGTCTGCATGGTTGCCAATCCCGTAGCGGGCAATGGTTCTTTTAAGGCGGCCCACCAGATTGGGCCCGGACACGCTGCCAAACGTTGCCCCAACCATTGCAACTGGGCACCCAACGTGCGTTTCCCCGTTCCCACACTGGGAAACCGAATACTGACATGGGATTCGGCAATCAGAACAGAATCCTGGCCATGACCGGCTTCATCGGTCGTCACGACGATCGCCAGATGGACATAGGGCGAGTTCGTTGCCCGCTTGATAACGGACGCAGGAAAGTCTGCACTAGAGAAAGCAATCACATCTCCCGGTTTCAGTTGGCGACGGAGCTGGTTATAGGGCAGCAGCAGGCGCGGATCGGTGTCGATGGAAAAATGAGCCACAGCCAAGAGATCCTATCTATCGAAGGGCTGACCAACTTGTGTATTGATTGTGTATGGAACAACACACAAGTTGGAAATAGTATAGGATGCCATCTCTATAATTCGATACCATTCGATACCAGCAGTCTGGCACCAACTCGTACAATTGGGATGCCGTTTACCGTTTCCCCTATGAATCTGGTACGCCGTCTTTCTAAAAAGCTTGTGTTTGCGTTACTGTTCAGCTTGCTGGCATTTCTTTACATCGGGGTACAGGGTGCCAATGCTGCGCCAACTGCCCCCGCCACGACTGCCCAGGCAGCGATGGGCGCGACCTCTGGCAAAGCCAAACTGACCGGACAGATAACCTTTACCGATACACCTAAAGGTTTAGCCATTCAGGCGGCAATTAACAATGCCCCGTCGGGATTTCATGGGTTCCACATTCATGAAAAAGCCAGTTGCCGGGATAGTGGCAAAGCCGCCGGTGGGCATTTCAACCCAAATAAAGCGAAGCACGGCAAATTGCTGATCGATGGCTTTGCTAATGCCCATGCGGGTGATTTGGGCAATATTTTAATTGGCGCAGACGGTAAAGGTACCTTCTCCCAAACTATTCCTGGGTTGTCTGTGGCCGAAGGAAAATATCCGATCGCCAACCACGCCGTCATCCTGCACGCCCAACGCGACGACTTTAGCCAGCCTGTTGGGAATGCGGGCGATCGCATTGGTTGCGGTGTAATTAACGTCGCGCAAACGCCGCAGAAAAAGTAGTTTAGCGATTCCCTGGCAGTGGAGTACAGTTTCTCGTGCTTTGTCATGGGTCATTAGTCATTCGTTTGCTTCAACCAATGACTAATGACCCATGACAGCCTCGCCAACCATATCTCACTGACCGCTATATAACGTTGCCGAGCATTAAGCGCTAACCGGTGTCCCAACCGACGCCACGACGGGTGTTGGTTTCTTCAGGGATTGTTCCAGTAGTTGCAGATAGAGCCGACTGAGTTGGGAGGCAACTCCATTCCAACTAAATTTGGTCTGTACCCGCTTTCTACCGGCTAACCCTAACTGGTCGCGCCATTGGGGGTTGGTCAAAATCCGGTCAATTGCGACACCAAAAGCCACCTCATCCTTGGGCGGAGCCAGCAAGCCCGTTTCTTCAGAAATGACGGTGAATTGCAACCCCCCCACATCACTGGCGATTACGGGTGTCCCACAGGCCATCGCTTCAATTGCTACAAGCCCAAATGGTTCATAGTGACTGGGCACAACACATACATCCGCTGCGGCATAGTAGGTTGGCAATACAGCAGGCGACAGGCGACCGGGGAAAATGGTGTTATCAGCCATTCCCAATTCGGCAACGATACTTTCAATCCGCTCCCGTTCCAGTCCATCACTTTGACCAGAGCGGCTACCCCCACCAATCATCACTCGCAACTTGCCAGTATCCCACAGACAGGAACGCCGAACTGCCCGCACCATCGTTTCAATACCCTTCCGGGGATCAAACCGGCCGACGTAGAGAATCAATTTTTCATCGGGGGCAATACCCAGTGCTTGCCGCCCTTCTGCCCGCGTAACTGACCCAAAATGCTCCACTTTGGTGCCACAGGGAATGATGTCAATGTTACCGAGGGCGGAAACGAGCGATCGCATGTGTTCTTTTTCCTGGGGACTGGTTGCGACGATGCGATCGGCTGTTTCTAACACCGCTTTTTCGACAGCTAAACGAGTCTTGGCAATCAGCGGAATGGTGGGAATTGCTTTGTATTTAACTGCTCCTAACGAATGGTAGGTATGCACCTGACAAAGAGGCTGATGCTTTTTTAACTCCATTCCCACCCAGGACGATAGCCAATAGTTAGTATGCACCAGCCGATAGGGCGCATCTAACTGCTCTTGAAACTTCAGGAATGCCTGCACAAATTCGGGCAGAAACTCAAAGATTTCATCTCGCGGAATAAACTCCGCCGGCCCAGCCGTCAAACGAATGGTGCGACAGTTGGGAGCATGTTCGACAATTGTCGGCTGATCAGGATTTGCCCGCCGGGTAAACATATCGACCCGCCAGCCTTGTTGTGCAAGTGCTTCGCCGACATGACGCACATACACATTCTGCCCACCTGCTTCCTCCTTACCGATTTCAATCGCGGGGTCACCATGAACAGAGATTAAAGCAATGCGCTTCTGATTTGAAACAAACATAACTTTTATGAAATTTGTTCCTTACTAAAGTTGACAAAAGCAGAGCAAATCAGCCTCGTTCAAACACGAGTTTTATCGGAATCTATGACAACTTTCAGGATAAGAAACTGCCCACCTGGATAGCATCGCTCAATGGAAATAACTATCAAAGCAGTGGTTGTGCTAACTGATCAAAGCTGAGAATTTGCTCATCTAAATGAAATAAAAACAACCGAATCTCGTAAAACCGACCGGAGGAAATATGCACCTATGACTCAGCGATCGCCCACGGCATAAT
>CAZGDE010000121.1:0-16929 GCA_964524315.1 uncultured bacterium
GGTCAGTTGGAGCACCTTATTCCTATTATAAAAGATGTCAAATAGGCTCTATAGGTCATACGGCATTGAATTGATTTTGAGCGGCGGTGGTGGTGGATTCATATTCCGAAGAACTGCAACTACCTTGGGAGCATGATTAGTACCATCAATCTCTCTAACAAGATACTCACCAAGACTTGGAAGCTCAGACCCTTCGTAAGCATCAATCACCTGCCAATCTTGCTGCTCAGGAAATTTGACATACATGACAGCACTAACCATACACTAAAGCTCCACTGTTATCCTCCTAAAGATCAAAGTTTATGACACCAGTTGGCAGCAAAAGGAAGCCATTACAGGTAAACTTGACAACAATCTCGTCAAACAAAAAAAAATCAAGAACAAGAATACTACTTCCCAAAAACTTATAAACCTTAAATAGATTGATAAGGTAGTTGCATAAAGGAGTTTTAAGTTCTACTTTTTCATTTTTTACTTGGTAAGTATCATATTTCAGGAAAATCAGCATAAATTTAAGTGTTCTTTAATTTTTCAACTTCAATAACATAGGTATGGTTAAACTCAGCGGAGTGGGTAACTCCTCCGCTGAGTTTAATCCATTGCTATACAAAGGCTAGGGAGAGGTGTGATAATTCAGGATTACACCCAAAAACTCATCAGCACTCTGGTTGCTGCATCTCTATCAATGTCCAATTGATTACTCGGAAGGTCGCTATCAGCGACGGCTGCTCGCTCAATCACGCTGGGAGTATCCGGGGCAATCAGAATCCTGGCATCTACGATGAGTAGATCGATTGCTGGAACAAAAGAAAAGTCAATGGTAATGAAACGGGAGCCTATCCGTTAATTCGTTTTAATTTTTGTTATTGATGCTATTCCTATAGACACAGTGGATAGAAAACGTTATTCCCCCCATGACTAAGGGAGATGTAATGGTTCTCTACCATCTGTTAGACTCCAAGTTCCGGCACTCGATAGATGGGATTGACAAACGCATATCGCACAATAGAAGAACTTGCAGTAAAATCCAAATTGATCGCGAATCAGACTCTCCTTCTAGTGTGCCGAAGGATTGATCAGAAACCGCCTCCCGCCTTATTAGGGGGGCATTTAAATGGTGATTTTACGGGTGCCATTTGCAGGGACGGGGCGATCGCCTACACTCCCACAGCCAAAATCAGATTCCTGCTGCCAGTGCGCGGGTAAAGTGCCGTGACTTTTCCATACAGCAGGAAGCCCAGGCATACAAGGGCGAAATTATACGAAGGAGGTTCCTACCCGCTATTGATCAACAAGCAACGGGCAACTCTATCCTAAAAGTTGTCTGCCTCCGAACGCTTCTGGCTTCAATCGTCCCGCCCAAATGTTCTACCAGCTTTTTCACCAGAGCCAAACCCAAACCAGTTCCCCCTTGCTGCCATCGATCAACACCGACAACCCGATAAAACTTCTCGAAAATATGAGGGAGTTTATCGGCAGGAATTTCTACCCCGGAGTTGGTGATGCTTAGTAGGAAAGTTGAAAAACGCAGCGCTGTGCCCGATTCTTTGAATTGGTTACCCGATTCTTCCAATTGGCTAAGGGATGAAGATGGCAGCGAGAAATGAGAAGACGGATTGACCTGAGCCGTTACTATAATGGTTTCTCCAGGTGGGGTGTATTTGCAAGCATTGTGCAGCAGTTCTGTGAGAATACGTTTGAGGGCATCAAAATCGGAACAAATTTGAGGAAGTGGGGCGAATATTTCCATCTGTAACTGTTGCTGGCGAGCCTGAGTGCGTTCCTCAAAAGTATTGATTAAGGTAGGTAGCCAGAGATTCAAATCAATCCAATCCGTGACGGTGTCGTGAACACCCGCTTCCAGACGTTGTAAGTCCAGCAGGTCATTGACTAGACTGATTTCGCGATCGCATTCACTGTCGAGAATTTGTAAATAGTGGGTGGCTCTTTGGACTGTTTTGTTTGCTGGTGAGTCTGCTCTTATCTCTGCAAGACTCGCCTCGATCTGATTAAGGGCAACGTCCAGCATTTGAATTGCCATCTTCATGTTTGCTACCGGCGATCGCAATTCATGGGAAACCGTACTGAGGAAATCATCCTTGAGTTGGTGCAGACTTTCCAGGGTCTTCACCTGGGTCTGGGTAGCCGCATACAACCTTGCTTGACGCAAGGCAATGGCACACTGGTTCGCTACCTGCTGCACGAGACGCACTTCCAGGTCTTCAAACATTGCCTCTTTCGGCTTAAATAACCACAAATCTCCAATCACGCCCTGATCATCAGCGACAGGACAGGCAAGCATCGCGAATTGGTAGTTAGCTTCATGAATCAATTGAGGTTGGGCGTCGCACAGTTGGATACTTTGATGGTGCAGGAGTTGTCGGTAAATCTCGGGATGATCAGCCATCTGCACCACCAACCCTTGACAGCAGAGCAAAGACGTCGTGGATTCAAACGTAATGGTCGCTGCGGTTAGTTCGGCGTTGTAAATTCCGGCATTACAGCATTCAGTCTGAAGAACATAAGCCAGTTCTTGAACCGCCGCTTGCAAAATCTGACTTTCATCCAAGCTGTCCCGAACTTTGTCAGTGATGCGTTTGAGGGCGGCTTCAAAATCGAGCGATCGTTGCAATTGCAGAGTCCGCTCTTGCACCTGGTGCTCTAATTTGGCATTGAATTGTCGCACCTGATGATAAAGTTCTGATTGCTGAATGGCGATCGCCACCTGGGTCGAGAGCTGCTTCATCAGGTCCACTTCCATCAGCGTCCATTGCCGTGGCTGCACACATTGATTAGCGAGGAGAAGTCCCCACAAGTTCTCCTCTTGCACAATCGGCACGACTAGGTTTGCCCTCACCCCCAAGCCTGCTAAAAGATCAATGTGACACTGAGTCAGTCCCCCGGTATAAATATCCTCTAGGTTTTGAATCCGTCCTTGTCGGTATTGCTCGACAAAGCCTTGTTGGAAGCAGTGATCGATGAAAGTTTGTCCCATAATTGAGTAGTCACGTTTGGTGACCGACTCAACCACGACCACACCATTCCCATCTGGTCCAAACCGATAAATCAGTACGCGATCAACTTGCAAAAGCTGACGAATTTCTGCCACAGTGGTCTTGAGAATGGTGTCAAGGTCTAAGGATTGGCGAATGCGTTGGGCGATCGCCGTTACCAGTTGCGTTTGTTGTGCCTGTTGCCGGAGCGACTCCTCAGCCCGCTGCCGCTCCCTAACTTCCTGTTGTAATTCCTCGGTACGTTGCTGCACCCGTTGTTCTAATTCAGTATTGAATCCGCGAATTTCTGCTTTGGCAGCCTGAAGCGCCAATTGGTTCTCAATGCGGGCGAGGACCTCTTCAGTTTGGAACGGCTTAGTGATGTAATCGGCTGCCCCTAATGAAAACGCCTGCACTTTGTCCAGCGGTTCATCCAGGGCACTGAGAAAAATAATCGGAATATCGCAGTGGTCTTCAGACGCTTTCAGCCGTTGACAGACCTCATAGCCATCCATATCCGGCATCCGGATATCCAGCAAAATCAAATTGGGGGGAGCCGATTGCACTCCCATCAGTGCCATGGTACCGCTGATCGCCTTACGCACCTCGTACCCTCGCTGAACTAGTGTTGCGTACAGCAGATTCAGATTGTCCAAAGCATCATCAACGATCAAAATATTGCCTTTAGTTGCCCTAGACTGTTCACTATTCATGGCTGAACAATGGGTTGAGAGAGGTTGACGATTGTATCAAAACGTACTCGATTGACTAAATCCGTCAGGGCACTGGCAATGTCTGCGTGTTCCGGGGGTATTGCTGCAATCAACGAGAAAATTTGCTTATCGTCGAGTTGCATCGCTGCCTGATGGAGTTGAGCAATCCAGCTAGCAGGCATGACCTGAAGAGAAGTCGTTGACAGGAGCATAGACGAACGAAGTCTAACCTCATTCTTCCCACTGTTCGTTGCCCTCACGCCTTCATTTCGGGTGTTTTCCTGAGCTTTCTCTTCATAGAGATAACGAACTCCTAAATATTGAGCCATCTTCTCAAACACGATTTCTTCCCAGACGGGCTTCCTGACAAAATCGTCGCAGCCCGCAGCCAAGACAATTGCCCGCTCTTCATCCAGGGCACTGGCTGTGATGGCAATAATCACTGTTGCCTGGTCTTGCAAATGGGCTTTAATGTACCGGGTCGCTTCATAGCCATCCATCACGGGCATTCGCATATCCATCCAGATCAGATGAGGTTGCCATGCTGCCCAGAGGGCGATCGCCTGCTGCCCATTTTCAGCCTCGCGGACTTCAAACCCGATCGGTTCCAGAAGCTTCAGCAACAATTGGCGATTCACCCACCGATCATCGACCACCAGAATGCGGTATTTCGGCTGGTCGGGGGCAAGCCCAATTACCCGTCGAGTGAGCTGTTGTGCCTGAATCTCCCCCGGATTCCCCAGTCCGACTTGAATATCAAAGGCAAAGGTGGCACCCTGACCTGACCCACTATCAACTGTAATATCTCCTCCCATCAAGCGCACAAATTGCCGACTGATGGCGAGTCCTAATCCCGTTCCCTGTTGAGATTTCTGCCCACTTTCCGTTTGGGAAAATGCTTCAAACAACTGATTCATTTCATGAGCCGCAATACCCGGTCCAGTGTCTTCAACTTCAAAGAGAATGGTCATTGCTTCTTTGTTATTGGTTCTTGGTTGTTCGCTGGTGACAAATGATGAGTGACGAATAACCGATGACGAATGACTAGCAATTGACGACAAACGTAACATTACACTTCCCACTGGTGTAAACTTAATCGCATTTCCCAGTAAATTGAGTAAAATTTGACGGAGTTTCCGCTCATCGGTTCGGACATATTGGGGAACATTCGGTGAGCAGCTAAACACCAGTTGTAACCCTTTAGATTCAGCCCGGAATTGCAGCATTTCTTCCAAGCTGTCAAGCAAGAGATAAAGATCAAAACTGGTCTCGTTCAGGATGACTCGACCTGCCTCAATCTTTGACATTTCCAACACATCGCTGACCAACTCTAGCAAATGCTCACCGCTGCGTTGAATGATCGCGAGTTCGGAGGTTTCTGATCCGGGAGGAGCGTTACGGGTCAGGAGTTGAGTAAAGCCGAGAATGGCGTTCAGGGGAGTCCGAAGCTCGTGACTCATATTGGCAAGAAACTGACTTTTTGCCCGATTCGCCGCATCAGCCGTTTCTTTGGCATTTTGTAGTTCCTGGAATTTTTGCGTCAGCGTGGAGGACATAACCTTAAAATTGCGAACAAGAGAGCCAATTTCTAGGACCGAGCTACTGGGCCAGTCGATCGGTTTTTGCTCGACTAGTTGATTCGGTAGATTTGTGGTGACTCGTGCTAGCTGCGAGAGAGGACTGACCAATCTACGAGTGAGTAGGGCTGCGAATCCCAAGGCGAATCCCGCAATGAATATCAGAATGGTCAAACTTCTGACGTGAACCTGGAATACCTGGGAAACATTGGGAGCGACAGGACGCTCGATCAGCAATTTCCAGGGAATTTCATGCTCCAGGGCCATTTCTCGGACGAAGAAGGAATTAGTCCACTGCACCATCAGCATTGAACTACCTGTTGTGGGGAACCATTGATAGCTATCTGCGGTGATCGCCTCAATTCTGCCCTTCTGCTGTGGATCAAATGGCTGGGCAACGGCACGATCGCTTTGAGTACTGGTGATGATGGTGTTATTGCGATCAAGCAATGTAATTTGTAGTCCTTGGCTCGTATAAGTTTTGAAGAGATGCTCAATTCGCTTCAAAGCAATCTCACTGATGACAAACCCCAACAGGCGATTTTGTTGAATTACAGGAGTACTCAGAATTACTCCAGACGTTGAGATACCACTTGATGGGGTCAATAAACCCGACAAAGTTGGTTGACGGGTGTTGCGAATTGCTTCAAAGTAGGGAACACCCGCCAGACTGAGTCCTGTAGGAGCTTTTGCTGGTAGATCAGATGCAGAAGAAGCCGCACTGACTTGACCCGTTGGAGTCACAACATAGAGGGTGTGAAAATCCAGAAATGCTCGTTGAGTGAGGTCTGTACTTTGCTGCAATTGAACCGACTGGGACAGGTTGGACTGAGCCACAATCTGGGCTAACTCTCCAGTGGCGTGCAACAGTTGTTCATACCATGCGTCGATCTGTGCCCCTAATTCGATTGAAGTTACCCTGAGTTCTTCTTGGGCTGCGATTTCAATATTGTCAACCACCAGATGACTATCTAGTGCCATCAGCATCAAGGTGGGAAAGAAGACGAAGGCAACCAGCAGGTTGAATAAAGTTTGTTGCAGTGAGAGGGAACTGATTCCCTGCGGTCGATTAAACCAGCGATGAATGGGGAGATAGATCAAAATCAGGCTGGCAACCAAGGCATTAAAGATGCCATTGACCGCCTGCTTCAGCATGATGATGGTGGTCTGGGTGGCATCGTGATCCAAAACGTGATGATAGAACAGCCAGACTAGGGGTATTCCAATGCAGATCCAGTAGATGCCATCTAGCAGGACGAGGTTTTGGCGAGAGCGACGGAATAGCCAACTGACAAATAGGGCTTCACAGGTGAAGATGAGAATGGCATAGGGATGCTTCCAGAGGAAGTAGGTGTAACTGCTAGCCAGAATCACGGCTGGGATACACCAACGCTGCCCATACAGACCCAATATCAGCCAGACGGCGATCGTCCCAAACAGAAAGTCGAGATGGAAAAAGAACGACCAGCACAAATAATTCCCCAACCACCCAGCGATGACGAGCAAAATCAGCCCCAAAACAGATCTGCTGCGCGTCTTCCACTGGGTTTCCTGCCATAGTTGGTGATTGAATCCCATGACCTTTGTTTCCCTTGGTTAAGGTGTTCTAGGACAGCCTTAAACTCTCTTCGCTAGAATTCCCATATAGTAGTTCCATCCTAATAAGGGAAAATTGACCGTGAAGTCTCGAAATAGGGCTGTTTTCCCCAATCCCCTTTATCCCTAAATTATTTGAATGATAGCTACTACATTCATCTAAAGGATGGACTTCACCAGTACAAAAAGCAAAGCTAGTTAACTTTAAGCAAAGCTATTTAACTTTTCTTAAAGAGGCACAACGCTTATTTCTCAGCACTCTAATTTTACTGACCAATATTTCACCCCAATCTGTCCCATGATCATATGTAGGGCTTCTTAGAAAGTTAGCTGTGTGGATAACTTGGGAATTCTATTTTATGAAAGCTTGAAATTGATTAAACATGCCGCTCTGAGGAAATCTTAGCCAATGCCTAGAGGCAAGGCGCTTCCACTACAAGTTGTGCTTATTGTTCCCTTTGTACTCCAAATCTTTTGGGGCTGTTGGATTAGTTGGGATTGCGTTAAACTCAGCGGAGCAGTCGCCCACTCCGTTGAGTTTAACCATACCGAAGTAGTTTTATAACAAAACAAAACTCTGGGCCGATTGAGGCGAGGCTTGTTGAACTGGAATTTCAATGGTAAATGTGGTTCCCTGCCCCAGTACAGACTGGCGGTATACCCGACCACGATGTTTTTGGGTAGCAATCTGATAGCTAATAGAGAGTCCTAGCCCAGTGCCTTTACCAGTAGGTTTGGTTGTAAAATACGGCTCAAACAGCTTAGACAGTATACTTTCCTGAATACCGGAGCCATTGTCAATCATTCGAATGGCGATCATTTCGTTGAACAAAATCTCCGTGCGAATCGTGATCGTGCTAGGTTGCGCTTTCGTGTCATCAGGGCTACGCTGTTGATCTCGTTCGTCTAGGGCGTCAATGGCATTGCTGAGAATGTTCATGAACACCTGATTAAGCTGGCTGGGATAGCACTCTACCAGAGGGAACTGGCGTAACCTGAATATTGGGTTGATTCGGTCTTGCTTTGAGGCGATGGTGCGGAATTAACAGGGTACTTTCAAGTCCTTCATGGATATCCACTGCCTTATACTCTGTTTCATCCAAGCGGGAGAAGTTACGCAACGAAAGAACCAGTTGACTGATGCGATCGCTTCCCAGTTTCAGGGAGCTGATAATTTTGGGCAGGTCTTCAGCCAGGTAATCCACATCAACTTCTTCCGTCCAGGCTTGAATCGTTGGATGGGCTTGAGGATGACATTTCCGGTATAGTGCTAGAAACGCGACCAGCTCCCGGACATACTCTTCGGCAGGCACTAGATTACCAGAGATGAAACTAATCGGATTATTGATTTCATGAGCGACCCCCGCCAGCATCTGGCCTAGAGAAGACATCTTTTCAC
Organism: uncultured bacterium; assembly: GCA_964524315.1. GTDB lineage: Bacteria > Cyanobacteriota > Cyanobacteriia > Leptolyngbyales > Leptolyngbyaceae > CAZGDE01. The sequence goes on from CAZGDE010000121.1 coordinate 8,279, forward strand.
TTTGAACTAACTGCACCTGAGTCTGTTTTAAATGCTCCAAGGTCTGGGATCGTTCAGCACTATTACGCTCTAGCCTTTTTTGGGTTTGACTAAGTTGTAAATGCACCCGAATTCGTGCGAGTGCTTCTTCATGTTGAATCGGTTTGGTCAGACAATCGACTGCTCCTAGACTCAGCCCTTTGACCTTATCCACCGTATCAGATAACGCTGTCATGAAAATGATAGGAATGTCAGAGGTTGCGGGATTGGCTTTGATCTGTTGGCAGGTTTCAAACCCATCAATTCCTGGCATCATGACATCCAGTAAGATTAGGTCTGGCTGATAGGACTTCAGGCGTTGTAAGGCTGTTTCGCCATCTGTAGCACTCCCTACGCGATCGCCCTGTTCGCTCAACAAATCAAACAGTACTTGCAAATTCGTTGGGGTATCATCTACAACCAGAATTGTATTTTTTTGAGAAACAAAGCTGGTAGACATCAAGATACTCCTAAATGGAATTACAGGGCAGCTAGCAGTTATGTATCAGAGACTCAGGTCCAGGTGTTAAACTCGTTGCTCAATCAAACGAAGAATTGCTTTGTCATCAAACTTTTGACTCAGTTCTAGAACTCGATTCGCAAAGGCAATATATTCGGGGGCAAGTTGCTTCAGGCGATTAGCTTCCTGCTGAATATCGGTCATAAAACCGTCCTGTGCAGCCGCATAAAGCGCTGCCAGTTCTTCAGTAGATGGAATTAATCTGTCTGGCTCGTATCACTATCAACAGATTGATTGGGTTCTGTTCTAGTCTCGTCGTATAGCCACTGTAGTTCCAGATGGCGTTGTAATTCAGCAAGCAACCCAGTAAATTCGATCGGTTTTGGGAAGAAACTATTACAACCCACATCCAAGCTATCTTGCATATCCACTTGAGACAGGGTGGCAGGGGAAGCGATGATTGGTGTCGTCGTGAAGTCAGATAACTGACGCAAGCGGCGGGTCATCTCTAAGCCATCCATAATGGTCATTGCGACATCGGTAATAATTAAGTCTGGTCGCATTCGAATTGCCGTTTCAAACCCTGATTGCCCATCATCAGCTTCTACGACCTTAAAGCCAAGTGGCTCCAGCATATTGACGGCCACCAAACGATTTTCGTCGTGATCGTCAACAACAAGAATCTTCCGTCGTTCGCCCTGATAGCCCATGATCTTGTGATTCGCGATCGCGTTATGAACCGTCCAATCGGATGCCAGAAGCAAATCAACTTCAAACCAGAAGATACTGCCCTGCCCCAGCACACTTTGAACTTGAATCTTACTATCCATCTTCTGAACAATTTGCTGACTGATAACAAGTCCTAATCCAGTTCCTTCGTGATTGCGTTCGCGTTTTCCTGCCTGTTCAAAAGGTAAGAAAATCGTGTCTAGTTTGTCTGGTGTAATTCCGATGCCCGTATCTTTGATTTGAAAGCGAATTCGTCGCAATTTAGAAGAGGAGGCGTCCTCACACCCATCTATGGCCTCTACGCGAAATGTAACGGTGCCAAAATCAGTAAACTTAATCGCATTGCTAAGTAGATTTAGTAACACTTGCCGTAAGCGCTTGTCATCTGCATAAACGGCCGGGCTGTGTTGCAAAAACTGATTAGTGGTAAGGTAGGTCAGCCCAGATACGATTACTTGCTCTGCGATGTCTACTACTTGTCTATTCAAATGGCGGCACTTCTTACCTGAAATTATCCTGCTCAATGTTCGGTGGTACTGCCGCTATGCCCTGAGCTACCGAAATTTGGAGGAGATGATGGCCGGGTAGTACTCTTTTGTAAAGGATAAAGGAAAATAGATCAGGACTCCTTACTTTTGTACCCTTATGTCATCTATCCCTCCGTTCCTTCGTTGTCCTAACTGTGGTTCTGAGGACATCATGAAGAACGGCACAACCCGACGCGGAAAACAGAACTATAAATGTCGCGATTGTGGTCGTCAATTTGTCGAAAATCCGCAATGGAAACGGCGGGAACCTGACAGCACAGCGATGATTGACTGCTTACTTTTAGAGAAGATTCCGCTAGCAGGGATTGCGCGAGTGCTGCAATTGTCAACGTCTTGGTTACAACGCTACGTCAACCGCAGCTACGAGCGGGTGCCACGCCAGGTCCAAGTGATACCTAAACCCAAAGGCTCATTAACGGTACAAATGGATGAATTGTGGTCATTTGTCCATGACAAGGGGAACAAGCAGTGGGTCTGGCTAGCACGCGATGTCGCCACTCGTGAAATTGTCGGATGTCATATCGGTGATCGTTCTAGTGCCTCGGCGTTAGCGTTATGGCAATCCATGCCAGCAGTGTATCGACAGTGTGCGGTGATTTATCGCGACTATTGGGAGGCATATCAGACCGTACTGCCCAGTAAGCGACATCATGCAGTCGGCAAAGGAACGGGATTGACTAGTTACATTGAACGCTTCAACAACACGTTACGACAACGAGTATCGCGGTTAGTGAGACAGACCTTATCGTTCTCGAAGAAACTGGATAATCACATTAGTGCAATTTGGAATTTCATCCATTACTACAACGAACAGATTCGTTTAGAGCAAGCAACTTATTGAAAAAACTGTCTTTTCTCCACCCTTTACTAAATAAGACTACCGAGTATTTAACGCTTGCAGCACAAGGATTTAGCTGGGAAGAACTTTGGCAACTGAATTTGAATGCATTGGAAGCAACGTTTTTAGATGAGGTTGCAAAGGACAAATATCGTGATGAGTGGGAGCAGTTCGTGCGGTCAGCTTGAAACGTATCTATGGTGATTAGCGTCAAGATAGCTTGCCTCTCCAGCGATCGCATTCATCGAGCAGCAAATTGAGTTTTGCAGCAACTCTCCACAGATTGCAATCGGTGAAAATGGCAGCGATGACTGCTTCATAGGGATTTCTTCCAGTTTGTTTGACCGCCTTGATTGCATCTTTGCTAGAGAGTCCTCGTCCAGCCACAAGCCACGCCGTTAAACGTGCCCGACGCACCCAGCTCCACCAGGATCATGCACCACAACCTTCACCTGCTTCTGGTTGATGATCGCTAAAGTACTGCTACAGAATTAAAGTGTGTACCAATCGAATTCAAGCCCAGCGATTCTTTGATTCAAGCAACAAGTATTTTTCCGTGCGTGATTCTTAGTTGTGGGAATCAAACAGAGTTCCTCAAGTTTCTACAGCATGTTTGAAACATTAACCCTTGTCATTCACTTTAACTTGCGAGACACCAGCCAGAGCGTGAGAACCAAAAATCCTGTCAGTGCCACCAAATCCATCACGATGCGCTGTGTCATGGGTTCTAACAACGTTTGTTTTAATGCTGATGCCGCATAGGTTGCCGGACTCAAATAGCCGATTGTTTGAACGATTTCTGGAAGACGACTGACAGGCAATAAAACGGGTCCAACAAACAGGGCCAGCATTGTCACTAATAGCGTTAATCCCCCACCCACCTCTGGAGTAGGGGCATTTGCCCCGATCGCAGCTCCTACGCCAGCCAGCGGCAAGACACAGAGCGGAATGACCAGTAGAATCAGCGGGTGAATGGTCAAAGACAAATGCAGAAACCATGCGCCAAAACCAATCGTCACCAGCAGCGACGGCAGCGACAGCACAAAGAACGCTAGAACAACGGCAACCATTAACAGCGATCGTTGAATCGGCAATGTCGCGTAATAATCCAACGTACCGGAGAACCGCATATAGGCAAAGCGGGAAGACACATTGTTCAGATTGCCAAACATGAGAGACATCACCAAACTACCTGCGAGAATGGCATGGAGTGATTCAGCGTCATTTCTAGCGGCAAAACTGCCTAATGCAATAATGCTCAACACGGGACTGATGGTTGCGGTTAAGACCATCACCTGCCATGACCACCGCCAATTGCTCAATTCCATACACAGCAGATCGAACAGTTGCAGCCAGAGTGGCAGGGGCTTACGGTTGGGTTGCATAGTGCAGATATAGGTCTTCTAACGTGGCAGAATAGAGGCGAAAATCGTCAATCTGGTTGAGATCAAGACGGTTCAGCGTTTGATCCACTTGATCCCATTCCAGGAAAATGCGCCAGTGCCCAGGCGTGGGGCAATCGCAGACCAGATCTGGAGGCAAAACGGGAGGCTGGTTAGGCTCAAAGAATAGCTCCAGACGCAGCAGGCGATCGACCTGTTGCTTCAAGTCACTGGGGCGACCGATTGCGACCAGTTTTCCGGCGTGTAAAATTCCAACTCGCCCAATCGCTTTTTCTGCCTCGATCGCATCATGGGTAATCAAAATAATCGTGGTTCGCTGTTCTCGGTTGAGTTGCCGCAGGTTATCCCAAACTAATTTGCGTCGTTGTGGATCCAGATCATTGGTGGGTTCGTCCAAAATCAGGACGGGCGGAGAACCTGCCATTGCCACCGCTAGCCGCAAAAGCCGCAGTTGTCCACCGGAAAGTCGGACAGCCGGTTGATCGCGCCACTCGGTCATCTGCCATTGGTGTAGCAGCCGATCTCGCTCCTGGCAAGCTTCTCGCCGATTCAAGCCGCGTAAATGAGCAGTGAAGTACAAACTCTCTGAGATCGTTAGATTTTTGACTGCTCCGCTTTCCTGAGGCATATAGCCCACATGCATTTGCACAATTTTGGGAATGGTCGTAATCGGCTGACCCAGAAATGCGATCGTTCCTGAGCTACTCGGCAACAAATTGACCATTTGGCGGACTAGCGTGCTTTTACCTGCCCCGTTATCGCCTAAGATGCCGAAAATTTCGCCCTGGTAAATTTGCAGGGTAATTCGATCGTTAACCGGTTGAGATTGCGCTGGATAGACTTTAACCAGGTTTTGAATGTCGTAAATCAGCATGAGCAGACCGCAACTGAACGAAATTTGCAAACGCTAAAGGGCCCATTCGTCCCAGGCTGCCTTTGCCACCTTTGCAATGACTTCCTCACGGATCGTAGCATTGGCTCTAGAATCTGAGACAAAGACGGCGATCGCTAAATGTTGCCCATTCGGTAGCGTCACGAGTCCCACATCATTGGTTGCAGCCGTTACGCCATCGACCGTAGCTGAAGTTCCTGTTTTGTGCGCGACAACGGTTCCCTCAGGCAACAGACCTTTAATCCGGTTTGGACCTGTCGAGGTCTCCGTCATCCATTGTCGCAATGAAGCTTGACTAGAATCTGAAAGCCCTTGCCCTTTATGGAAAGCGCGTAATAAATTAACGGCTGCATCTGGCGTTGCATAGTTGCGATACTGCAAGGCTGGATCTTGTCCGAACTGAATCTCATTTTCCGTGTTTGCGACAACGATATGATTGACGCCAATGCCGCTCAAATACTCCATGACACGTTGTGGTCCACCGATGAGGCGTAATAGCGTATCACAAGCCGTACTATCACTTTCAGAAACCATATACTGCAACAATTGGGCTAAACGGACTTCCCTTCCTGGCGAATCCCCCTCTAGGATCCGACTATCTTAAACCACATCGCTTGCTTCAATCCGGATCATCTGGTCTATCTTCAGATTTCCTTGATCGACCTGAGCCAGAACCGCCATCGCGATCGGGAACTTGTAAACGCTCTGCATCGGAAATTGCTGATCACCATTGAGAGTAACTGATTCCCCAGTTTCTAGCACGGTGGCAGTCACCCCAACTCGTCCTTGAGCAGATTGAGAGATTTGTTCAATGCGATCACGTAACTCATTGTTGCGATCGATGCTGAATGCTGTGATTTCGCCCGACGCACGGGTTTGACTATTTGAGTCTGTTGTCCCGTTATAGGAGTTAATGCCTGTACAACTAACCGTGAGTAGGGCAGTCAGGACAAACAAGCAAAATGAGCGAAGCGGCGCTTTTTTTATCCCTTGAATCATAAACTTAACCTGGGATGATGAGCCATTAGAACTACACTCACCCGTTCTGCCATTTCGGAGAAAGTTCTCCTGATTCATTCCTTTGGTTATCAATTAATTTCGTGCGCGTCATTCGCATTGGAATGTCCACATGTGCAAGGTGGTATAAGTCTCTTACCATGCGTCCAACGGTAAACTCGGCCAAATATCCGTTAGGGCAGGCTGATTTGACATCATGGTTTCCTCGCGAGTAGAAAAGGGGCGCGTGATCAATAGTTCTTCTGTTGCTCATCGGCAAAGCACCACAGCCATTCTTCTCCCAACTCTGCTGAACTGATTACCGCGTGTCCGCTCTCTTCGTAATGACGGTGAGCATGTTGATTTTTAGACGAGTCGCAGCACAGCATTTTGCCGCAGGTCTGACAAATTCTCAAGTGAACCCAGCGGTCGCCCACTCGCAGGCATTCCTTACAGCGGAATACCGGGTAATTGGCTTTTGAAATCATAGTCTCTAGCGTCAGTTCATTCAGGTGTTGACACGACATGGAAAATTCCTGTGAATGTACAAGATATGTACTTGATCAAGTGGGCTACAGCCATTTGCAAAAGAGTTGAGTGATGCAATGCCGCAAATGAACTGGATCACTGAGCAATGACAACATCCACTCAGTTACACACGAGTCATGAGACGTTCAAGATTAGCAGAGCCAGCATTTGATATTGCTGCATAGCTCGTCATGAGGTTTTTGTAGTCAGGAATAAACTCTGAAAGGAGGTTACCTAGCCCTTCAATATCGTTACGCCAATCACGGTGCAATTCACCTACAACGCTAAACCAATTGACCAACTGAACACCAGCACGAGACATCCGATCCCACGCCGCATCGCGACAGGCTTCATCGAAGGTGCCAGAGGCATCGGTGACAACAAAAACGTCATACCCTGCCTCCAATGCTGAAAGCGCGCAAAAAGTGACACAGACATCCGTGACAATTTCGGCAATAATCAATTGCTTCTTACCAGTAGCTTCTACGGCTTTAACAAATTCCTCATTGTCCCAAGCGTTGATCTGGCCAGGGCGCGGAATGAAGGGAGCATCAGGAAACTTCTCCTTCAGTTCCGGTAGGATGACTCCATTGGGACCGTCCTCAAAGCTAGTATTGACACTCCGCCGTCCTCAAGGACGGGGATTCTTGGTTCTACGACTCGCCATAATCCAGCAGGTTTTCACCAACTGGACTAGCGGGCAAATCTCCCCAAGCGTATAAACTTCCCGTGTGTCCCACGGTAGTTAGCCCTCGTTGCAGGATGTTAAGTGCTGCGTTTACATCTCGATCTGCCACATACCCACAATGGGGGCAGATATGAGTTCTCACGCTCAATGATTTTTTGACCATCTTGCCACAACTGGAGCAATTCTGACTGGTGTAATGGGGAGGAACAGCAACAGTTGCCTTCCCATACTTCCTGCCAAAATACTCTAGCCACTGACGAAATGTTGACCATCCTGCATCACTAATTGACTTAGCCAAGTGACGATTTTTGACCAGCCCGTTCACATTTAAGTCTTCGTAGGCGACCAAATCGTTAGATTGGATCACGGAGTATGCGACTCGCTTGCAATACTCTTCTCGCTGCCGACTTACTCTTAAATGCTTCCGGGCGTATCGCACTCTCGCCTTGTGATAGTTCTTGGACTGAGGTTTAGCACCGTGACGGTACTTCTTTGACTTTTGGCGATTTGCACGGTTCAATCCCGCTTCTGCCTGACGGTAAAACTGTGGGGCAGGCTCAGTATTCCCATGCGAATCAGCAATAAAGTATTTCAAACCCAGATCAATTCCAACTGCTTTTTGTGTTGGGATTGACTGGACTAGAACATCTACTTGAATGCAAAACTGGCAGTAATAGCCATCTGCTTTTCTAACCAATCTCACCCGTTTAATCTGGTCAAGTTGATAGAAATTCAAGTCTCGACTGCCCATCAATTTCAACTTACCAATGTGCTTGCCATCAGTGAAGGTAATGCGCTTGCGATCTTCAGAAAGTGACCATCCCGACGTTTTGTACTCCACAGAACGACTGTGTTGCTTGAACTTGGGATACCCTTTCTTGCCTGGAATTTGCTGCTTGCATCGATCAAAGAATCGGGCAATTGCAGACCAGCAACGCTCTACAGATGCCTGACAAGCATGAGAGTTAAGAGCCTTAACAAAAGGGAAATCTGCTCGGAGTTGGGTGTTGTAACGATACAATTCAGCTCGTCCGACCCCTCGATTGTCCATCCAGTAGCGCAAGCATTTGTTGCGAACAAACTGAGCGGTTTGGATCGCTTCATCAATTGCCTCGCACTGGGCAGTATTCCCCTTAACTTTGAACTCTACAACAAGCATTTGACCCTGGCATGATTGGCGCAGAACTATTGTACTATAAGGCCATCCTAAAGGACGGGGCTTGTATCCCAGATTTTTTGGTCAAAACAGTAGGCAGGTTGAAAAACTTGGCTATACTTGCTAGCGCTAACACATTATTTTTGAAGTCGGCAGCACCAATATCACGCACAAGCGAGAACAGCCCAGTTTGGTGATCCACCAGTAAAACCGCAGCATTATTCTTGTCTAGACGATTGTACTTGAATGTAGACATTAGGTAATTCTCCTATCTAAGTGATTGGTGAATGAGGAATTGCAGAATGAAATCGAAGAACGCAAATTCCTCTCAAGGGCTAAGGGCTTAAGTTGTTGTGCTATGAACACAGTTTGCAAGACGGCTCCACATTTCACCA
>CAZGDE010000122.1:0-11061 GCA_964524315.1 uncultured bacterium
CAACAGGGTGTACGGGTATATCTGCTGTACGATGAAATTGGCTCCAAAGATATTTCCCGCCCCTACATCAAATCCCTGCGCCAACAGGGTATTCACGTCAGTGCCTTTCACACGACCAAAGGTAGGGGCAATCGGTTTCAAATCAACTTCCGCAACCATCGGAAAATTCTGGTCGTAGATGGCGAAACTGCTTTTGTGGGTGGCCTCAACATTGGTGATGAATATCTTGGCAAAAACCCCAAACTGAGCCCCTGGCGTGACACCCACATACAAGTCTATGGGCCCAGCGTCCAGGCGCTGCAAGGTTGCTTTCTGGGAGATTGGTACTGGGCAACGAGTAACCTACCCGACGTTAACTGGCAGGTAGACCACCAACCGGATACCAATGCCACGGCTCTGATCCTGCCCACGGGCCCCGCCGATACCTTACCCGCATGCCAGCTATTCTTTATCGATGTCATCAATCTGGCTCAATCGCGTCTTTGGATTGCCAGTCCCTATTTTGTGCCCGATGAATCTGTTCTGACCATGCTTAAGTTAGCGGTCATGCGTGGTGTAGATGTACGTATTATCCTGCCCAATCGCCCGGATCATCTATTTGTTTATCTCTGCTCATTTGCCTATTACAACGAGTTAAAGTCCGTTGGGATTCAGTTGTACCGCTATCGGCAGGGATTTATGCACCAAAAGGTCATTTTGATTGACGATGCGATCGCGGGTGTGGGCACTGTCAATCTAGATAATCGTTCTTTTTTCCTCAACTTTGAAGTCATGGGTTTCATTACCCATCCCCAATTCATTCAGGCTGTAGAACGGATGTTAAAGCATGATTTGGCGGCATCGATTACCGTTGATCTGGATGATTATAAACGTAAACCATTCTGGTTTCGGTTAGTAGTCAAAGCAGCGCGGTTACTGGCTCCAGTCCTGTAACCTGTGTGCTTACTACTTGCTCCAGGAGCATAGCTTCGATGGGTGTTGCATCCGGGGTTGCTTGTATTGATGAAAGCCATGTACATCCAACCGGGCATCACGAAACAAGATTTTCGTCACTGCTTGTGCTTGTGCTTGTGATGGTGGTTTCATTACTCGACTGAGCGTCAAACGTCCTTCTACATCCCATGTAAATGACGTTTGCGGCACCTCTTTCCATTCCACACCTTCCCAGGAAATCACAAACGCTTCTCCTTGCAGCACATTGTCCTGGGTCGTTCCTTTCAGGCAAATGAAGTGATCGGAATGGGGATAACCATAGTACCCTTCGACCTGCGGCCCTGCTTTCTCGAATAGGAAGCAAACGCCCTCACCATCGCGACCATTACCTGGGTCAGCCTGACTACAAAATTGATAATAACCATTGGCCAGGGCGGCTATTGCAACTGACTGATGCTGACTCAGGATACTAACACTTGGGGCGATCGTTTTGTTGCCTGGTAGGGGACATAGGCCCAGCAACAGTTCTCCCATGACGATGATTACCGACAGCCTCCCTCCCGCAGAGAAATTCCTTAACAACAGGAAACACCTCCTGGCCTGCTATAGTGATGTCTTTTTACGTTACGGGAGTCGTAGGGGCAGAAACAACGAACCACCACATCAAGAGCGCCAGAACCAGCGTACAAAGCTTAACTGTGATATAGAAAACATCATGAGGAATGGCAATCATGAACAACATAGCAACCTCCCCAGTTAAACAATTAATTCAAATGATGGAATCTATGAAAACGAGATTCTAAAAACTATGTCTCATTAGTCAAGCAGGAATGCTATATATCTATATTTTCGTGCTTAGAAACTGGAACGTCACAATATTTGGTCACTTGGTAACAAGTATTGACATACTACTACTAGATTCACTTAAGAGATTAGATTTATTTAGGATTGAATTAAATTTATTCCCTATTACTTATGTCGCTCAATCTAGAACTTTAAGCTTTATTCGATATCAGGTTCAACAGTACACAACATTGTTAGGATGCAAGTATCCAGAATGAGAGATGAACAGTGCAACAATCGTTCATCATTGGTAGTTCATTATTTGCAAAAACTAATAGTGGTAAATTTTGGGAGGCTTTTATGGTAGCTCAACTTCCCAGTATTGAGATCTTTTCTGGGGTGCCCGAAGCGTTAAGTGGCGTTAGCTTAAGACGTGGCAAAACAACCGGGAAGCGATCGGCGATTTTAATATTTGAAAAATTAGAATCGTTGGAACACTTTCGGAGTTACTGGAAGCCCTCAGCCAATGCCGTCCATCTGATTGACGAAGAAGGAGAAATGCTGGTTGAGCCGTCCGGGGTACAGCTTATTTATGGTGGCCCCGAAGGAGAAGACCTGCGCCGGGTTGAGTGCAAGCTGGAAATTGATCAGGATGACCATTGGGAACGCTTTATGCGGTTTATGGGGCGTTATGCCGAAGCCAATGAAATGATGTATGGAGAAAACGCCACCCCGGTCTCTTGATCATCCAATCAAGTACGCTAGCTGTCTAACCCAAGCTAGCGTTGTCAGCGAAAGCCCTAGCAGAATCAACGCCCATCGTCCATGAGGGCTAGCAAGATGAATGTCCATACTAACGGAACTGGTCATCCGCCCACCGGAGCAACTACCACCATCCGGCAGTCCTCAACTGCTCCTCCCAGTACGGTCTATCCCCAGGTCAAAGGCATCACTTCAGAAGACTTTCAACTGCCGCCCAGGGGCTTAACTGACTCCCAACGATTGCACGCCCTGGAGCAGTTGCAGCAATATATCTCTGTACAGAAAGCTAATTTTCTAGGGTATCAAGTTAATCAGCAGTTGGATTATGCGGCTGACCTTCAGCAATATCTTGATTGTCATGTCAATAACGTAGGGGATCCATTCATTAGTGGCAACCTCACGACCAATAGTAAATGGATGGAACGTGCTGTCCTCGATTACTACGCCACTTTATGGCATGCCCGTTACCCCCATGATCCCCATGATGGTGAGTCCTACTGGGGATACGTCGTGGGTATGGGTTGCACAGAAGCTAATTTGTATGGCCTGTGGAATGCCCGTGACTACCTCGCAGGCAAACTACTACTAGAAGAACATACTGCCGAGGAAGAAGCCAGAATTGCCAGTCTGACAGGGGAACCCAAAACCGCTACTCGTCGATTAGTCTACCGGCAGGTAGCGGCTACACCCGACAATCCCCACGCCTACACCCCGGTTGTGTTTTATTCGGAAGACACCCACTATTCCATCGTCAAAGCAGGGATTATTTTGGGGTTGCCAACCTTTTACGAAGTTGGACAGCAGTATTACCCAGAGGCTAACCCCCTGGCTCCCGGTCAACCGTGGCCCAAGGAAGTGCCCTCAACCCAGGGTAGTGCGGGGCCTGGGTCAATCGATATCCTGGCACTGACGCAGCTCGTCGAGTTCTTTGCTGCCAGGGGGTATCCCATTTTGATCTGCTTCAACTACGGCACTACCTTTAAAGGTGCCTACGATGATGTCGAAGCGGCTGGCAATGCCCTGATGCCGATCTTCAAACGGTACGGACTGGATGAACGCAAGGTGTTTTATGATCCGAGAGATCGCCGCAAATTTGATCGGCGGACTGGCTTCTGGTTCCATGTAGACGGCGCTCTGGGAGCTGCTTATATGCCATTTGTGGAGATGGGATATCTTGCAGGCAAAATCTCCCGCCGGGGGCCAAACTTTGATTTTCGACTGCCCTTTGTCCACTCGATCGCCATGAGTGGCCACAAATGGATCGGTGCTCCCTGTCCCTGCGGAATCTATCTCACAAAAACCAAGTACCAACTGCGCCCACCGGATAAGCCGGAGTATTTAGGATCACCCGACACCACCTTTGCCGGATCGCGCAATGGTTTATCCGCCATGATTCTGTGGGACTATTTGGCGAAAAATTCCTATGAGCGCCAAATTGCCAAAGCCCTTTATACCGAGAACGTCACAGATTATGCCGTGCAACAACTCAAAAAACTGGAAACACGGTTAGGCACTGACCTCTGGATTGAACATAGCCCTCTGTCGCTCACGATCCGGTTTAAGCAGGCGAATCCAGATATCATTTTCAAATACTCTTTATCCAGTGAATCACTTTATGTAAATGGGCAAAAACGAGCCTATAACCACATTTTCATCATGCCCCATGTCACCACCGATCTAATTGATCAACTGATTGCTGATTTAAGTCAACCTGCTGCGTTTCCAGTCCAGTATCCCCTGACCCAATCAGCAGAACTGGCGATCGCCACGAAGACCCGGCATCTAACTCACAGTCCTCAGACAGGTTGGGGATTCAGGTGAATTAGGCATGATTGACAGGGTGTGGATAGCCTTGGATCAATAGGGGCATTTCCCTATCAGGTCAGGCGACTGAGCGCAAAAACGTGATATCCCCAGGGCGGTAGATCGAAATAAATTCCAGACTGTTCCAGACTATCGCCGGGGCGATCGTACTGAATCGGGTGCATCAGATCGGTGAGGCGAATCGTACCACCCGCCAGGTCTTTAAAGGGCAGGCTGACGTAAAACTGGCTCTGGTGAGGGGCATAGTTGACCACCACCAAACCATAGGTACTGTTTGCAGCTGTCCAACCAAAGGCGATCGCACCATCGACAGTCCCATTACCGATCCAGGCAGGGCGAGTCTCCAGCAATTGCCAGGTACCCTGCCGGAAAAGGGGCTGCTTCAAGCAGGCCAACAGGCGGTCGTAGAACGCTTCTAGCCGACTATCAATCGGTTCCTGGGGGCCACGGTTGAGATGAATGGAAATACGTTTGCGATATCCTTCACGCTGTCCCTGGTGGAAAAAGCGCAAACCGGGACAGAAGCAGGAGACGATCGCCGCCGCTTCATCCACCCCTGGCGGAAACGTCGCCGCCGCCCGAGCTTCGTCATGGTTTTCCAGAAAACGGGCAGACTTAGCCTGATAGCTCAGATCAGCCCAGAAGTGTTCCCGCACGGAACGGGCATGCTGATCACGCAGGCGGTCGTACAGACATTTGTCATAGGTGTAGTCAAAGCCCTGCTGCTGGAGTGTCCATTCCATGTCCCAATAGACTTCTGCCATAAACACAAAACCAGGATGACACGATCTCACCTTAGCGATTGCGTCGGGCCAGAATGGTTCCGCTGCAATGCCCCAGGTACGCTGAAAGATTTCGGGCAGAATGAGCATGGCCATATCACACCGAACACCATCGCACAAACGCGCGATCGCCAGCAGTTCGTTCAGTTGTGCCATTTGCAGATGGGGGTTGCCGTAGTTAAGTTGCAAGGTATCGCACCAGCCGGGGAAGTAAGGGTCACGCCCGTAGGCAAAGATCCGCTCCTCAGCGGCTAATGCCACCCGGCAGTAGTTCTGTGGCGCTTGCTCCAGTTGGATCGGCGTTCCCTGCACATAAAAATTGGGTTGGGTTTGCACCCAGGGATGGTCAGGAGCGGTGTGATTAGGCACAAAGTCCAGCATTAGTTTTAAGCCCCGTTGGTGGAGGCGATCGCGCAACCGTTCTGCTGCCCCATTGCCACCCATGTCCGCATGTACCGTGTACCCTGCCACCGCAAAGCAGGAACCACACATGTCTTCGTCCTGCAGATCAGTCAGTAATTGGTGATATTCCTCTAACCAAATTGGGTTTGACCGGGATACCTGTGGGGCGATCGTGCCTGTTTGCCAAACACCGAGTAAGTATACCCAGTCAAAGCCTGATGTTGACCATGCATCCAATACAGCATCGGGGATATCATCTAGCGTTGCCGCACGATGAAGTTGAGTCGATAACTGCCGTAACAAGACACGGGCGTTGACCTGATACAGCAGGGGATAAAGGGATGCGGTCATGATGGTATCGACGGATGATGGGTCTTCATCATTATCCACCACCGACCCAGATACTCCGTATTATCTACACGTTTAATTATGTAGATCAGGTAAGAAACATCCGTACAATTACGAGTCAAGTTAACTAATTGTAAGGATATGGTGAAACAGAATTAACTAAAATTAGCGATTTCAATAAATATATTTCCACATCAAAAATTTCATCATTCTAGGAGTAGCATAGTAGTAACTCTTGATATACTTAACCATTACTTAAACTTCCTTTGAGAAACGGTTTGAGCTTCCCTGTTGTATCGGTTATGCCACAGCCATCGGTTCAGTTCTATGAATTGCAACGATCGCAACACGCGATCAAAATCTTACTGGTCGATGGTGTAGAGGCTGACAGCGACACGTACACTCGCTATCTCCAGTCCGCTCCTGACCATAACTATCACATTATCCCGGTCAGTACACTGCAAGCCGCGATCGCCACATGGCAGTTGCAGGCTCCTGTTGTGGTGATTTTGGCTGTAAACCTGCCCGATGGGGAGGTATTACAGTTTTTAGAGTTTCTGCAAGTCAGCACAACCGAAACCGTGTTCCCTGCCAAAGTGCCGGTTATTCTGTTGACGGAGGATGGCAACGAACGGAGTACGTTGGCCGCCATGAAACTCGGTGCAATGGATTTCCTCAATAAAAGTGACATCCAGCCTCTTGCTTTGCAGAAAAGTGTGGCCGCTGTCATCGAGTATCAATCACTGGCCCATCAACTGGTACGGTCCCAACGCCAAAAGGAGTTGTTATCCGAGCTTGCCTTGCGGATTCGGCAATCCCTCGATTTATCCCAAATCCTGCAAGCGGCCGTCGATGGCTTGCGGCAATTGTTGGGTTGCGATCGCGCCATCATTTACCAGTTTCAACCCAACTGGTCAGGCTGGATTTTGGTGGAATCGGTGAGTGACACGGCACTATCGATCCGCCATCGGGAAATTCTTGATCCGTGCTTTGCGACCAACTGGCATGAACCCTATTGCCAGGGTAGAACCAGCCATGTGAGCGATCGCGATGATGGCTCTCTGCAACCCTGTTATGCCGAATTATTAGCCAGTATTCAAGTACGGGCCAACCTCGTCACTCCTATCCTGCACAATGAAACCCTCTGGGGCTTAATGATTGCCCATGAATGTCATCAGCCTCGCGTCTGGGATACCGCAGACATTTATCTGATGCAGGAGTTGGCAACCCAGATGGGTATTGCTATCCAACAGGCAACGGCCTATTGCCAGTTGCAAATCGAGTTAATGGAACGGCAAGACGCCGAGGCTGAACTGCAACAACTGAATCAAGAGCTGGAAGATCGGGTCGCACAACGCACCTCGACCCTACGCCAGCAAAAAGCCCAACTCAGTTTTCAGGCCAATATTCTGCAAGAGATCCATGATGCAGTCGTTGCGACCAACCTTGATGGCATCATCGAAACCTGGAATCACGGTGCTGAAAGACTCTTCGGCTATCAGGCAACCGAAGTGATCGGGCAAAGTATCGGGCTCCTGTACGATCATCCGGCTGAATTGGCTGCTATCATTGCACCCTTGTTAGCCAACGAACACCACGAAACGGAAGTGGCCTGTCGAGCCAAATCAGGGGAATTACTCTATGTACATTTACGGCTATCCCTCAGTCGGGACAAGCATGGCAATATTGTGCGCCTGCTGGGGGTTTCCCATGACATCACAGCCGCCAAACGCAGCGAAGCCGCCCGTCAACATGTAGAGGCTGAGAATCGGTTATTGCGGGAACGGCTACAATTTATCCTGTCTTCCAGTCCGGCTGTCATCTACACCTCCCGTGCCGGGGATGATTTTGCTACCACCTTTGTGAGCGATAATGTCTGGTCTCACTTTGGCTATACCCCCGCTGAAGTGGTCAATCAACCCGGCTTTTGGCTGAATCGAGTGCATCCCGAAGATCGCCCATTAATTGTGTCAGCAATACCACGGGTTCTGGAACAAGGTCATCTTAGCCTGGAATACCGCATTCAACATCAGAACGGTGAGTATCGTTGGATCCAGGATGAAGTCAGGCTGGTACGTTCTGCCGATGGGTCACCCCGTGAACTGGTGGGATATGTCGTCGACATTAGCGATCGCCATCAGATCCAAACGGAACTACACAACCTGTCTGACCGTTTGACCCTGGCCCTGGACTCGGCTGAAATTGGAACCTGGGACTGGGATTTAGAAAATGAAACCATTTGGGATGAACGCATGTACACCCTCTATGGTCTGGAGGAGTTGCAACACCCCATCACTTATCAAAACTGGGTTAAGGCAATCCATCCCGACGATCGCGATACGGTGGAGTGGTACTTTGAACAGGCGTTGGTTCTGGGTAAGTTTGATACTGAGTTCCGGATTATTCTGCCCGATGGTACAACTCGCTTCATCAAAGCAACAGGGTTGATGCATTACGACCACCGGCAGCAACCGCAGCGCATCGTCGGTATCAACTATGACATTACAGCCCGTAAACAGGCAGAGGCTGCTTTAGTACGCTACACCCAGGAAGTTGAAGATCTTTACAACAATGCCCCCTGTGGCTACCATTCCCTCGATCCGCAGGGACGGTATCTACGAGTGAATGAAACCGAATTGCAATGGCTTGGATACACGCGGGTAGAAATGATCGGCAAACCCATATATAAGTTTTTGACCGAGGACAGTCAGCAAACGTTTTACCAACATTACGCGGCATTCCTGCAACAGGGCGTGATCAAGAATGTGGAATACGAACTGATCCGCAAAGATGGATCCATCCTGCCGGTGTTGGTCAATGCCACAGCCGTGAAGGATGACGATGGCAACATCCTGTATAACCGGGCCACCCTGCTGGATATTCGCGATCGCAAGCAGTTTGAGCACCAATTGCAACAAACCAATGCCGAACTCGCCCGTGCCACGCGTCTCAAGGATGAATTCCTGGCTACTATGAGCCACGAACTGCGGACACCGCCCAATGCGATCTTAGGATTGTCAGAGACGTTGCAAGAGCAAATTCTCGGCGAACTGAATGACCCCCAACAGCAGGCGATCGCCACAATTGCCAGTAGTGGCGAACACTTGCTCGAACTGATTAACGATATTCTTGACCTATCAAAGATCTCATCCGGGAAGGTAGAACTGTTTCTGGCTCCCACGTCCGTCCAGGCGCTTTGCGAGGCCAGCCTCCTTTTTATCAAACAGCAAGCATTACAAAAGCAACTGCACGTCACCAGTGATATTCCCACATCGCTTGGCAACATTGTTGTGGATGAACGGCGGATGCGACAGGTGCTCATTAATTTGCTGATGAATGCGGTTAAATTCACACCCAACGGTGGGCAAATTAGCCTGAATGTAGCAGTTGGCTGTGGTGACACCTGGCAGGGGCAGGCGACGGTGCCTGAGAGTTATAAACAGCAACATACCCCACTGCTTCTATTGCAAGTGAGTGACACCGGCGTTGGGATTGCCCCACAGGATATAACACGCCTCTTTCAACCATTCGTGCAAATTGATAGTAGCCTGAACCGGCAGCAGCCTGGGACAGGCTTAGGTCTGGTAATGGTGAAACAAATTGCTAAACTGCATGGAGGCGATGTGACGGTTACCAGTCATCCGGGACGGGGAAGTTGTTTTACTGTGGCGCTCCCTGCCAGGCTGGCAGAAATAGCCGCCAGCTCAACCCCCGTGGCATCTGAGCCAGTTTCGCCAGCCGTACCAATAGACACGACGAAAACAGCGATCGCCCCCCTTGTCCTACTAGCAGAGGATAATGAGGACAATGTGGCAACTTTTAGTGCCTATCTCACTGCCCGTAACTATCGGGTCATGGTTGCCGCTAACGGTGAGGAGGCTGTTTCATTGGCAAGCAGCATCCAACCCGATATCATCCTGATGGATATTCAAATGCCCACAATGGATGGCCTGACCGCAACCCAACTGCTACGAGCCAATGAGTCCTGTAAAACGATTCCCATTATTGCCTTGACCGCCTTAGCTATGCCCGGTGATGAAGCCCGCTGTCGGGCTGCCGGTGCTAACCACTACCTGAGTAAACCGATTAGCTTGAAACAACTAGTGCAGGACATCCAAGCACTCTTGCCTGTCCACACCCCTTAATTTTTGCCCGGATAAAATTTACTTCGCATTAGTACGCAATGACAGGCTCCATTGATGCGTAACGGGATCGCCGTAGTAATCTCAAGAAATGTGATTCTTGAGAGAAATTTACTGACTCTGGGCTAGCATAAGCTTAATCCAGTTTATATAGAAAAATCCGGCACTGCTGAATATGGATATGATCCACAGACAGACACACCTGCCGTAGAAACGGTATTTTCTGCAGCAAGGCTCTGCCAGCGTAAACTGCACCTACAGGATTTATATCGCTGCTCAGCCGTACTAAGAAGCCCTTTCTGAAAACTGTTTTACATATCTTGGTCTGGCTATGCAAAAGTCACCCACCCGGTGCAATGAACTACATCGATCGCAGTACACAGTCACCATCATGCTGGTCGACGATGCCGAAACCGATTGTGTGACCTATACGCGCTACCTTCAGTCTGACCCTGACAATTTCTATCACATTCTGGCAGCGAACAAGATCAAAGAGGCCAGGAACCTGTGGCGATCGCACATGGCGGATGTGGTACTGCTGGATATGCATTTACCCGATGGGGACGGGCTTGAGTTTTTAGAATTTCTGCAGGAAAACGGCGCAGCGGGGCAATTTCCGGCCAAAGTTCCTGTGATTATTCTCACTGGCGTAGGGAATGAGCGCTTGGCCGTACAAGCCATGAAGCTCGGAGCGATGGATTACCTGAGTAAGGATGACATTACTCCCGGTGTGCTGCGGAAAAGTGTTGCGGCAGTTATCGAATATCGGGCTCTGGCCCGCCAGTTGGCACGGGCGCAACAGCAAAAAGAATTACTCTCAGACATTGCCCTGCGGATTCGCCAATCCCTCGACTTAGCTCAAATCCTCCAATCGGCGGTCGATGGGTTGCGGCAGTTGCTAAGCTGCGATCGCACCATTATTTACCAGTTTCAACCCGATTGGTCCGGTTGGGTATCCGTGGAATCGGTCAACAATACGGAACTGTCGATCCTCCACTGGGAAATCAACGATCCGTGCTTCGCGACCAATTGGCATGAACCCTATTGCCAGGGTAGAACCAGCCATGTGAGCGATCGCGATGATG
>CAZGDE010000122.1:11161-16892 GCA_964524315.1 uncultured bacterium
GTTCCCTGCAACCCTGCTATGTCGAACTGTTAGCCAGTATCCAGGTACGGGCGAACCTCGTCACTCCCATCCTGCACAATGAAACCCTCTGGGGCTTGCTGATTGCCCATGAATGCCAGCAACCCCGTGCTTGGGACACTTCCGATATTCATTGGGTACAGCAACTGGCAACCCAGGCAAGTATCGCCATTCAGCAGGCAACCGCCTATCGTCAACTCCAAATTGAACTGCGGGAGCGGCAACGCGCTGAAACCCAGCTTCAACAACTCAATCGCGAATTAGAAGACCGGGTAAAACAGCGCACGACCGCTCTGCAACAGAGTGAAAGCCGTTTGCAAGAAGCCCAACAAATTGCTCATCTGGGGCACTGGTCACTCGATCTCCTGACTGACAAAATTACCTGGTCACCCGAAGTCTTTCATATCTTTGGCTTTCCCCCCGACCAGGCAGAGCCAACCTATCAGGAAAGCCTTTCACTGTTTGCAGAAACTGATCGCGCGCGGATTGAAACAGCGATTCAGCACGCGACTCAAACCGGCGAATCCTATGAACTCGACATTCCTTTTACCCGCTCTGACGGTACTCCTGGCTATATGTTTGTCAAGGGTAACCCCGTTGCCAACAGCCAGGGTCAGACAACTCACCTGGTTGGCATCTTGATGGACATCAGCGATCGCAAACGTATTGAGGTAGCCCTGCAAGAAAGTCAGGAATTTATTCGGAAAATTGTTGAGTCGTCGCCTAACTTAATCTATGTCTACGATTTACAGGAACAACGCAATATTTTCGTCAACCGTGAGATAACCCACATTCTGGGATACACCCCGGCAGAAGTGCAGGCAATGGGAGAACGTTTAGCCACTAACTTAATGCATCCCGATGATATCGCATCCGTTTTGCCAGACTACCATGAGCGTCTCGCACGGGCTAATGATGATGAAATTATAGAATTTGAATTTCGCCTGCGCCATGCCAATGGTGAATGGCACTGGCTGAGTAGTCGGAGTGTCGTCTTCAGTCGCGATGCGGCGGGGCAGGTGAAGCAAAACATTGGGATCGCCCAGGACATCACCACCCGTAAACAGATGGAACTAGCATTGGCTGAGAGCGAAGAGAAATTTCGGAACCTGGTTGAAGGGGTCACTGATGTTATCTGGACAGTGAATCTTGAGGGATTAAGTACCTATCTATCCCCCCAGTTTAAAGCTCTTTTTGGTTGGGAACCGGAGGAATGGATTGGTCAGCCAGCCAATCATCTCGTTCATCCAGACGATCTGGCATTCGTCGTCAGCCAGAAGCAGCAGTTATTGGAACTGGGCAAAGTGAGTTTTACGGAGTTTCGCCATCGCCATCGAGATGGTCACTACCTGTGGGTCAGCAGTAGTGCTAACCTGATCCGGGACAATACCGGGGCCGTGGTTGGCATGCAAGGTATCCTGTCTGACATCAGCGATCGCAAAGCTACTGAAGCCCAATTGCAACAAACCAACGAGGAACTGGCCCGTGCCACCCGGCTTAAGGACGAGTTCCTGGCCATCATGAGCCACGAATTACGGACTCCCCTCAATGCCATTTTGGGTTTATCAGAGGTGCTGAATGACCAAATTCTGGGGTCACTCAATGAACGGCAGCAGACGGCGATTAGTACTATCGCCCGGAGTGGTCAGCATCTCCTGGAATTAATCAACGACATTCTTGACCTGTCAAAAATCTCATCCGGCAAAATGGAACTGGCCCTGGCACCCGCGTCTGTCCGGAATCTCTGTGAATCCAGTCTGGTCTTCGTCAGACAACAGGCTTTTCAGAAAGACCTGCAAGTGACCAGTGATATTCCGAAGAATATTGACGATATCGTCGTGGATGAGCGGCGGATTCGGCAGGTATTGATCAATTTGCTGACGAATGCGGTTAAATTTACGCCCAACGGTGGTCAAATTAGCCTGAAGGTGGCAACTGGGTGTGGTGGCACCTGGAAAGGGCAGGCCACCATTCCTGATCGTTTCCGCCAAAATAATAAACCTCTAATTCTGTTTCAAGTAAGCGACACGGGCATTGGGATTGCCCCTTGCGACCTGCCGCGCCTGTTTCAACCATTCGTGCAAATTGATAGCAGTTTGAATCGACAACAGTCTGGTACCGGATTGGGACTGGCAATGGTGCAAAAAATTACCGAATTACACCGTGGACAGGTCACGGTTGACAGTCAACTGGGGAAAGGTAGTTGTTTTACTGTGGCACTCCCCTATCACATGCCGTATGCTGATGGGTGTGTTGCTAATGCTCCACCGGATACCCCGTCTTCAGCCACAATGACTGCACCACCAGAAACCGCGATCGCTCCCCTCATTCTGCTAGCAGAAGATAATGAGGACAATGTGTTAACTTGCAGTTCCTATCTCATGGCGCATAATTACCGTGTCATTGTCGCCGCCAATGGTGAAGAAGCCGTCTCATTAGCGATCGCTGAACAACCCGATATCATCCTGATGGATATTCAAATGCCAAAGATGGATGGCCTGGAAGCTACCCGCCTGATTCGTTCCAACGAGCAACTGGCTGCCGTTCCCATCATTGCTCTCACGGCCTTAGCAATGCCCGACGATCAGGAGCGCTGTCTGGCGGCAGGTGCTAACCATTACATCAGCAAGCCCATCAGCTTGAAACAGCTTGTCAAAGACATTCAGGAACTATTAACGAGCAGGGATTAAATACGTTCGATTGTTGGTAGGAGCGGGTTTTGCTGTCAAATCCATTGCAGGGTGCAGATTGGTTTGCTCGACCTGCCCGTACAGTTTACAAGTTGATTAAATCCACGATTCTAGGGCTTATACCGATTTACATTAGGAACGCAATAGATGCTTGTACGGGCATGGCAATGCCACGCTCCTCCTAAACTTTAAATCTGTCTGAGTCTATTACGCTGTTTTGCCCTGGAACTTTGGTATAGTCACGACTTGGAACCCTGCTCCAATGCGCATCATTCAATACGTTCGCTCCCACATTCTACCAACGAAACCCGCGCAACTACTAATTAAAACCGGGTTGAAATGGCAACAGGACAGTTGCCCCAGTATGGCAGCCGCCTTATCGTACTATGCGTTGTTTTCGTTGTTTCCCATTCTGCTAATTCTGCTGAGCGTAATTAGCCAATGGATTGAACCGGGTACCGTTGCGTTTGAAACAATGCGCAAGACAGTGGAACACTCGCTACCGCTAGAAGCGTATCGGATGATCGAGGTAACGATCGGATCACTGACCAAGAGTAGTACAGGTGCTGGTTTGATCGGGTTTGGGCTATTGTTATACTCGGCCAGCACTGTCTTTGCCGCACTCAATGATTTTGTCCAAAAAATCTGGCAGGTCAATAGCCAAAGTTCAATTCGCGAAACCATTTTCTCGTTTCTGCTCAATAAGCTTTTGTCCTTCCTGCTCGTTTTAGGGGTGGCATTGTTGCTATTTGTCTCCCTCATTTCTAACATTGTCATTAAGATCGTTCTGCAACTGGTAATAACCTTTCAAGAGACCTTTGCATTTGTCCAGATCGATGCTCTGCAAATCATGCAGGGGCTACAGTTTGGTTCGTCCGTACTAATTCTGGCGATCGCCTGCTGCATCCTGTTCAAAATTCTTCCTTCGACTAAAGTCGCGTGGCAGGATACCTGGTTGGGTGCTTTGCTAACCGCTTTTCTGTTGGTTGGTTTACAACGGTTAGCAGGGAGCAGTGTCATTTCCATTGGGAGTCGTTACCTCTCCTACGGTGTGATTGGTGGGGTCATGATTTTGTTGCTCTGGCTTTATCTAACCTGTCAAATTTTCCTGATTGGGTGTGAACTCTGTTATACCTACGCCCACCTCTTCGGTAGCCGCCGAAACCTGCCCTAGAACACCGAAACAGTCTTGGGCGGAAGCGTCTTGGGAAAATGTGATCGATCCAAACTGTACGGGCGAGTTTCGCTGATCCATCGGTACTTGGTAATGAATTTGACGACAAAACTCGCTCACTACCCAATATCGAACTGATTTAATTTCCATGCTTTGAGGTTGCGGAAGCTCTTAATGAAGTGGATATTCTACTGATCACGATTGCAAGTAACGTTTAATTTCAATCACTTGCCTCTCCAGCTAAATGGAGGGTGTAACTTGATCAGTGAGGTAGAAATCACTGCCCATTCCCTACCCATTCCCTTCAAGCAGTGTCTCCTCTTAACCTGAACGAACGCTCAGCTTACCTGAGTCACTGATACCACGATTCAATTTCTGGTTCAGTCCACAATCACCGTTGTCTAACGGGAGTGAAGATGATGAATACGAACAAATGGATGATGGGTCTAACGGGCTTATTAACTGCTGGCGCGATCGCGAGTCTGGCAATGGTTAACCATGCCCAAGCGACTGCCCCATCTTTGCCACCTGGGGTTTTGATCCAGGAACACGACTCCCATCATTCTGGCGGCAGACCAGCATCAGTGATCGCCCAACAGCAGGTCATGCCAGGGAATCAACAGTTTGTTGATCAGCACTTCATTGAAATGATGATTCCCCACCATGAGGATGCGATCGCAATGGCCGATCTGGCCTTAACCCGTGCTAAACACCCAGAACTGCAGAAACTGGCAGCAACCATTAAACAAGATCAGACGCGGGAAATTAACCAGATGCGCACCTGGTACAAACAGTGGTTTGCTAAAGACGTTCCCACTGTGCCCACAAGGGGGGGCATGATGGGGCCGGGTATGATGGGTGGCCGAGGCATGATGGGCAACGGCCACCAGATGAATCATCAGCCTATGATGGGGCCCAGCATGATGGGAATGAATCCTGGCCGGGGAATGCGAATGGATCTGAATGCACTGAAAACTGCTACGGATTTCGATCGCGAATTTATTCGGCAAATGGTTCCCCACCATCGCATGGCGGTCATGATGGCGCAAATGCTCCAAAACCGCACTACTCGACCTGAAATGACCACCCTCGCCCAGGCCATTATGAAGACGCAGACGGCCGAAATTGACCAGATGCAACAGTGGTCTCAGGTCTGGAACCGTTAATGCCCCTGGAGAACATTACGCTCCGTCTTCGATCAGCTTGTGTAAACTTTGCAGGAGATCGGCCAGCGTGTAGGGTTTTGGTAAAAAGGCACTGGCACCCATAGCAAGGGCTGGTTCCCGGTTAGCGGGTAGACCGCTGATGGCCATGGTCTTAACGTCTGGATTAATTTCCTTCAGTCGTTGGATTAAGGTGATGCCACTCATATTTGGCATCATGATATCGAGAATGACAGCCCTAATTTCATCCCGGTGTTGCAAGTAGAGCGCGATCGCCTCCAGGCCATCATTCGTAGACAACACAGTGTATTGGTGGTTTTCTAGAAGAGATTGGGTACTGCATTGTACGGCCACATCATCATCGACCAGCAATACCATCTCGCCATAGCCACTAAACGTCACTTCTGGTTGGCTCAAGCTCGATGCAATCCCGGCAATGGTTGGCAGATAGACCTTGAACTGTGTCCCCTGCCCGACCTCACTCAGAACCTGGAGAAAGCCACCATAATTTTTGACAATACCTAGTACCGTTGCCAGTCCTAAACCAGTCCCCTGGCCCAAGGGTTTCGTCGTAAAAAACGGATCAAAGATCCGATCCCGCATTTCCAGAGGGATGCCGGTGCCAGTATCCGCAATGGTTACAACCACATGGTCGCCTACCTGGGCACCCAGATTTGCCTGAGCCA
>CAZGDE010000123.1:0-16798 GCA_964524315.1 uncultured bacterium
ATTCGGGCATTGAAATTGCGCCAGAGGAACGCGATCGCATTTTTGATAAGTTCTACCGCATTCCCAATAACGATCCCTGGAAGTATGGCGGTACTGGTTTGGGGTTAGCCCTGGCTAAAAGACTGATCGAACAAATGGGGGGCGAGATCGCCGTCGAAAGTGCCAATAGCAGTACTTGTTTCACCGTCACCCTGGCAATTTCCGATGAAGGGGAATAAGGAACGCGGATTTAATAAATTCACTCACTGCAGGGGCGGGTTTAGCAGCCTATCTGCGATCAGTTATGGATTTGACGGTAAAACCCGCCCCTACCCAATAAGGAGATTGCGAGGAAACAAACTATCTGTAAGGGCAGGTTTAACAACAGCACAACGCCTCACTCTTGCCTAAACTTCTGGCTTGGGCAACAGACGCAGAAATTTGATAATATGCCCGGTGATTTCCAGACTCACCAGATAACGCCCCAGGGTAAACCGATAAAAAATTTCGCTGGAGCCAATTTGCCGAAATTCAGGCAGTTCTTGAAGCTGGCTGATTTTAAAGAAATCATCGAACACAAATTGCTGCACCTGCTTTACCATCGTTCGGTCAAGGTTCCGCACGTCAAGCAAGAACGTCCGTTCGTAGCGAACTTCTAACCCTCGGATGGTATATGTTCTCGGCATGGAGGTGCGCTCTTTACTTTGCATAGTTAACCCTGAAGAAATAGTTACCATGAAGAAATAATCGTGGGCCTACAACAGCGACAGGAATTGCATTGCTTCTTCCCGTGTGAACGTATCACCCGGTTGTAGTGTTCGTTTGGCTGCTTGAATTGCTCTCAACATGTAGAGGTCGGAATACACATCTGACAGGACAACCCACATGTCGGCCAGTTCTTCATCCGAAAGTTGATCAATCAAAAAATGCAGACGGTTTCTGAACAAATTCATGGCCAATATCCTTAAAAGTCAGGTCATACCAAAGCCTGAGAACGTTTCCAGGGAATGATCAACAACAATACAAATATGGCAACCTGGCGATCTCCAGGCTCTCCTATAACCAGAGTGCCCAAATCTAAGAGTATCCTTTACATTGACTTCCTACTAGTTCGGCAGGGGTCGGGGTCAAGGAAGGTCTGTAACGAATTGCCTGCCCATACTAGTTGATCGTAACCGTGTTCACTCCTATCAGACGGGCGATCGCCGATCAAAGAAACCGCTTCACGGATCAAAGAATTGGGTTGGTTGATCAAGCAATTGCCTGCACCCTCGTCTGACGGGCGATCGCCCATCAGACAACGGCATACCCCCATTTAATACCAATTTAAAGAGTACTGTGTGCAGATGCAGCGGGTTGTCGGGGCGGGTTTAGCAGATGCAGTATCTGTTTCAATCGGTATGAAACAGACTGTACGACACATTAATCTTGCAAGGGCGAATCGCAAATTGCCCCTACTGGATCTGGTGCGATCGCCCATTCAATTGGTGTGCAATCCTGTTTAATTTGTGAAAAAGCCGAAGAAGGTTGTCATTGGTCATTTAGAACAACCAATGACCAATGACAGAGCAATTTTTACAACTAATTTAAGACTGCTACATTAGTACTTCCTTAAACCTTTTTTGAAATTTTCCAAACTGCGATTTTCCGGCGTACTCTTCTGATTAGAAGATTTCTTATTTTCAGATTCGATTTGTGAATGATTTACCAAACATACCCCACCACCTGTCGCGCAATCTAGAATGGGATTTTTCCATCGCTAACCGCGCACTGCGGGTGTTAAGTGCCTGTACGCAAGCAGTCATCCGCGCCACGGATGAACCAACATTGCTACAAACACTATGCCAGTTGATTACCGAAGAAGCAGCGTACCGAATGGCATGGGTAGGGTACGTGTGTCATGACACCGACAAGACGGTACAACCAGTCGCCTGGGCCGGTTACGAAGCCGACTACTTAAAGACGATCAACATTACCTGGGCCGATACGGAACGGGGCCAGGGGCCTACGGGTCGAGCCATTCGATCGCGCCAACCCATTGCCTGCCAAAATATGTTGGCCGATCCTAAATTTGCACCCTGGCGAGCCGCCGCACAGCAACGGGGGTACCAGTCCTCGCTGGTGTTGCCACTCCTGGATGAAGCAACGGTCTTTGGCACATTGAATATTTACTCAACTGAAGCCGATGCCTTTACGCCCCAGGAACTTGAACTACTCATCCAATTAGCTGACAGTCTGAGTTTTGGCATTCTCGCATTACGGGCAAAACAAAACCATCAACAGGCAGAAGAAGCACTGCGCCTGTCAGAAGATAAGTTTGCCAAAGCTTTTTATAATAGCCCGATCGCAAAAAGCATGATTATTTTGCCAGAGGGGCAGTACATTGATGTCAACCATAGCTTTGAGACGTTATTCGGGTACAAACGCGAAGAACTCATTGGTTTAACCGTTGGGGAAACACTCTGGTACAACCCAGAGGATCGGAAACCGATGATTCATCAACTGCAATCCCAGGGATATCTGCACGGTTACGAAGCCGAATTGAAACACCAGCAGGGGAAAAAAATTCTCTGTCGAATTTCGATTCAATTGATCCAGATTCAGGATCAGTTGTGCGCCCTATCGACAATTGAAGACATCACGGAACGACGCGAAGCGGAATTAACCATCCTGCGCTTAAACGAAAAACTAGAACACCGGGTAGAGAAACGCACGGTTGCCCTCCGCAAAAGCGAGCAACGCTACCGGGCTCTGATGGATGGTGCCAGTGATGCAATTTTGCTGGCCGATTTGCAGGGCAACATCCAGGAAGCCAACCAGAAGGCACTGGAAATCCTCGGTTATACAGAGGCAGAACTGCTACAAATGCACTTTTCCCAGTTACATCCTGCAACGGAGTTAGAAAAAGTCACCCAGGCATTCATGGGGATATCACAGGGACATAGCGATCGCTGCCTGGATGTACTGGTTGCCCGGAAGGATGGCCAATGCTTTCCCTGCGACATTACCGGCACCCTGATTGACCTGGGTGATGAAACCATCGTGATGGGCAGTTTTCGTGATATTACCGACCGCAAGGATGCCCAGGCCGCATTGCAAAGAAGCCAGGAATTCCTCCGACTCATTGCCGATTCTCTGCCCGCCTGCATTATCTACATCGACACGGAGCAACGCCACCAGTTTATCAACCGCACCTATGAAACCTGGTTTAAACAAAATCCCGCCAAGATTGTTGGCAAGACGATCCTGGAGGTCGTCGGGCCAGACACATACAGCCGGATTCACGGCTATTTTGATCGCGCCCTTGCTGGTGAACCCGTTACCTATGAATACTACTTTGAGCAGGAGGGACTGCCCTCACGCAACATCCAGACCACTGTCCTGCCGCATTGGAACCATCACCACCAGGTGCAGGGCTGCTTTGTGCTGTTCTCTGACATTACGGATTTCAAACTCGTCGAACAGGAGTTACAGCGATCAAATCAGGAATTGGAACAGTTTGCCTATGTGGCATCCCACGATCTACAGGAGCCCCTGCGGGCGGTCACGGGCTATACCCAACTGTTAATGAGCGAGTATAGCGATCGCTTCGATGACACGGCCCAGTCCTATGCAGAATTTGTCATCGATGGGGCCAAACGTATGCAACACCTGATCCAGGATTTGCTGGCCTATTCACGGGTAGGAACACGGGGTAAAGAGTTTGCCCCCACCGACTGTAATACGGTCGTTAAAGAAGCCCTGCGCAATTTACAGGTTGCGATCGCCGAAAGCCATGCCGAAATCCAGGTTGAGCCACTACCAACCGTCCATGCCGATAAAAATCAACTGATCCAACTCTTCCAAAACTTGATTGCCAACGGGATTAAATTCTGCGAAAAAGAGCATCCCTGTATTCAAATTCAGGCAACCTATCGGGGAACAGACGTTTTGTTTCAAATCAAGGATAATGGGATCGGCATTAAACCCCAATATCTGGATCGCATCTTTGAAGTATTTAAACGACTCCACACCCGTCGGGAATACCCTGGTACTGGCATTGGTTTAGCCATCTGCAAAAAAATTGTCTTACGGCATAGTGGGCAAATTTGGGCAGAATCAGTCCCTCACATTGGCACCACGTTTTTCTTTACCATTCCTGACCAGCACCATGAGTACCAGCCTGAATTATCGCCCAATTGAAATTTTACTCGTCGAAGACTCCCCCAGCGATGCCAATTTAACGATTCGCGAATTTAACCGGGCCAAAATTGCTAATAATTTACATTGGGTGGAAAATGGTGAAGACGCGATGGATTATCTCCACAACCAGGGAGATTTTACCAATGTTCCCCGGCCCGATCTCATCTTGCTGGATCTTAATTTACCTGGCATGGATGGCCGGGAAGTGTTAGCGGAAGTTAAGGCAGACGCGAGTTTAAAGCGAATTCCCATCGTCATTCTTACCACCTCAACCGATGAGGAGGATGTGTTACGTTCCTACAACTTAAACGCTAACTGTTACGTGACCAAGCCCATCGATATTCACCAATTCATTCATGTGGTGCAACTCATTAATGAATTTTGGTTGGCGGCTGTTAAGTTACCAGGTGAATAAAGTCACAGATAAATCTTTACATCAATTTTCATATGGATTGTTCATGCAAAAATATCAGTTTTTCATTGTTCTCTAGCTGAATTTACACAGCCATTCAATCCGTTTCCACCAAGGTCGAAGCCCCATGATGTTTACTGAAACGTCTTAACCGAAACCGCAGTTTCCCATGAACCAAGCCTCCCTGCAAGTTTTACTGGTAGAAGATAGTCCAACTGATGCACAGTTGTTTCAACATGTGTTTCATCGGGCAACCACTGGAGATTGGCAACTGGTTTATGTCGAACGTTTAGGTGAGGCGATCGCCACCTGCGAGAACCAATCATTTAATGTGGCATTACTGGATTTAAATTTGCCTGACTCCGATGGTTTAGATACCGTCGCCCAATTTAATCAAGCAGTTCCCGATGTGCCAATCATCATTCTGACCGCCTTTGATGATGAGGAACTGGCTATTCAGGCAGTGGCCCAGGGTGCTCAGGACTATCTGGTGAAGGATCAGGTAACGCCCCAACTATTGCGACGGAGTATTCGCTATGCCATCGAGCGATCGCAAATTCTCCAACAACTTCGCCAGAGTGAACGAGCCACCCTGGAAGCACTCAATAAGGAACGGGAACTCAATCAGCTCAAATCCTATTTTGTCTCCATGGTTTCCCATGAGTTTCGTAATCCTTTAACGGTATTACAAGCAATGGTGGAAATGATTCTGCGCTTTGAAAATGCCCTGACAGAGCAAAAGAAAGAACTTTATTCTCAACAAGTTAAGACAACCATTAAGCACATGTGCCAGCTACTTGATGAGGTTATTCTCGTCGGCAAAGTAGACACAGGTAATTTCAACCTGGAATTGACAACTTTAAACCTGGAAGAACTCTGTCAAGAATTAATTGCGCCACTTGAACTCATTGATAATCACAACCATCCCATCATCCTGAACTATCAACTGGCAACGAAGTCCGTAGAACTGGATGTTAACCTGTTAAGACATATTCTGACGAATCTAATCTCCAATGCCCTGAAATACTCCCCCGCAGACCATGAAGTTTGCGTCGACGTGAACCGCCTGAATGGTAACCTGCGTTTTTGTATTAGCGATCGCGGCATTGGTATTCCCGACGACGAACAATCCCGCCTATTCCAAACCTTTACCCGGTGTAGTAACGTCAGCAAAATTCAGGGGACTGGACTGGGTTTGGCGATCGTGAAACGGTGCGTTGACCTGTACAAGGGTGATATCCAGGTCGAAAGTAAGGTGGGTATGGGCACCAAAGTAACCGTTCTTTTACCCGTTGACCATTCATCCTCCCATGATTAAGTTTGACTCATAAGCTTGACTCAAAAGTTTGACTCAAACGCAATTTCCTACGGTAGTCCTATTTAGGAAAGGATAAAGAATGATGGAGTGAGGGTAAGAGCATGTGATGGTGGGGATTTCCGACCCGCTTACTCTCTCACCATCCCACCCTCTGGGGCACTACCTTTCCTGACACTCAACTCATCCGGTTGAGCCGAACTTTAAAGAATATGCATATTTTTTGAGGAAATCTGTTTCTTTTTCTCTTCGCCTGTATAAAGATCTGAAAGAACCGCAACAGCAAAACTATGGCAAAGAAACAGCACCTTTGGCTTCGTAAAATCTGGCTATTTGGAGGTCAACTGTGCCTCGGTTTTTGCCTCTGTCTGTTGCTGGGATGGGCTCCCTCCCTGGCAACGGTTGTATCAGTTGGGTTACCCGTTCGCTTACCACCAGCCAGCCAGGTTTTACACCCAACGCCCCCAGCCCTGGCACCAGTCGCTTCCGGAGCGATCGCAGCGACACCAACAGATGTTACCCAATGGCTACAACAGGGGCGCGAAAGCTATCAGGCAGGGCAATTCACCGCTGCTAAAGATTACTGGCAACAGGCGGTCAATGCCGCTCAAAGTGGTTTAGACCGGGCACTGGCCCTCAGTTATTTATCGCTGGCCTATCAACAATTGGGCCAGTTAACCGAAGCCCAAAGCGCGATCGCCGCCAGTCTGGCATGGCTCCAGGCCCGCGATCGCCCACCCGTAGCCGGACAAACCGCCGCTCTGGCCCAGGCTTTAAATACGCAGGGTAGTCTGCAACTCGCACAGGGCCTGGCTGAAGCCGCCCTGGCAACCTGGAAACAGGCAGCCGCAACCTATGCCCAGGCCGGAGATGAAGCCGGGAGAGTGGGCAGTCTGGTGAACCAGGTACAGGCATTGCAAGCATTGGGGCTCTATTTACAGGCACGACGGACGCTGGCAGACATAGAGCAGGCAATCCAACAACAAACCGATCCCCACGTGAAGGCAGTCGCTTTACACAGTTTGGGCGATACCCTGCGGGCCATTGGTGACACGGAGGGATCGCAACGGGTGTTAACGGCAGGGTTGGCTGTGGCCCAGGCCGCAAACCTGGATGATAGTGAAATTTTGCTCAGCCTGGGTAATACGGCTTTTGCCCGCCAGGACACAGCCACCGCATTGAAGCTGTATGAACAGGCGATGCGATCGCCCGTTCTATTGACCAAAACCCAGGCCCAACTGAACGAGCTAAACCTGTTGATCAATCAAAAACAATGGTCAGACGCACAGGCATTACAGGCACAAATCCGCGCCCACATCAGTGACCTGCCACTCAGTCGCGCCACGGTCTATGCCCAGATTAACTTTGCCCAAAGCCTGTTACGCTTACGCCAACGTAAACCTGATATGGCTCCCAGTTGGCGCGAAATTGGCCAAATTAGTGCCCTGGCCGTGCAACAGGCCCAAACCCTGCAAGATCAGCAAGCTCAGGCATATGCAATCGGCAAAACGGGTAGTGTGTATGAACAAACTCAGCAGTGGGCCGATGCCCAAAAGCTAACCCAGCAAGCCTTAGTCCTGGCCCAGGCAATTAATGCGCCCGATATTGCCTACCAGTATCAGTGGCAGTTAGGCCGATTACAAAAGGCGCAGGGCAATCGTCCCGCAGCAATCGCGGCCTACACCGAAGCAGTGAAAACCCTCAAAACACTACGTAACGAGCTGGTTGCGGTCAACTCAGAAGTCCAGTTCTCCTTCCGTGAAAGTGTTGAGCCGGTTTACCGCCAACTGGTCAGTTTGTTATTGCAACCGGATGCCAATGGTGAAGTTGATCAAACCAACCTGCAACAGGCCAGGGATGTCATCGAATCATTACAATTAGCCCAGTTAGAAAACTTTTTTCAAGAAGCCTGTCTAAATGCTCGTCCGGCCCAAATCGACCGGGTAGACCGGGAAGCAGCCGTTTTCTACTCCATCATTCTCGACGATCGCCTGGCAGTCATCCTATCCCTGCCAAATCAACCACTGCGTTACTATGCCACGACTATGCCCCAGGCCCAGATTGAACGCACCCTGGAAAAGATGTGGCGATCGCTGCGGCGGACATCGGGTTCCGAGGAGCGGTTGCAAGCAGCGAAACAGGTTTACAATTTGCTCCTGCGTCCGGCAGAAACCGATCTGGCAAACAGTGGTGTCAAAACCCTGGTATTCGTCCTGGATGGCACATTGCAAAACTTGCCGATGGCAGCCCTTTACGATGGGCGGCAATACCTGATTGAGAAATACAGTATTGCCCTCTCCCCTGGTATGCAACTTCTGGAACCCTCGCCCCTGGAACAAAAACAGTTGCGGGTACTGGTAGGAGCCCTCAGTGAAGCGAGTCAGGGATTTTCGCCCCTGCCAGGGGTGGAAGCTGAGATTCAGCAAATTTCCGGCAAGCTACCAACTCAAGTATTGTTGAATCAAGGCTTTACCAGTGCAGCGCTCCAGTCGCAAATTGAAGCGTCTCCCTATCCGGTGGTACATCTGGCGACCCACGGCCAGTTCAGTTCCAATGTCAGGGAAACCTTTATCCTGGCCTGGGACAGCCCCATCAACGTCAAACGGCTGGATTCATTATTGCGCGTGCGGGATCAACGAGATCGCACACCCATTGAATTACTGGTTTTAAGTGCCTGTCAGACTGCAGCGGGCGATCGCCGAGCCACTTTAGGCTTAGCCGGGGTCGCTGTGCGATCCGGGGCCCGCAGTACCCTGGCAACGCTGTGGTCAGTCGATGATGAATCTACCGCGTCCCTAATGGTGAAGTTCTACCAGGGCTTAGCCCAGGCAGATATGACAAAGGCAGAGGCTCTCCGGCAAGCCCAACTGGAACTCCAGAAACACCCAGAATTTCAACATCCCTATTTCTGGGCACCATTCGTCATGGTAGGGAACTGGTTGTAGTCAATTTTCGTCTCATAGCGTGAAAATCGACTGAATTCTGGTATCAAAAACATGGGTGCTTAAATTTTCCAGCAGTAAATCCAGCAGGTTGGCTGAAGTTGAAATGCCTTCGATCTCGACATGATCGAAGTGATAAAAGCAGTTATAGCAGCAGAAATGTGGGTTTCAACACGCTCAATCCACATTCATTGCGGGTTGAGCGTGTTGAAACCCTGGTCTAAACCACTACCGAAATAGCGTGCCACAAATAGCGAGACAAACCTTTGATGGTTAAGGGAGGTTATCTAATAGTGATCTGGATAAAGCGTTTCCGGTATCTTGCCTTTGCCGCCGCCTTCCTATGTGCAATCACTGCTCATACGGCTCTATTTCCTGGCGCGCAGGCAACACCTGTGCCGTTGGCACAGCCACAGTCAACCATTGGACTCACAAGTGGACTCACAATTGCGGCCTCCTTTGAACCACCAGCGGGTAAGGGGGCTCCCAAGATGACTACGGGTGGTGGAAGACGTAATACCAGTATGTGTGAGGTGATGCAATCATCAGCATCATCCCTCGCCCTGGAACAGTTGCTGGTGGCACTGATCCCCAATACAAATAATGGGTTAACCGTAGCGGCCCGTCCCAGTTTCTGGTTTTACATTCCGCCAACAACCGAGAAAACCGCCGAATTTATCCTGGAAGATGCCAGCCTCAATGACCGTGATCCCAAGCGTCGTCTCACTTCCATGCAAATTGACCTGACTACGACACCGGCAATTGTTAGCCTCACGCCCGCAGCAACCGATCCGGCCCTGGAAGTTGATCGAGATTACACCTGGGGCTTTTCGATTCTGTGCGAACGCAATAGTGCTAATAATCCCACTGTCCGTGGCAAAATTCGGCGTGTGAAACCATCGCCATCCCTGGCCGCGAAATTAGACAAAGCCTCCCCACTGGAACAGGTCAATTTATACGCCGCCTCTGGCATCTGGTACGATGCCGTCACCAAACTGGCCAGTTTGCGCCGAGATCAGGCGAAGGATGCGAAAGTAACAGCTCAATTAACCGCCGAATGGAAAGAATTGTTACAATCTGTCGGATTAGGCGCGATCGCCGCTGCACCGTTGAAGTAGGACTACTGACACTGAGGCAGGCAACATCAGGATGTGGGCAACGCTGAAACAGCGGATCTGGCAATTTCGTGGGATCTGGATTACGGCTCCTTGTGTTGCGGGTGTATTGATTGGTATTCGCTTTACCGGCGGGTTTCAATTATTAGAATGGGCAACCCTGGATCAGTTTTTTTCTCTGCGCCCTCCGGAACCGGCTGACTCGCGACTTGTCATTGTCACCATTGATGAAACTGATATTGACCGGCATGGTTGGCCCCTGTCTGATGCAAGTCTGGCACGGGTGATTAAGCAGTTAAAGCAACAACAACCCCGTGTCATTGGCTTAGATATTTACCGCAATTTGCCAACACCGCCGGGTGAAGCAGAGTTAAGCAAGGTATTTGCCTCCACACCCAATTTGATTGGGATTGAGAAAGTCGTTGCCAATCCCTATGGGTCCTCCGTTGCACCACCACCGATCCTGGCCCAGAAAGGGCAGGTCGGCGCGAGCGACCTGGTACAGGACAGTGACGGCAAAGTGCGGCGGATGATGCTGGGTCTCAAAAACGCCCAGGCTCAGACCGTCGATACCCTGGCCACCAAAGTAGCGCTGACCTATCTGAAGGAGGAAGGGATTGAGGTAGAGGTAGTTGATGCCGACCAGCGGCGATATCGCCTCGGTAAAGCAGAGTTCACCCCCCTGCAAGCCCTGGATGGGGCCTATGTGCTGGCAGATGAAGGTGGTTACCAGGTGTTGGCTAACTTCCGCAACGTTCGTGTCCCATTCCAAAGCATTTCCCTCAGCGATGTGATGGCCGGCAAAATTCCCGCCGGGCTGTTCCGAGACAAAATTGTCATGGTCGGTGCCACCGCAGAAAGTCTCGGTGATTATTTCTATACCTCCTATAGCAGTAGCAGTTTTGAGCAAGCGATCACCACGACTCCTGGGGTTGTCATTCACGCCGCCTTTGTCAGCCAAATTATCAGTGCGGCGATCGCCGGTCGGCCCTTAATCCGGGTCTGGTCGGAACCCGTCGAATGGCTCTGGATTCTACTCTGGGCAGTCATAGGGTCAACCCTGGGCTGGACACTCCGTTCCCCCCTCTGGACATTCGTCAGCATTCTGGCAGCCGGTGGGACGCTGGTGGGCGGAGCTTACTTGCTGTTCTTGGCGGGTTGGTGGGTGATTGTGGTACCACCCCTGCTGGCTCTGATGGGAACAGCCATTATCAATAAGGGATACGTTCTGTGGGATAACCTGAACCTGTCTTACCAGGAATTAGCACAGTATTCTCAAAGTCTGGAACAGAAGGTAACAGACCGCACCCTGGAACTGAGCCAGAAAAACGCCCAGTTACAACAGGAGATTTGCGATCGCGAACAGGCTCAGGCAGCCCTGCGCGAGAGTGAGCGGCAACTCCGGATCCAAAACAAGGTTTTACTGGAACTATCGCGCAACAAGGCTCTCTACCGGGGCGACTTACAAATCGCCTTGCGCGAAATTACCGCCGCCGCCGCTCAGACTCTCGAAATTGAGCGAGCCAGCGTATGGCTGTATGACGAAAAGAAAACCAGCATCGAGTGCTTTGACCTGTTTGAACGAAACGTCAGTCAACATTCCCAGGGTACTAAACTCACTGCGGTCGATTATCCTGCTTACTTCAAAGCGCTGAAACAGGACTGGATGATCGTTGCCAACGATGCCCGTACCCATCCCACAACGATCGAATTTACTGATTCCTATCTGCTGCCCCTGGATATTACTGCCATCCTGGACACCCCCATTCAACTGGGCGGCCAGATGATGGGGATATTGTGTTTGGAGCAGGTCGGTCAAAGCCACGCCTGGACGATCGAAGAACAGAACTTTGCCAACTCAATGGCAGACCTGGTGTCGCTGGCGATTGAAGCCCACAGCCGCCAACGGGCCGAAAAAGCACTGAAAGAGGCGGAGGAGAAATATCGCAGTATTTTTGAAAATGCGGTGGAAGGCATTTTTCAGTCCACACCAGAAGGCTACTATCTCAGCGCCAACCCCGCAATGGCACGAATGTATGGCTACGATAGCCCCGAAGCCCTGGTCGGTCAGGTGGTCGATATTGGCAAGCAACTCTATGTTGACTCAAATCGACAGCAACAATTCGCTCGCCTGATCGAAGAACAGGGAGAGATCATCGGGTTTGAATCGCAGGTGCAACGACAGGATGGCAAAATTATCTGGATATCGGAAAATGCCAGAGCCGTTCGGGATGAATGGGGAAAACTACTCTACTACGAAGGCATTGTCGAAGATATTACCGCCCGTAAGCAAATTGAGGCAGAATTACGGGCAGAACAGGAAAAGTCAGAGCAGTTGTTATTGAATGTACTACCCGCCGAAATTGCCGCACAATTGAAACAGGGACAGGGCGCGATCGCCACCCGGTTTGATCAGGTGACCATTCTGTTTTCCGATATTGTCGATTTCACCGGTCTGGCAGCCCGACTATCACCTACCGACCTGGTGAATCTGTTGAACCAAATTTTTTCGACTTTTGACCAACTGGCAGATCAGTACGGGTTAGAAAAAATTAAAACCATTGGTGACTCTTATATGGTCGTGGGTGGTTTACCCGCCCCCCGCCCCGATCATGCCGAGGCGATCGCCGCGATGGCCCTGGACATGCAACGCGCCATTAACCAGTTCCGGACAAATGAGGGCGACTTCTTTCGGCTGCGTATTGGCATTAATACAGGCCCCGTGGTGGCCGGAGTCATTGGCATCAAGAAATTTAGCTATGACCTCTGGGGTGATGCGGTCAATATTGCCAGTCGCATGGAAACCCATGGTGCGGCTGGCAAAATTCAGGTAACGGCAGCAACCTACCAGTTGTTAAAACATCAGTATCAGTTCGTCAAACGGGGTACTATTCCCATCAAAGGTAGGGGCGAGATGACAACCTATTTCCTGCTGTCGAAACGAGATGATCACCATGTCGACCAACCCACATAATCAGCTCAATCATTCAGACTAAACCGGATGGGTGGAATATGACATCACGAGCATGGCATTATAGGCTGGTCTTGATTACTCTACTAAAGGCGAATTGTTTTCGCCCGTGAGTGGAGGTATTCAGGAATAGTAATCTTATTTGGATAGTTGGTGGTGTAACCAGCCTCCTGAGATCTGTTTGTAATCAGGGAAATTGGAGATTTAAATGAGTACTCAAATTCAAACCCAAGCCAGTAAACTCTGGACAACCGTAACGTCCCCTGACACAACGGCAACTTATCAAAAAACGGCAACGGTAACCTGGGCAATTCTCAAAGAGACTGGATACCTCCTCTGGTTAACGGTCTGCCTGGTGCTAGTCGTTGGTGAATGGATCTGGAAAACTGGCTATCGGACGGGCTGGCACGTGCGGTCATGGATCAACAACATGAGCAACCAGGAAGCCAGTGCTGACCAAATGCTGAGCGACACGGGTAAGTCGTTGCTAGAAGTAGGCAAAAGTACTGCTGCCGCTGCGATCGCCGCCGCGAAGGAACAACTGGGCATTGAAAATAAACCCGAACCCCCACTGGTGATGAGCCCACCCCCTGCGCCCAAAGCCACTCCCGCACCGGAACCACCCGCTATTGCAAAGGTTGAACCACCGGCCACAAAATCCACCACCGTCGAAACCGAAGAAGACGCATAGGGCATTTTAGCGCCGTCCCAATTACTGGCTGTCAGAGAAACACTTCTCTGGCAGCCAATTTTTATGCAAACGCGTTTCCTGGCAGTAGCGGCTAGTCATTACAAAATGCAACATTGGGCAAAGTTTGTTTTACACTAATCAGCAATTTGGCTAATTGGGTAGGAGGTGTGCCTCCTTACCTTCAGTCTGCAAATGAATGCGATAGACTGGATACCTTTGTAGGATTGGGAGAGCTGGGAAGAATGGCCGGAAAAGCTGTTGTCAAAAATACTGAAAATGAGGAAGCGCGATCGTCTGATCGCGCTGACCAGGTTTTTACCAACCGTTCTAGTGATAAGGCAGTTCCATCTGTGGCAACCGCCCCTCCTGCAAAAAAAACCTGGACGATTGAAGACAGCGAAGAACTGTACCGAATCACGGGTTGGGGTGAACCCTATTTCTCGATTAACGCTGCGGGCCATGTGACGGTCTCTCCCAAGGGCGATCGCGGTGGGTCACTGGATCTGTACGAACTGGTCAATGCCCTCAAACAACGGAACCTCAATTTGCCCTTGTTAATCCGCTTCTCGGACATTCTGGAAGACCGGATTGAACGGCTGAATGCGGCCTTTGCCCAGGCGATCGCCCGTTATAACTATGATGGGGTTTATCGGGGGGTTTTTCCCGTCAAGTGCAACCAGCAACGGCATTTGGTGGAAGCCCTGGTCAAGTTTGGCAAACCTTACCAGTTCGGGCTGGAAGCAGGTTCCAAACCAGAACTGATGATTGCGCTGGCCACTCTAAAAACACCGGGAGCCTTACTCATTTGTAACGGCTACAAAGACCGGGAATACATCGAAATGGCGATCCTGGCCCAGCAGTTAGGCAAGATCGCTATCATCGTCCTGGAACAAATCGAAGAAGTACCACTGGTGATCGAAGCCGGACGGAAACTGGGGATCCGTCCCATTGTCGGTGTCCGGGCCAAACTCAGCAGTAAGGGAATTGGTCGCTGGGGAACGTCAGCGGGCGATCGCGCCAAGTTTGGCTTAACCATTCCCGAAATTCTGCAGACGGTGGAGCAACTGCGGGCGGCAGACATGCTGGACTCGCTGCAATTGCTGCATTACCACATCGGCTCCCAGATCTCGTCCATTGCCGTCATCAAAGATGCCATTCGCGAAGCCAGCCAGATCTACGTCGAACTGGCAAAACTCGGTGCTGATATGAAGTACCTGGATGTTGGTGGTGGCCTAGGTGTGGACTACGATGGCTCCAAAACCAACTTCTACGCCTCCAAAAACTACAACATGCAGAACTACGCCAACGATATTGTTGCCGAAGTGAAGGAAGCATGTGCGGAGCGGAATATTCCCGTGCCGACCCTCATCAGCGAAAGTGGACGGGCAATCGCGTCACACCAATCGGTGCTGGTGTTCAATGTCCTGGGTACCAGTGATGTCCTCTCGGAGACACCTACTCCTCTCCAGGAAAAAGAGCATCTCATCATTCGCAACCTTTACGAAACCTACGAATCGCTCACTGCCGAGAACTACCAGGAGGCTTACCACGACGCGGTGCAGTTTAAGGACGAGGCCATCAGCCTGTTCAATTTTGGCTACGTCAGCCTGCCCGAACGCGCCCGCGCCGAACGTCTCTACTGGGCATGTTGCAAAAAAATTCTGGCGATCGCCCGTCAGCAGGAGTACGTCCCCGATGACCTGGAAGATCTGGAAAAGATCATGGCATCGATCTATTACATCAATCTGTCCGTCTTCCAATCAGCCCCGGATAGTTGGGCAATTGACCAACTATTCCCCATCATGCCCATCCATCGGTTAGACGAAGAACCCACCAAACGGGCAACGCTGGCAGATTTGACCTGCGACAGTGATGGCAAAATTGACCAGTTCATTGACCTGCGAGATGTCAAGCACGTGTTGGAGTTGCATCCGCTCATACCGCAACAGCACCAGGCTGCGGCCAACCGGGAAAAGCTGGCCGGCAAGAGTAGCAATTCGACGCAAGCCAACGTCTCGAATCCCAAAGTGGATGTTGCCTTACCTCAGGAATTTGAACCCTATTATTTAGCCATGTTCCTCAATGGAGCCTATCAGGAGATCATGGGTAACCTGCACAACCTGTTTGGTGACACCAATGCCGTTCACATTACGCTCACACCAAAAGGCTACCACATTGATCATGTCGTCAAAGGCGACACAATGACGGAGGTATTGGGCTACGTTCAGTACGATTCGGAGGATTTAGTAGAAAGCATTCGGCAACAAACCGAGTTGGCATTACAGGACAAACGGATTACGTTACAGGACTCCCAACTACTGTTGCAAAACTACGAACGCAGCCTCAGTCGCTATACCTACCTGTCCTCGTAGGTCAGTGTTTTAGATCTGCGTTTTGACTCCGCTCAGCACCCGTGTAATCGTAGTTTGAGCGGAGTCGCAGGTAGCGATGGGAAAACCAGGTTCTCCCTCAATGAAACCTACCGTGTACACACAAACCATCTAATCTGGTTGTAAGGGCATTCGGCAGAACACCCAAGGCAGGCGATCGCGGTGTGCCAGTCGTTCTAGCTTAGACCAGAGCAAACAACCGGATAGCCTGTCGGTATGGCTACGCTAGGGCTGCGCTAATGCCCCTACAGATGGTCAATTTCCAACATGTGTGTACACAGTAGCCAATGGAACGGAGTAAGACAACGGCACAGGTCTGGGTTGTGGAACAGGGGAAGGTGCGATCGCGCTCTGACCAACTGGCAACCGAAGCTCCCCTGGAAATTCGCCTGGGACAACCACCCCGGTCAGTTGCAATTACCATGCGCACGCCCGGTGCCGACTTTGAGCTGACAGCCGGATTTCTTTACAACGAGGGCGTGATTCAGCAACGGCAGGATATTCGTCGTCTGAGTTACTGTGTCGATCCCACCCGCGATGGGGAACAACGGTATAACATCGTCAATGTTGACCTGCGTGATGGCTTACAACCTAATCTGCAAACCCTGGAACGGCATTTCTACACGACGAGTGCCTGTGGCGTCTGTGGGAAGACCAGTCTGGAGGCGCTGAAAATTCGTTGCGAGCCAATTCCGTCTACACCAATGGCGATCGCCCCTGCGGTCATTTATCGTTTGCCTGCCCAACTCCAGACGGCCCAAGGGCTGTTTAAAGTGACGGGTGGGTTCCACGCCGCCGCCC
>CAZGDE010000124.1:0-16669 GCA_964524315.1 uncultured bacterium
AAGTGATACAAGTATGAGATCGACCTCGTCTAAAATTGGGGTTCCCTTCCCCATCCTTACCCACTGTCCCAACGCCGCACCCAGTGCTGGCTGTATTCGTGAGGAGATAAGAAACTATGCCGCAGCTTGAGGCTAGTGTTGCGATTGACTTTCAAAGCGAAACTTACAAAGATGCCTACAGCCGCATTAACGCGATTGTGATCGAAGGCGAACAGGAGGCAAACGAAAACTATATCAAACTGGCGGAACTACTACCAGATAGTCAAGCTCAACTAAGCAGCCTGGCCAAAATGGAGAGCCGCCATAAAAAAGGGTTTGAAGCTTGTGGCCGAAACCTTAGCGTGACTCCAGATATGGCATTTGCCCGTGAGTTCTTCTCGCCCTTACACGAAAACTTTCAGGTAGCAGCGGCACAAAACAAAATTGTCACTTGTTTGCTGATCCAATCGTTGATTATCGAATGTTTCGCGATCGCCGCCTATAACATTTATATCCCCGTAGCAGACGATTTTGCCCGCAAAATTACGGAAGGTGTCGTTAAGGACGAATACCTACACCTTAACTTTGGTGAGGAGTGGCTCAAGGCAAACTTTGAAGCATCCAAGGCCGAATTAGAGGAAGCCAACCGGCAGAACTTACCGATCGTCTGGAAGATGCTGAATCAGGTAGAAGCCGATGCCCATGTTTTAGGTATGGAAAAAGAGGCACTGGTTGAAGACTTCATGATTCAATACGGTGAGGCTCTTAGCAACATTGGTTTTAGCAATCGGGATGTTATGCGCCTTTCGGCAATGGGTCTGGCGACAATTTAGTTGCCGTCAGGTGTATCTAATTGCTGGTAAATACAAAGCCGCCCGTCTGGCGATCGCTCCTCAGGCATCATTCTGCTCTATCGAAGTCATTGGAAATTCTAATTGCCAAATTTTCCCTGAATGGGCGGTTTGGTGTGTATGACTACAATTTACCAATGTGCTTTTGCAGTTTGCTCATCAGTACCGTCCTGTTCACTGGAATTTATAACGTCTCTTAGAGTTGTCCATGTTCGGTTTAATTGGTCATCTTACTAGCCTGGAACATGCTCAGGCAGTCGCTAAAGATTTGGGCTACCCGGAATACGCCGATCAAGGACTTGATTTTTGGTGCAGTGCTCCGCCCCAAATTGTCGATACGATCAAAGTTACCAGTATCACAGGTCAAACAATTGAAGGCAGATATGTGGAATCCTGCTTTCTGCCAGAAATGTTAGCGGCCCGGCGGATTAAAGCTGCTACTCGCAAAGTCATCAACGCGATGGCACATGCGCAGAAAAACGGCATTAACATTACTGCTCTGGGTGGTTTTTCATCCATTATTTTTGAAAATTTTAACCTGGAGCAAATTTCCCAGGTGCGTAATGTCATCCTGGACTTCCAGCGATTCACTACAGGGAACACGCACACGGCTTATGTGATTTGTCGCCAGGTAGAGCAAGCAGCCCTCCAACTGGGAATTGATCTTTCCCGCGCCACGGTTGCTGTCTGTGGGGCGACTGGCGATATTGGTAGTGCGGTTTGTCGTTGGTTGAACGCTCGCACGGATGTTGCCGATTTGCTACTGATTGCTCGCAACCAGGAACGGTTACAACTGCTGCAAGACGAACTGGGCCGTGGCAAAATTATGGGTCTTGAAGAGGCGTTGCCCCAGGCGGATATTATCGTTTGGGTTGCCAGTATGCCGAAAGGTATGGAAATTGACCCAACGGTTCTCAAACAACCCTGCCTCTTAATTGATGGGGGCTATCCCAAAAATTTAGGCACAAAAGTGCAATATCCCGGCGTACATGTTTTGAACGGTGGTATCGTAGAGCATTCCCTGGATATTGATTGGAAAATCATGCGGATCGTCAATATGGATGTACCCGCCCGCCAGCTATTCGCCTGCTTTGCTGAATCCATGTTGCTGGAATTTGAAAAATGGCACACCAACTTTTCCTGGGGAAGAAACCGAATTACGGTAGAAAAAATGGAGCAAATCGGTGAAGTGTCGGTCAAACATGGGTTTAGGCCACTTTTGGTTTAGAGAATTGGCATCCAACGCCAGAAACTAGGAGTTTTTGCT
The DNA here is from genome assembly GCA_964524315.1 of uncultured bacterium. Classification (GTDB taxonomy): domain Bacteria; phylum Cyanobacteriota; class Cyanobacteriia; order Leptolyngbyales; family Leptolyngbyaceae; genus CAZGDE01. The sequence continues at coordinate 2,098 of CAZGDE010000124.1, forward strand.
TAGGGATTAACAGACCGAGTGTCCACCCAAGCTCTTAAAATGACAATGGTGTGGTTTCTCAATTTGTATATCCCTGCATCCCTAGTTCCCTATCTCTACCTATGGCAACGACCGAACGCAAACCAATTCTCCTTGATTTTGAAAAACCTCTGGCAGAGTTGGAGGCAAGAATTACGCAGATTCGTGAACTTGCAGAAGAAAATGACGTCGATGTATCAGATGAGATTCATCAGCTAGAGTCGCGGGCGATGCAGCTACGTCAGGAAATTTTTAGTAGTCTGTCACCATTACAGCGGTTGCAGGTGGCGCGGCACCCCCGCCGCCCCAGTACGCTTGATTATATTCAGGCAATTAGTGACGAATGGCTGGAGTTGCACGGCGATCGCGGTGGCTTTGATGACCCTGCCGTTGTTGGTGGTGTTGCCCGATTAGCGGGGCAGCCTGTGGTAATGCTGGGGCAGCAGAAAGGCCGTGATACGAAGGATAATATCACCCGGAACTTTGGTATGGCACGACCGGCGGGATACCGTAAGGCCATCCGGTTGATGGAGCATGCCGATCGCTTTGGCATGCCGATTCTGTCATTTATTGACACCCCTGCTGCCTGGGCAGGTATGGATGCGGAAGAATTTGGTCAGGGCGAGGCAATTGCTTACAACCTGCGGGAAATGTTCCGGTTTAACGTGCCAATTATTTGCGTCGTTATTGGCGAAGGTGGATCAGGCGGTGCCCTCGGTATTGGTGTGGGCGATCGCCTGTTAATGTTTGAGCATGCCGTTTATAGTGTGGCACCACCTGAAGCCTGTGCAGCCATTCTCTGGCGCGATGCAGCAAAGGCTCCTCAGGCAGCCGAGGCGTTAAAAATCACAGCCACTGACCTGCAGCAGCTTAATATTATTGATGAGATTTTGCCAGAGCCGATTGGTGGTGCCCATGCTGACCCGTTGAAGACGACGGAAATTCTCCGGGAAGCGTTATTGCGCCATTTACAAGAGTTAAGCCAAATGACCAGTTCCCAGCGGAAAGAATTGCGCTATCAGAAGTTCCGCGCGATCGGTGTTTTTGGCGAAAAACAAGAATTCTGAGTGATATAATGAAATCGTTACATTTTTTAATATCTCTTTGATAGGGGTCGCTATCTCTGCATTGTTGTAGTCAGTCGATATGTAGCGAGATTTTTATCTGCTGGGATTGAATTTGCTGAAGTGCCAAGCCTCCTGACATTGTCAGGTTTATAGGTCTTCAGTGCTATCTCGCATGTTTCTCACGACTGCCTCAGTTCACACTGTCAGAATTGTGAATAGTGACTACATCCCTCCCTGTCAAAGGGAATTCAGTTATCAGGTATTTCATGACCCTTCCAACCGAACAGCTAGCTCTGATTACGGGCGCGAGTAGTGGTATCGGCAGAGCAACTGCTATTGCCTTCGCGCAGGCAGGCATTCATCTTGCCCTGGTCAGTCGTAGTTCAGAAAAGCTCCAAGCCGTTGCTGACACTGTTGCCCAGTCTGGTGTGACGGTGAAAACCTACCCGCTCGACCTGATGCAGGTTGGGCAGGTACGCGAACGGATGGCAGCGATCGCTGCCGATTGTGGGGCGATCGACATCCTGGTTAATAACGCTGGTATGGCATACACTGGCTCGCTGGCAGATATGGCTCTCAGTGATTGGCAAAATATCATTGACCTCAACCTGACCAGCGTTTTTCAATGCATCCAGGGTATTCTACCGGGGATGCGTCAGCAAAAGCGGGGCACCATTATCAATGTGTCATCGATCGCGGGTCAGCAGGTTTTTCCCGACTGGGGGGCTTACTGTGTCAGCAAGTTTGGTTTGGTAGCGCTTTCCAAAACACTGGCTTTAGAAGAACGTGCCAATGGCATTCGGGTGGTCACGATCGCTCCGGGATCGGTTAATACTTCCATCTGGGATACTCCAACCGTTCATGCCGATTTTGATCGTTCCCTGATGCTGACCCCAGAAATTGTGGCACAGTCCATTCTGCATACCGCCCTTCTACCCCAACAAGCCGTCATTGAAGAGTTAGTGCTAATGCCAAACAGCGGCACTTTCTAGGGGTTTTCGTCGCTCGACTAATCTCGGCGTTGCCGAATCCGCACACACGTTCACTTACTCTACTTCATTCATATGACTATCGCTTCCACCAACGGTTCCAACGGTTCTCAGTCTCCGTCTGTCAAGCTTTCATCCTCTCTGCCAACCCGCCCTGACCGTAATACTCTCGACGGTAAGCAAGAGCCGAAACTGCATATCCCCCCAGAAGATCTTCAAGATGACATGGTGGATGCGGTCAGAACCATGTTGCTAGGCGTGGGTGAGGATCCGGAACGGGAAGGTTTGCTCAAGACACCGAAACGAGTTGCTGAAGCAATGCGCTTCCTGACAAGCGGTTATCAGCAATCGTTGGAAGAAATCGTCAACGGGGCAATTTTTGACGAAGGTCATAATGAAATGGTCCTAGTACGCGATATCAACGCATTCAGCTTGTGTGAACACCACATGTTGCCGTTCATGGGTAAGGTGCATGTTGCCTACATCCCTAACCAGAAGGTAGTTGGGTTGAGCAAACTGGCGCGGATTGTGGAAATGTATTCTCGGCGTTTGCAGGTGCAAGAACGGTTGACGCGCCAAATTGCCGAAGCCGTACAGGAAATTTTAGAACCGCAGGGTGTTGCGGTCGTCATGGAAGCTACTCATATGTGCATGGTAATGCGGGGTGTGCAGAAACCCGGTTCCTGGACGGTGACCAGTGCCATGGTGGGTGCCTTTCAGGAAGATCAGAGAACGCGTGAAGAATTCCTTAACCTGATTCGTCACCAACCTGCTTTCTGGTAGAGCTGAATTCTGTAAGCGTGGGTTTTGCAACACTTCTAACAGCTTAGAAGCAACCCGGCACCACCTGCTCCTACAGGTAGATATAAGCATTTTGCGGCTTTCTTGAAACTTTGGTATTCATTGATTACCAAAATACCTGGAAAGCCGCATTTTTGTATGCCTATTGTCGTACTTCTATTGCCCTATATCATCTGATGGATGGCTATGTCAGAATTACAAACTACATTAAAACTATGAGTTGAATTATTCATTAATTGACTCATTTAATTCTGTTAAGAATGGAGTAAAAACTATGAGTTTAGAAGAAAGAGCTAAGGCAACCGCCAAGAATGTTGAAGGCAAAGTTCAAGAGGCTGCTGGCAATGTCACTGGTGATGTTGGTGATCAGGCAGAAGGCAAGATGAAGCAGGCTGAGGCTGCTGCTCGTCATACAAAAGAAGACGTTAAGGATGAATTCAAGCGATCGGCTGATAAAGTTTAATTGATCTGATTTAGCTTGAAACAAAATCCCTTTTCCATCTTGGAGAAGGGGTTTTTCGTATTAATTTAGCAGCGATTTTGTCTGTTTCTTATCTGTTCCTTAATCGACATAACGCACAAAATATTGCGTGGGAAAAAGGATTTATGTGATTGGGTTAAATTTCACTATGGTTCGACTATTTGTGAGGGGCAAATGACCATTCGCCCCTACAGAAAATGCTACTTTAGCAACAAACTCGTACTACCACTTCTTGTAGGGTAGGAATTTGCCATTCATGATAACCTTAACGCGATCGCCCTTAGGGTCTTCGACCTTTTCAATATCCAGCGTGAAGTCGATCGCGCTCATGATGCCATCACCAAACTTCTCCTGAATCACATCCTTCATCGGCATACCGTAGACCTGCATAATTTCGTAGAAGCGATAGATCAGGGGGTCAGTAGGCACAATGGGCCCTAGGCCCTTTGTGGGGTATGCCATTAATTCGGGGGCTAGATCAGCACTCAGACCCAGTGCCATCAGCAGTTTCGTTGCCTCATCTTCGGAAGCGGTCGATTGACGATAGAACACAGATGCAATCCAGATTTCGTCCCGCCCAATCATTGCTTCTAAATCCGCGAAGGTCAGGCCCTTCGCCTTTTTAGCTGCCAGTAAGGTGGCCGTGATTGCAGGAATTTCAGCAGTGGACATAGGTATTACTCCTTATGGTTAGTTTCACGTAGTGATTGGGGTATAGACCTCTGAGGTCTTGAAGCCTCTGAGGTCTGAGAATTAGGACTTTTTCACTGTTGCCCTGACCCGCGACTCTTCGACGGCACGGGTTTCGTAGGACAAGTGTTGCTCCATTGCCATTTTTAAGTCGTGATAGGCTGGATGGTCGCTGAGAGTTTCCCGTTTACGCGGGCGAGGAAAGGGCACATCCAGTACTTGAGCAATGCGGGCAGCGGGACCACGGGTCATCATGACAATTTTGTCTGAGAGCAAGAGAGCCTCTTCGATACTGTGGGTAATCAGGATGACGGTTTTACGTTCCTGCTCCCAGATACGTTCAACCTCATCCTGGAGAAACCCGCGCGTCAGGGCATCCAATGCACCGAAGGGTTCATCCATCAGCAAAATCTGGGGATTAATTGCCAGGGCACGGGCAATGCCCACCCGCTGTTTCATCCCACCAGAAAGTTCGTGGGGATGTTTGCGTTCGGCTCCACGCAGTCCCACCAGGTCAATGTAGTCCTGAACGATCGCCTTCTGTTCAGCAATCGGCATCTTTGGATAGACTGTCTCGATCGCAAAGCGGATATTTTCCGCTACGGTCATCCAGGGCATGAGGGCATAGTTCTGGAAAACCACCCCCCGATCGGGGCCCGGTTTGGTAATCGGCTTGCCATCCAGCACAATCGCACCGGTGGACGGTTGAGAGAGTCCGGCGATGATATTGAGCAGGGTAGACTTACCACAACCTGAGGGGCCAATGATAGAGACAAAGGTATTGGGAGCAATGTCCAGATTGATGTCAGAGATTGCCAGGAAGTCCTGAGACATCCGGCGCAGTAACCGATCCATTGGGTTGCGTCTACCCCCAAACACCTTCGATACGTTCTGGATTGACAGTTGACCGGCGGTAGTTTCCATCACTTGCGATTGGGATTCAATGTGGGATCGCATCACTGATTACCTCTGTCCAAAGGACACCCAACTTTGCAATAGCCCGAATACCCGATCCAGTAACAAACCCACCAGACCAATGATCAGAATGGCAGTGATGATACTGGTGATTTTCAGGTTGTTCCACTCATTCCAGACGAAGTAGCCTACTCCCCCACTAAGCAAAATCTCCGCTGCGACGATGACCAACCAGGCAATGCCAAAACTGATTCGGAGACCGGAGACGATACTGGGGGCAGCGGCTGGCAAAATCACTTTGTGAATGGTGCGCCAGCGGGATGCTCCTAACGTCCGGGCAACATTGAGGTAGGACGGGTCAACATTGCTCACCCCAAACTTCGTGTTGATGAGAGTCGGCCAAATGCTGGTGATGGCAATGACGAACAAAGCCGTTTTTTCCGAGTCACGCATCAGTGCCAGTCCTAACGGCAACCATGCCAGGGGTGAAACGGGGCGGAGAATTTGAATAAACGGATCGACCGCCCTGGAAACAACGGGTGATAGGCCCGTTAGAATACCGAGAGGAATAGCGATCGCGCTACCAATCACAAATCCCACAACCACCCGCCGCAGACTGGTGAGCAGTAATAAACCAATCCCCTGATCATTCGGGCCATAGTTAAAGAACGGATCAGAAATCCAGAACCAGAAGTCCTTCAGTGTTTGGCTGGCGGAGGGCATGATGGGCAGAAACCATTTCAGGTGAAAGCCAATTTCCCAAAGTGTCAGAAATACAATCAGGATCAGCAGAAATAGCAAAAATGCTTTCTGGTCGAGGCTAAGTGCGATCGATTGGCGGCGAGGACCAGTCGCGGGAAGAGCATTGTTAGTCATATCAAACCTTGAATTTTTTGATCTGTTCTTCCACGTAAGCAGAGGGATTCGCAGGATCAAAGCTGTCGTACTTCAGCTTTTCCACTTCTTCCGTTGCAGTGGGTGGGGTTTGTCCCAGTTCCTTTTGCAACTCAGCGGCAATATCGGTCATAAAGATGTCATTGGCGATCTTGTCGTAGTCGGCTTTGTCCTGCGGCATCAGATCCCAGCGCACCAGTTGGGAGGCAATCCACTTGGCGAAACTCTTCCAGGGGTAGGGATCAAACCCGATGCGGTTGGGGTCTTCCTTCGTGTTACCCAGACCGTCTTCGTACTTGCCAGTCAACACCGCCTCGACGACAGGTAAGGGCTGGTTGAGATACTTGCGTTCAATCAGTGCCGCTGCTACCTTTTGACGATTGGCCGCATCGTTGGCATAGGCAGCCGCATCCACGATCGCTTTGTTCACCGCCTTGAACGTGTTGGGATTGGTATCGATCCATTGCTGACTGGCGGCAAAGGCACAGCAGGGGTGACCATCCCACAATTCCTTACTGAGCATGTGGATGAAGCCCACTTTCTCGTAGACTGCCCGCTGATTAAAGGGATCAGGCATGAGCATGGCATCAATTTCACCAGCGGTCATTTTTGCCACGCTGTCCGGTGGTGGAACGGGGAAAATTTGCACATCCTTGTCCGGATCCAGTCCACCTGCCGCCAGGTAATAGCGAATCAGCAAGTTGTGCATGGAGAAGGGGAAGGGGACGCCAATCTTAAACCCTTTGAAATCCTTGGCTTCCTTCACCGTGTCCTTATGCTTCAGAGCCACGGTGATTGCCTGCCCGTTGATGTTTTCGATACTGGCAAGCTTGATTGGGAAGGTAGCAGAACCCAGTCCCATGGTGATGGCGATCGGCATGGGCGACAGCATATGGTAGGCATCTAACTCACCCGCGATCGCCGAATCTCGCACGGCTGCCCAGTTCGGCATCTTTTTCACGGTTACTTTTAAGCCGTGTTTTTCGTAAAACCCAAGCGGGTCAGACATCACAATCGGCGTGGCGCAAGTGATGGGAATGAAGCCAATAGTCAATTCCTTCTTTTCCACTGCTGCTCCACCTGTGCCTGTAGGCGATGCTTCAGGAGTTTGCTGTTGCTGTTGCGTAGCGCAACTGCCCATGCCAACCAGTGCTGCCGATACGACTACCCGTTTGAGAAATTCGCGTCGGCTGTGACTGTTGCGTTTAATCGCCGTTCCAAAAAATTCTGCCGCATGGGGACCAAATGCGGCTGTAAAGGCTTCCTCCAGTCCTCCCGCTTCCTTAATGAGTTCCTCACAAAATTGCCTGCGAACAGCACTGCCGCCAGAGATGGATTGCAGAAATAGCTCTTTGCGGAATTCTGCCTGCGCCAGGCTATTTGCCAGCGTGAGAGATTCAGCCTTATATAGACCCATTTTGATCAGGTCATCGATTAAATCGATGGGATCAGTAGGCATTCCCTCCGTATATCGCCAGTGATCCTGGGGCAGATGGTAGCCACCGCAGGAACACCGCTCAACCGAAGCCTGTAATTGCAAAGAACGATCGGTAAAAACTGCCATAAAAGACCCCGAATTTACACGTCAGATGCCAGGTTATTGCTGAATTGCCGGATGAGTTAGAACAAGAATGTCCAATTCAACCAACCTCAATTGCGTCTCTGGAATTGCGAACCTCCAGTTGGTTGCTAGATTATCAGTGGCAACCTGAAATCACACTGGAGCGATTTTCGAAAAAATAGGATTTTTTTTCGGTATTGTGTCTAAACAGCTTGACAGGTGAGTGGTGGAGTTGAGGAATTGCGCCAAACCTGGGGTGAAACGCCATGTAATTGCCGAAATTGCCGAATGAAATAGCACACATCGCCATAGCCAACCGCCTCAGAAATTTGGCTGACGGACTGGGTGGAGTGCATCAGCAACGCGCGAGCCTCGGCCATACGGCGTTCGGTGATCCATTGTTTGACCGTTCGTCCGGTCATGGTTTGTACCAGATTGGTTAAATAGGCGGGGGAATAACCTACTGCCTGAGCAACATCACGCAGGCTGATGGCTTGGGGATAGTGTGACTCAATGAAGTGAAAGACGGGTTCTAACTTGGGACAATCGGGGAAAATGGCGATCGCCTCATTTAATGGTGCGTTTGTTGCAGCGGTGGATGTTTCCGGTTGTCGTTGAGTCTTATCGCTGTACCACTCTTGCAATGCCTGCTGTCGTTCCAAACGGGTAGTAACCGCTGCTAAGAATTGGTTAATGGTACAGGGTTTGGTTAGATAATCATCTGCACCCAAGTCCATCCCACGACGCAAATCTGCCATTGCCACCTTCGCCGTCAGAAAAATGAAGGGAGTGGCAGCGGTGGCAGACTTCTGCCTCAGCGCCGAGAGAACCTGATAACCGTCCAAATCGGGCATCATAATGTCGCATACAATCAGATCGGGCAAATGGGTTTGAGCGAGTTTGATACCCAATGTGCCGCTGGCAGCCGCGATCGCCGTAAACCCCTCAAAAGTCAGACAGCGAACAAAAATATCTCGCGTTTGGGCTTCATCCTCAATCACCAGAATCTTTTTCACTCTGCCTCCGGAAGCATGCGAACAGATTCAAATGAAGACAGAGTTTTCATCTGAACCGTTGAACCTACTTCCTTAAGTAATCTGTTTAACGACTCGGGTGTAGTGTAATTGACTACCAAACGCCTATCCGACAGAAATTCCCCGTTCTGCCTGCCGCTGACGAATGCGATCTAAACTACCCACAGGGATAGCAGAGATTAGTTGCCGGGTGTAGGGTTTTTGCGGTTCCAGGTAAATCCGCTCGGCAGGACCAATTTCCTCAATTTCGCCCCGGTTCATGACCATGATGCGATCGCTCATGAATTTGACCACACTCAGGTCATGGGAAATGAAAATGTAGGTCAGGTTAAATTCACTCTGCAACTCTTTCAGCAGATTGAGAACTTGCGCCTGTACTGATACATCCAATGCGGACACTGACTCGTCACAGATGATGAACTTGGGATTGAGGGCGAGCGATCGAGCAATACAGATCCGCTGGCGTTGCCCACCAGAAAACTCATGGGGGTAACGGTTCACCGCATCGGCTTCTAAGCCTACCCGTTCCAGAAGATAGACTGTCCGTTCCTGCTGGGCCCGGCGTGTTTCTGGATAACGGTGAATGAGCATCGGCTCCATAATTGCTGCCCCGACACTAAGGCGTGGGTCAAGGGCTCCAAAGGGATTCTGGAAAATAATCTGCATTTCACGACGCAACACGCGTAGCTGCTGCGGACGCAGGGCAGTGACATCATCCCCATCAAAAATCACCTGGCCCCCATTAGGTTTCAACAGGTGCAGAATCGCCCGTGCCAGCGTGGATTTACCACAACCCGATTCACCCACCAATCCCAAGGTTTCACCGGGATACACCTCAAAGCTGATACCTTTTACGGCCATCAGATAGCGGCGAGTACTACCAAACACACCCCGCACGGGAAAGGCTACCTGTAAATTGTTCACCGACAACAGAGGTTGTTGCTTCTGCAGGGTGACCAAACGTTGCTCCATGTCTGTTGCACTGACTTCCTGCGCCAGTTGCAGTGCCCGTTCCACATTGGTTTCCCGTTCTTCAATGACTAATGTGCCAGCCGAACTGGTGCTAACCTGCATGAAATCCGCGACGGTGGGCAGCTTGCGGAGACGACGATCCAGGCGGGGACGACAGGTAAGCAATCCTTTCGTGTAAGGATGTTGGGGATTGGAGAAAATATCCCAGATAGGGCCCGCTTCGACGATTTCACCCTGGTACATGACTGCCACGTAGTCGGCAATGTCGGCAATGATGCCCAGGTCATGGGTAATGAACATGATTGACATGCCCCGCCGATCGCGCAAGTCCCGTAATAGATCCAGAATCGTTGCCTGAACGGTGACATCCAGAGCGGTCGTGGGCTCATCTGCAATCAGCAGGGCGGGGTCACAGGCGATCGCCATGGCAATCATCACCCGTTGCATCTGTCCCCCGGATAGTTCGTGGGGATAGCGATTAAGAAAAGCAAACTTTTGGCGGTTGATCTGGTGGTTAATCTCGCGTTCGTCCGGTAATGGCAATTCGGGATTAGCACGGCGGAACTCATCCACGACCTGCTGCCGCATCTCACTGTCATCGGGGAGCAGACGCACTTCCTGGAGACGGGCGATCGCCTCCCGTTCAGCCGCATCCTTACTAATTCGCTTATGGAGTTGGATGGCTTCGACCAGTTGAAACCCGATCGTATAAACCGGGTTGAGTGAACTCATTGGTTCCTGGAAGATCATCGAAATTTCCCCACCTCGATAATCTTCCAACTGGCGGGCTGGCATTTTTGCCAGGTCAACGGCTGCTTCTCCTGGCTTCGCAGAGAACAATACTTCACCCCGCGTGACTTGGCCAGGGGACGGCACTAACCCCATAACCGCCAGCGATGTGACTGATTTGCCCGAACCAGATTCACCCACAATCCCCAACGTTTGCCCGCGTTTGACCTCAAACGAAATGCCATTCACAGCACGAATCAATCTACTATCAGTCCGAAACTGGACTTCTAGATTTTTGACCTGGAGAACGGTGTCACTCATGGGGGAGGCAGACATTGGAGAGTTAGTAGCGATTATTTCTTGCGATCTTAACAGCGTTATCTACAACTTATGCAGACTCGGATGTTTTACAAGCACATATACGAGTAGAAAATTTCGGCATTAATGATACAGACTTCAGTTGGGCTGCCAAAAACACCCTTAGAAACGACTATAGAGGTTCTTAATGTAGTTATAAGAAACTGGTTTTGCCTCAATCGGCCTTGCCCTCACCCTTAATCCCTTCTCCCACAGGGGAGGGACTTTGACGCTCGATCCCTTCTCCTCTGGAAGACGGGTTGGGGATGAGGGTGGAATGATTGCTTGCGCAACAGTTTTTTTGAATATGCATTAGGAACGAGAATTACATAAATTCGATACTTGCTTGTACGGGCGTTAACGAAGCCATACCGTTAGGCTATGCGGTTACTTGCTACTTCAGAAGACGCAACGTTCGATGTCATCAATCTATAACCTATAAGGGCGGTTTTAGCAGAACCATCTGCATCCGGCAAAGGATTTGGCCGCAAAACTCGCCCCTACCGGCGATTGAACTTATTTAATTCCCATTCTTTAGGCAGAATTTAAACTGCTGGTACCGGTGGCAGGTCAGCATTTTGGTCGAGATTTCCCAGGTTGCGGGCATCGACTTCGCCCGTCGTCAAAAAGCGGAAAGTTTCCTGATACAGGCTTTGCCAGAAACGGTTACTCATTCCCTGGCTGACTTCTGTCGGATCAACCATCGGGTGGGGTACCAGGTCTTCTGCACGGTAGAAGTAGTAACGGTTGCCGTCTTGCTCTGCACCCGTTTTATCGTAAAAGTCCTGATTAGTCTTGATATCGGCAGCATCTTCATTCGCAGTCAGCACCATGAAAATGGGAGTTTCCTTCAGTGCCTGGATTGCCGCTCCACCCATCACATAGCTACTGCCAAAACGGTCAGCCGCCGTGAAACAACCTAATGGAAAACGGAGAGTCGGATCCCAACCCATTTCTTTCAGGTCAAGGGGCCCACCTAAATTGACGTAGCGTCGGTTCTCAGCACCATATACCTTCAGCAAAGGAGCATAGGTAACAACTTTCTTAATGCGATCGGGATAGGTGGCTGCCAGACCCAATGCCACGGCACCACCCACCGACAGACCTACCGTGTAAATGGGCCCCGGCAGGGATGCCAGTTCGTTAAGCCGAGCTGTGGCATTGGTGAGAAATTCCATGTGGGAGGAGGTGAAGTATTGGTCGAAAGCGGGATCATTAGGAGATTCGATCGCCTTCACAATATCTAGCAGCCGTGGTTCAATCGCTACCAGGCGAGCCACCAGGGCCATTTGCTGCATCGAATTAGGACGGTTAAACCCACCAGAACTATTTTCCAGATTACGGAAGAAGTTTTGCAGCACCGGGTCTTTTGCCACTTTCTCCCGCAAGGGCACGGCAATTTCGGGCTTTAAATCTACCTGGGGCCAGTTTTTCGCAGGATTAATGAATGTGTGACCAGCCAGAGTGCATTGGTAAACGTTAAACCCATTGCGGAACAAATAGTCCGCCAGTCGCCACATTTGGTGGGGTTTAGCACTGAACCCATGAAACATCATCACGGTGCCGCGAATCGGTTGTCCAGCTTCGTGGAACAGGTAGTAGGGATAGGCCCCATCCCGGCGTTCAGGGGACGAATCAATCGTACTAATATAGGTCGCGATCGCCTGTTTCGCCTGGTTAAGCTGGTCGACAGTTGGAATTACAGTTTGATTCATCATGACAATATCTTCTCCTTTGGGGGCAGTAGGCATCTGAGGCAGTAGGCACCTTAGAACGACGATCCGGGCTGTTTGAGAAACTCTAGTTCCTCTGGGGTACTTATCCGCCCCAAAATTTCGTTGCGGTGGGGAAATCGTCCAAATCGCTCAATTACATCCCGATGCTTGAGGGCATAGGGATAGGCAGTCGCAACATCGGGATCATGCCGCAATGTCGTAAACAACTCGACCGACCGTTGTTGCTGGGGCAAATCCTCACTGTGCATGAACGGTAAATAGACAAACCACCGCTGCACTGGGGGTACGGACTGGTCAAAGCCACGGGTGATCGCTAGTTGGGCGATCGAGAGGGCAAAAATATCCGTGGCAAAGGCGCGGGGTTGCCCCCGAAACAGATGTCGGGGAAATTGATCCAGCAGCAGGATTAATGCGAGAGTGCCGCTTACTGTTTCTTGCCATTCCACCAATTCACCCGCTGCTGCCTGCTCATAGATTGAACGAAAACGCGTTTGAATCTCCTGGTCAAATCCTGGATCTTTCGCAAACCAGACTTTACGTTTTTTACCCGAACCTGATTCCCCCGGTAGACGATTGAACCAGAAGTTCACAATATCAGCCACTAACACCATGAAGGTCGGATTTCCTCGTGCCGCAATGCTTACTTGGGTTCTGCTACACGCCTGTTACCTGATATTTCCTAATGCTTATGGGTGATTTCCGCAAAGAATTTTTAGCAAACAAAATACCTGTAAGGGCAGGTTTTGCAACAGAGCGGTCGGCTAATGCTGGGGACTTTGGTAAAACTTGCTTCTGTGCCAGGTTCCCCTAAAAATCAACCCCACCTTTGGTAGAAGTGCCTCGCTTAAAAACGCCAGATACTCCTATCAAGGTGGGGTAAAAAAACTTAGCTGTTGCTTAACCCTGCACTTTAAATCAAGGTGGTCTTGATTTTGCAAGCAAAAACGGTTGGAACTCAAAGGAACCAAGTTTCCCCTTGCCCTGGAATTCAGCAATGCCTACGTCAACTAACTCAGGACATTGCCTGAATGATGAAGTCGAAGTAGGGGGTGGCTTCCAGTGCGTCTTCGGCTGATAGCAGTGCCAGCGAAGCCGCTTTCAAGCAACGGATTGCTTCGGCCATACCGGGAACGGGGACACCCAGAGCGTTATACATTTCCCGCGCGCCAACGATCCCAATGGCTTCAATCGGCTCTTTGCTACCAGCTAAGACACCATACGTTACCAAACGCAGGTACCAACCATAGTCCCGCAGACAGAGCGCCCGTTGCTTATCACCATAGGCATTGCCGCCGGGTGAAATAAAATCAGGGCGCTTTTTCCACAGTTCTTTACTCGCTTCTTGAACAATTTTTCTCTCATTCTCGGATAGCACAGCGGCGATACGAGTCCGCTGTTCACCCGTTTGAAAAAAGGTCTGCAAGCCACGGAGTTCACCAGATGTGGGATAACGTAGTTCGTCGTCGGCTTGAAGAATAACTTGGCTAACTACACTCATAATTATGGCTGTCTCTGGTTATCACTCAGTAGTGTAGCGATACAAGGGGACGCAAAGGAAGAGGAAATCAGGATTGATGAGCAGACCTTTACACAAGTTAATATTTTGGGCGACTAACCCCGGTTGGCGATCGTCTTCTGAAATGCTGGACGCTCTGATATACGCTTGATGTAGCTCATCACGGTAGGATAACCACTCAAATCAACCGGTAACATCATGGGGATGTATGCCAGGAGTGAGCCCACTGCCACATCGGCAACACCAAACTCCGTTCCCATTACATAAGGTTGCCGTTCAAATAACTGGTTCAGCATCGTCATATGACGGGGCAGTTCTTTTTCCCGACTGGTTTCCACAAAAATGCCTGGCCCCATGGTTGCGTTGGCGTATAAAATCCACTGGTTCATGAGCGATCGCTCAGTCAGCGAAGGTGCAGGGTTACCATACTTCTCGGCCAGGTAGAGCAAGATCGCTCCAGATTCCCAGAGTTTTAGATCGCCATCCACAATGGCAGGTACTTTACCAATTGGATTGATATCTATATAGGGTGGCTGAAGATGTTCCCCGGTTGCCATATCCAGTAAGACAAACTCATAGGGAACTCCCAGTTCTTCTAAGTACCAGCGAACAATTGAAGCGCGGCTACGAGCGCCGCCATAGAGTTTCAGCATCGTTAATGGAGTATAAGGAGGAACAGTAACAGGAAGCGTGTTTGCCAGTTGGCAGGGACACGGCGATACCTGTCTCTTTCGGTGCAAGCTACGAATTTACAACCACCCTACTTGCGGGTTGGGGTAAAAGCATCAACTAAGGCCTGCACTAACGCATCA
>CAZGDE010000125.1:0-16630 GCA_964524315.1 uncultured bacterium
GCCAGCTTGGTGGGAAACCCAAAAATTTCCACCCCTGACGATAGAAATAAGCAAACACCCAATGCCATCCCCAGAAAGGGGAGAAATAGTTCCATCCCCTGTAAACTGGCAAGTGCCGTAGTTGATTTGCTCTTAAACCATGCCTGGACAGATTGTTTAAGCACCGCTTCAAATGCAGCACCCGAAGCAACACTAATGAATAAGCCCGCAACTAATAAAAAATAGGGTGGGTCGGGAAAGTTATACACAGACAAGCCTCAACGCAACAATTTTGATGGGCCGCCAGGGGGAATGAGGGTCAGGTAGTCTTTTCACCGTCAACCCTTTACCGCCTCAGAGCGACTCTTTCTTATTAATAAATGTTAAGGCAGAAGGGATAAATGCCGACGTACCCACACTAGAAAATTCTGCTAGGGCACCGATCGCCGCACTGAACAACCGCCCCGGTTGCAAGTCTTCCTTGATCAGGTTCCATAGCCGCTGCACCTCCTCGGTATGCAGGCGATCATCTTCGGTCAGAGCAACCAGCAATTGCCGCCGCAGATATTGGCCCTCATCCGAGAGGAGAAATTGCAGGCCCAGTTGGGCCGTAGGCAGCAAGTCAAACTTCCGGTCAGTACGGGCGATCGCGATCAGGTTTTCCAACCGATCCCAGCGGAACTTGCCATCCTTAAAGAGGATTTCGATCAGACGCCGTCGCAATGCGGGCGATTCACCTGTTAGCAATCGTTTCGCGACGTAGGGATAGGCAACGTCCACAATCCGAAAGTCAGGATTCAGTGTCAGCGCCAGACCTTCCTGAGTTACCAACGAACGAATAATCAGGGCAAACTTCGCCGGTAAGCGGAAGGGATATTCATACATCAACTCCGAGAAGCGATCGGTGATGGTCTTGAAGTTAAAGTCGCGGACGTTTTGCCCCATCACATCACCCAACACTGTTTCTAGCGCAGGCACAATCGGGCGAATATCGGTTTCGGGTGTCAGAAAACCAAGTTTGACAAAGTCTGCAGCTAACTCGTTGTAGTCTTTGTTAATCAGATGGACAACCGCATCTACCAAAGTTTCTTTAGCAGTCTCTTCCAACTGATCCATCATGCCAAAGTCGATGTAGGCCATCTGGGCCTGTACCTGCTCGGCTGCGCCCTTACTGCCATTCACATCACAATGGGGTGCCATAGCAAAGAGGTTACCCGGATGGGGATCCGCATGGAAAAAGCCGTATTCCAGCAGTTGCCGCAGGCCAGAGGTAACACCGATTTCGATCAGCGCATCCAGATTTAGCCCAGCAGCATTGATAGCAGGAACATCCGTTAGCTTGTAGCCGTGGATCCATTCCAGGGTCAACACACGTTGACTACTGTACCGCCAGTAAATCGAAGGGACTTTGACTGTTGGATCATTGCGGAAATTAGTGGCAAACTTTTCCGCGTTACGAGCCTCGTTCAGATAGTCGATTTCTTCAAACAGTTTGGTGCCAAACTCATCCACAATCAGGGTGAGATCGTGCCCCAGGTTCAAGGGCAACCAGGGAGACAACCAGCCTGCCGCCCAGCGCATCAGGTATAGGTCGAGTGTGATGGTGGGCTTCAGGTTGGGGCGCTGCACCTTAACCGCCACTTCTTCGCCTGTATAGAGACGGGCCTGGTAGACCTGCCCCAGACTGGCAGCAGCTACGGGTAATGGCGATATCTGGCTGTAGATATCCTCAATGGGCCGCTCCAACTGGGACTCAATAATTTCAAAGGCTAGCTCCGTTGAGAAGGGCGGCAGTTGATCCTGCAGCTTGACCAACTCATCCAGGAAATCTTTCCGCACCAGATCGGGACGCGTCGAGAGAGCCTGCCCAACCTTGATAAACGTGGGGCCAAGTTTGGTCAATGTTTGGCGTAGTTGCTCGGCACGTTTATAGCGGTTGCGTTCTGCCCGTTGGCCCAATTCATCCAGCTTCAAACCAAGGAAGAAGCCCAGAAATGAAAGGGAAATTTGGAGAGTACGCCAGATAGCTAACCAGGGACGATACCCATAGTGTCGAGCGATCGCAATGGCATCGTAGCGTTTTAACTGATTGAGGGGATGCTGACCCACGCCGAACTTTACCTCTCATGCTAGAAAGTGCGGGTGTTGCTGAATCAGGGCATGAAAACACTGGATACTTGAAACAATCTTTCAAGCTGTCCCGGTTTCAGCAACGCCGAAGTGCGAAGGCATTGAGGGCAATGCTGCAACGTTTCAAACTGTTACGTATCAAACTACGTAGTCAGGCGGCAATTCTGCCAGCAGTAGGACGGTTCAGCAACCCTCAAGCGACAAAGCCGAAACTAAGAAATATCTTCCAAATACGGAAAATACGGATTGTTATCTTTTTATAATAATAGTATAGAAAACTACAAAGAATTCGTCTCGTCTATTAAGAGTATTTATTTTTAATCTGGTCGAAACTAATTGAGCGAATTCACTGCTTGCACTTTCAGAATTCCCCTATACGCAACCACTGAAACAGGCAGAAATTAAGGGGTTTGCAGAGAATATCTCGTATCCCGGCCCCCGCTGATTGGCCAATAGAGCCCGCCCTTAAAACCTGCCAGCCACAACGGATTTACTTGCAGGGAAAAGACCAACAAATCGTAGCCAACATCCACCGGCGAGCAGCACTGCTATGAGCCTTTCCTGGACATCAGGCGCACAAATAGCCTTGCCAGATGGATTCATACTGAAACCAGCAATCTTCAATTTATCGCGATCGCAAATTAGCTTTCGTATTACTGGGCACTCTGGCATGCCTTATTGTGTCAGGCAATCTTTTAAGGCATACACAACCTGGTTTTGTTGCTCCTCAGACAATTCTGGGAACATCGGTAATGACAATACCTCCCGTGCTGCCTGCTCTGCTACGGGTAATTGACCCGCCTGGTAACCCAACTGCTGATACGCGGGTTGTAAGTGCAGGGGCAACGGGTAGTAAACCATCGAAATGACACCTTTTTCCTGCAAACGTGCCCGGACGGTATCGCGCCGGGGTGCAGTCGTGTTGCCCATCTGCGCCTGGTCAATCACCCGAATCGTATATTGATTCCACACACTCTGCCCCCCGGTTGGAGCCTGGGGTAAGGTGATACCGGGCAATGGCGACAGTAGCTCATGATATCGCTGGGCCGCAATTGTGCGTTGCTGGTTCCAGGTGTCCAGATAACGGAGCTTAATTTGCAAGATGGCTGCCTGAACGGCATCGAGGCGACTATTGACACCTAATTCTTCGTAGTAGTAGCCCCCCCGGCGACCATGATCCCGGAGGCAACGCAGTCGGGCCGTGATCGTCGGATCATTCGTCGTAATGGCACCACCATCCCCACAGGCACCTAGATTTTTCGTTGGGTAAAAGCTAAAACAGCCAATTTTCCCAATGCTGCCAACCTTCTGCCCGTCCCAAGCGGTGCCCGTTGCCTGGGCACAGTCCTCGACAATGACAAGTTGGTGTGCCTGGGCGATCGCCGTTAACCGCGTCATATCCACCGGATGACCAAATAAATGCACCGGGATGACTGCCCGTGTGCGATCGGTAATAACAGCTTCCACCTGGGCCAAATCCAGGTTAAAGGTCTGGGCATCAATATCGACAAAAACCGGTGTCGCACCCACCGCACTGATCACCTCAGCCGTTGCCACAAATGTAAAGGGTGTCGTGATCACCTCGTCACCCGGCCCTATGTTCAACGCCCGTAGTGCCAGATACAACGCATCTGTACCAGAATTGCAGGCAATACAATCCGTCGTCCCAACATATTGGGCAAACTGCTGTTCAAAACTTTCGACCCTGGCACCACCAATGTAATTACCGGAAGCAAGCACTTCCAGCACGGCAGCATTGATATCGTTGCCAATCGTCTTATATTGTTCGGTTAGATCAAACGGGGGAATTTTATTCACTCAGGTTAAACCACACGTTGCATTCAATTAATAGAATCAAATTTTGCACCGAAATGGAATCATCTCATTAGTTGCGATTCACGTAATCCGATGGACTCTCCTCTGCAATTAGTTTGGGCACTGGGTTTGATGGCGATCGCCATTGCCCTTTCAGCATGGCAACGGTTGGGGTTGACCTGGACGTTGACCGTGGCAACCGGACGCACCATTAGCCAACTGCTGGTGGTTGGCTACATTCTGGCGGCGGTTTTTGCCCTGCGCCAACCCTGGTTAGTCCTGGGCGTAGTGGCGGTCATGCTCGTGATCGCCACCATCGTTGCCCGTAATCGCATTAGTCAGAAAATTCCCCATATGTTGCCCTTAGTGGGTGGTTCCATTCTAATCAGTACCATGCTGACACTGGTTTACACGAATCTGCTAATCATTCGGCCGGCAGTCTGGTACGAGCCCCAATATCTCATTCCCCTGGCTGGCATCGTCCTGGGAAATGCCATGAATGGAGCCGCCCTGGCCGGGGAACGGTTAGTCAGTACGCTAAACAGCAGCCGGTTAGAGATCGAAACCCAGCTTAGTTTGGGGGCGACTCCCCAGCAAGCGATCGCCACCTATCGGCAAGATGCCATTCGGGCCGGATTGATTCCCACCATTAACACCATGATGGTGGTTGGGGTTGTGACCTTACCCGGCATCATGACGGGTCAAATGTTGAGTGGGGTTAATCCCTTAGACGCCGCCGCCTATCAAATGTTGATTATGTTCATGCTGGCATTTGCCACCCTGTTGACAACGCTGCTGGTCACTACTGGCATCTCGCGGCAATTTTTTACGCGGGCCGCGCAATTAGTCCTTTGGTGAATGGTTGAGGTAAATTCTTAACGGACAGGGGCAAGGGCTGTCAGGGAATGAATGAGAGTCCTTGCCTGGTGGGTAATTTTCTCCCACTGCCGTTGTTCAATCGCCCCTGGCGGAAACAAGTTACCCGCAATGCCCACAGCAATCGCCCCTGCCTGCAGGAACTCGATCGCATTGCCAACCATCACCCCTCCCGTTGGAATGAGGGGGATGTGCCCCAATGGGCCTTGTAAACTCTTGATATACTCTGTGCCACCCATTGCCTGCACCGGAAAAACCTTGACACAGGTTGCCCCGGCTTGCCAGGCCTGGACAATCTCCGTGGGGGAAAGGGCACCGGCCACGATGGGAACGTCTTGCGCCACAGCAAGGTCAATCAAATCGGGGGCGACATGGGGCGTGAACAGAAATTGGGCCCCAGCGGCGATCGCCGCCTTGACCTGGGCCTGATTCAGCAAGGTTCCAGCCCCAATCTGGCAGGCGGGAAGCGTCGTTCGTAACCAACTGATCAGTTCGGCTGGGCGATCGCTATTCCAGGTAACCTCGATCAATTGCATTCCCCCCTGGGCCACTGCCATTGCCATCTGTTGGCCGAGGTACATTTCGGGAGACCGAATGACGGCGATCACAGGTTGTTGACGCAACAGGGAGAGCCAGGAGGAAATAGGCATGGCAGAGAAATAAAGGGTTTGGGATACTGGTGTAGGTGGTCAGGTCGGTAGTCAAGCAGACAACCATTGCTACCTCCATCTAAGATCTAAAATTCGTCACCTAAAATCTTGCTTGATGATTCGTAGAACTTCGGGTTGGGAGAATTTCAGCGAAGCCGCTTTTACTCCCCAAAAGTGGACAGATTCGTTCTGGGTCAGCGTCCTCCTGGTGGCAGCGATCGCGTTGTTTAGCATTCGGTTGGGCAACCTGCCATTACGGGATTGGGATGAGGGAACGGTCGCCCAGGTGGCGCGTGAGATCTGGCAAGCACCAGCAGGATCACTGACCTGGCTCTATCCAACTATTCAGGGAGACCCTTACTTCAGCAAACCCCCCTTAATACACTGGCTGATTGCCCTGTTCTACCGCATTGGTGGGGTCAATGAGTGGACAGCACGACTGCCCGGAGCCATGCTCACCGCCCTCTCAGTGCCCATGTTATACGGCATTGGTCGGGAACTATTTTTCCATAAAACGCCCGCAGTGCTGGCGGCCCTGGTCTATCTCACCTTCCTGCCCGTGGTCAGACATGGCCGCTTAGCGATGTTAGATGGTGCCGTACTGTGCTTTTTTCTGCTGTTGCTGTTGTGTTTACTCCGCACACGGCGCGACCTGCGGTGGGGGCTAGGCGTGGGGATAGCCTTTAGCTTACTCTGTCTGACGAAAGGGATTGTAGCTCTGTTGCTGGGGGCGATCGCCCTCGTCTTCATCACGCTGGATACCCCCCGCCTGTTGACTTCCGGTTACGTTTGGGCGGGAGTAGCTGTGGGATGTCTGCCGGCTATCGGCTGGTACTGGGCCCAGCTAATGCACTATGGCCAAACATTCATTACGGTCAATTTTCAAAGCCAATCGGTCAACCGGATCTGGTCGGCGGTGGAATCCAATGGGGGGCCTCCCTGGTACTACCTGCTGGAGATTTTGAAGTACAGTCTTCCCTGGCTGTTATTTCTGCCCTGGGGCTTTCGCCTGACCTGGGAACATCGGAACCTCGGTTGGGCCAAACTGGTTCTCGTTTGGGTCATTGGTTACTTGTTGGTCATCTCTGTCATGGGGACAAAGCTACCCTGGTATGTGTTGCCAGTCTATCCAGCCCTGGCACTGGTTGCTGGTGTCCAACTTGCAGATATCTGGAACTTTTCTGACGTTGTGGGTATTCGCCACCTGGAAAAACGTCATTACCCCATCAGTTGGACGGTTTTGTTTGCCTTAGTGGCGATCGCCGGTTGGCTGGGTAGTTTCTATTTCAGCCCCCTTGGCGGTCAACCACAACCTTACTTGCAACTCATCCTGATGACGGCTGCCTGTACCTTTACCATCACCGCCATTTTGGTTGCCCACCATGATTCCCAGTTCATCCTGGTTCTCTTCTGGGGTACCTGTTTATCACTCCTATTGCTAGTTTCCTCGCGCTACTGGATCTGGGAATTGAATGAAGCTTATCCCGTCAAACCTGTTGCCGCGCTGATCCAGCAGCATACTCCTCCGGGTAGTGCCATCGTCACATCGTTTGCCTACTCTCGCCCATCGCTCAATTTTTATAGCGATCGCCGGGTCACACCGATCGCTCCCCCAACCATCCCCACCTATTGGCAAACTGCTTCGCCGCCCTATCTCCTGATTGAGCAGCCATTATTAGATCAACTGGCATTGCCAAACGTGCAATCGTTGGGTAATGCGGCGGGTTGGACTCTAGTGACACGCGATTAGCAACCATCAAGGCCGATAGGGAGTGAGACGGCGATCGCCCCACCCCCCGCCCTATCAATCACACCAGCGAGTTCTGGCTTCTACCCGCGAACATACCCTAAAAATGAATGCCGCACTCGGTCTTGTCATCCATCCCCCGCCAGCGACCGGCTCGTTCATCTTCGCCTTCACCAATGGGGCTGGTAATTGGTTCATCGCCAATGCTGGGATAGCCCTTGTCATGGAGCGGGTTATAGATCACATCATGTTCAAACACATAGGCCCAGGTTTCTTTGCGTGTCCAATTTGCCAGCGGATTGACCTTTAACCGCTTCTGCCCATCTAACTCAAAAATAGGCATATCCGACCGCGTGTTTGACTGGTCACGGCGACGACCCGTAATCCAGGCGATCGTTTTTAGCTCTGTTAAACCCCGTTGCAATGGCTCTATCTTTGTGAGTTGGGAGAACCGAGTAATATCTTTTTCCCAGAGAGACTCACCGTACTTGGCTGCAAAGGCAGACCGACTATTCACATTCAGACTTCGATAAACCTTCAGGTTGAGATGATAAAGCTGATGGGCCTGGTCAACCAGTTCCAGCGTGTCGGCAAAGTGGTGTAGGGTATCCAGAAAAAGAACGGGTACTGGTTTTGCTGGTTGTAGATCCCGATAGAGCAAATCGGTGATCAGCATATCATCGACATTGAAGGCACTGACCTGTACTAACCCATGCGGCACATTGACTGTACACCAGGTCAGAATATCTTTGGGATGGGAGTTTTCAAACTTGCGGTTCAGTTTTTTTAGATCTAGCGTGGCGGGCTGGATCAGCGGCTCAATAGATCGGGGCGATTGGGTCATTACTGCCTGGTAACTTGCCTGAATTTCTCTGCAATTTCTACGATACCCAACTAGGTAACTGATCAAAGCAAAGAAAAATCAAGATCTGGCAAATCTGACATCGGTGTCTTGAGAAACTAGCATGACAATCGCAGAAGCGGGTTAAGTTAGGTTTGAGCAAACCCAGGGGGCAGTAATGAAATTGATTCTTTACAGTAAACCAGGATGCCATCTCTGTGAAGGTTTACAGGAGAAGTTGGAGCAAATTCAGCGTTTGGCACTGGAATTGGAAGTGCGAGATATCACGACACGTGAGGACTGGTTTCAAGCTTACCAATACGAAATTCCTATTCTGTTTCTAGTCCAACCCGCAGCACCGAATTCTGTCGCAGAGGGTGATACGCTTGTATCCCTGCCACGCCCTTCTCCCCGTGCAAGTGTACAACAGTTGGAGCAGATGTTACAGAAATATCTACCGGGCGATCGCAGAGAATAACTAGCACCGTTGGGTGATCACCCCAGACAATAGGACGTATGTTTGTGAGGATTTGCTGACATGAAGTTGCAAGAGTTACTGGCTACTGTGGATGGCATTATCTCAACCCCTGACCATCCGGCATTAACAGCAGATGTGACCGGATTGACAACCAACTCCCATGCTTGCCAGCCTGGTGATGTATTTATTGGGATGCCGGGAACACGGGTAGATGGAGGCGATTTCTGGGCAAGTGCGATCGCTGCCGGGGCGATCGCTGCCGTGGTATCTCCCCAGGTAGTGACCAAGGCAACAACCAATGGCGCAGCAATGGGTGATCAGCCCTGCCTGATTGCAGCGACAGATATGCCCCAAGCCTGTGCCCGGTTAGCGGCAGCGTTTTATGGTTATCCCGCTCGACAGATGCGGTTAGTTGGGGTAACCGGCACCAATGGCAAAACCACAACCACCCACCTGATTGAATTTTTATTCAATCAGTTTCAGAAACCAACCGCCCTGTTTGGCACCCTCTATACTCGCTGGCGCAATCATCAGCAAACAGCCGCCCATACAACCCCCTTTGCAGTAGAATTGCAGCGCCAACTGGCAGAAGCAAAGGCAGCGGGTTGCGCATACGGAGTGATGGAAGTCAGTTCCCATGCACTGGCACAGGGACGGGTGATGGAGTGTCCCTTTGAAGTGGCCGTGTTCACCAACCTGACTCAGGATCATCTGGACTTTCACCGGGACATGGATGATTATTTCGCGGCCAAGGCCTTACTTTTTAGCCCTAACTATCTTCAAGGACGGGCGGTCATTAATCTGGATGACCCCTATGGGAAAAAACTCATTCACCAATTGGAGCGGGAACGGGTCTGGAGTTACAGTACCCACGATGCAACGGCCGATCTGTGGACAAGTGACCTCTCCTATGGGGCAGATAGTGTGAGTGGCATATTGCACACACCACAGGGTGCCAGGGAGTTCCGATCACCCCTCGTCGGTCAGTTCAATCTGGCAAATCTGCTGGCTGCGGTCGGTGCAACACTCCATCTCGGTCTAAACCTGGATGGTATCATCGCGGCGTTGCCTCAGTTCACAGGTGTACCAGGACGAATGGAACAGGTCAACATTTCACCCCAGCAGGATATTAGTGTCATCGTGGACTATGCCCATACCCCAGACAGTCTCGAGAATTTGCTGAAAGCAGCTCGTCCGTTTATCCCTGGCAAAATGATCTGTGTCTTTGGCTGTGGTGGCGATCGTGATCGTACCAAACGTCCCCAAATGGGTGGTATTGCAGCGCGGTTGGCGGATGTTGTTTATGTCACCTCCGATAACCCTCGCACGGAAGAACCCCAGCGCATTTTAGAGGACATCCTGGCAGGCATTCCTGATAATGTGCAACCAATGGTGCTGGTTGATCGGGCAGAAGCAATTCGCACCGCGATTTTGCAGGCAAGACCAGGTGATGGTGTGCTGCTTGCGGGTAAGGGACACGAAGACTATCAAATTTTGGGAACTGAAAAGATTCATTTCGATGACCGTGAACAAGCACGGGCCGCATTGAACAATCGTTTATCAGCCGTTCACCCATGAATCCTGCATGACCTCCCCTCCCGATCGCCAGTTCATTCTGGAACTCGTTGTCAAAACATCCAATCCGGCGTTGTTAGAGGGGTTAGATGTATGGTTGGAATTAGGGCTATTGGACAATGCAACGGTACTCCGAATTTGCCAGGAGCAACTCTCCTGCCATTTACCCGCTACCGCTCCTGTAACCATCGTTCCAGCGATGGAAGCGCCAGCCACAACCGACTTTGTCACACCCGAATTCGTGCCTCTACAGGCAGAAACCCCACCCGTGGCAAACCGTCCAGTTGGCTGGCTGGCCCAGATGACCCAGTCCTTCATGGCCGAACTGAGTGTCGTCTGGTTGCTATTTCTGGGTGTGTTCATGGTGGTGGTGTCATCGGGCGTGCTGGCAGCCACCCAATGGCGTAACTTTTCTCCAGTCGGGCAGTATGCCATTTTGCTGGGTTATACCCTGGCATTTTGGGTTGCCTGTGTCGTGCTGGGCAAACGGGCCAACCTGCGTTTGACCAGTCGGATGTTGCAAATCGCGACGCTGTTGATTATTCCAGTCAACTTCTGGATGATGGACAGTTTTCGGCTGTGGCAAACGACAACGGGCATCAGCATTGCCGCGATCGCCGCGATCCTGTTAACCAGTATCACGATTGCCCTCCTCAAACCAGCCCCGCCCCGTCAGCAGGATACACTCCTCACCGTGACCACAGCGATCGCTCTGAGCTGGTTGCATTGGGGGTGGCAGTGGGCCGGATTTCCCCTCGTTGCTACCTACGTTGGCACGGTCGGGGCAGCATTATCCCTCGCCTACCAGGATTGGCAACGCCGGGAAGTGGTGCACGACAGCCAGGAGGCGAACACAGGAACGGAAGCGGCAATGCCCTCCCACGATCAGCCCTCGACATCACCAACCAGCGTCACGGTCGGGTTGATTGCCGTTGCCTTTGGGACGTTGTTACTCCTTGCCAGAGCCATTTTTGTCGCCCAGGTTCCCGTCACCCGTCTGGGTTTGGCCGCCGGGATCTGTGGTTGGTTACTCTGTTGGCTGGCACGGCGTGATGCCACGCGCCGTCTCTGGACACAGGTCGGCGTGGGTTTGCTGCTCCTCGGTTGGCTGATGGCCGTAATGGTGGTGCCACCCTGGCAGGCGATCGCCATTAGCGGGTTAGCACTCTGGTTATTAGCTGATTACCTCTGGCGATCGGGCCAGGTTGATTATTTAACAGCCGGTTTTCTAGTGGGGTTGCAAGCCTGCTGGTTGTGCTGGCGAGTCCTTCCCCCTATCTGGCAGGAAAGTATCATTGCGGCGGGTACACGGATGGCTGGCACCCGTACCATGCCCATCGCCCTCTTGAGTGTATGGTTTTTCCCCTATCTCTTGTTGACGTTAGTATTGGCATTGCGGTTACGCCATTGGCAACGTCCGGTTCTGGCAAGACAGGCTGAATTACTATCACTCGGTCTGGGCATCGTCCTGACAGCCATCAGTCTGGGTAATCCCCTGCTTCGGTGGGTAAATCTGGTTCTGTCTACGCTGACGTTGATTGTGTTCATCTCCCAGCGACGGCAGGCGATCGCACCACTCATTTATTTGACCCACGGTACGGGTCTGGCGGCAATCGCAGCTGGTATTGATCAGTTTCTTCCGAACCTGAGCCTGACCAGTTGGGCAACTATGCTTCTAGTGGGTACGGTGAGCGAATGGGTTTTCAGTACTGTCCCTACCCTACCCGCCGCCTCAGCCCCAGAGTCCCCCCGCTCCCCTCGTTCTATCTGGCAACGAAGTGCCTGGTACTACGGTCTAGTGCTGGCGCTGATCAGCTACATCTTGCTGCAGAATTCCCCCTGGCAGGATGAAGCTTACCGCTGGAATATAATCTGGCTGGTAGTTCCCCTGAGTCTGACGGGGCTGGCATATCGACAGCGATCGCCCCTCTGGCAGCTGGCTGGCTGGTTGAGTGTGGTGACGCTGTTCATGGCTCAGGTTTTACTGATTGAGTCTAGTGCCAGCAGGTTAACGGGCTTAGGCATCGGCACAGTGCTAATGCTGTTGAACACCCCACGGTTGCGCCATTTATTGGCAGCAGTGTTAACCGTCTGGTTTGGTCTGTCATTTGCGGGTATGGCCGTTTGGGAGACATACCGGGAAAATCTGACCTATGAATGGACGCTTAATCTGCTGGCGATCGCCATCTTCACTCTCTGGCTGTTGCGGGGGGTATTGACCCAACGGCGCACCGACCTGGCAATTCTCTATAAGAAAGCCACCGATGGCTGGGCGATCGCCCTCACGTTCCTGTTTCTCTGTCTACTCAGCCTCACCCTATTGTTTGCGTATAGTCAATGGGGGCAAGCCAATCAGCAGTATGTGGTCGCGATCGCGATCGTGATGGGTGGGCTACTCTATCGGGCCTGGCAATCACCGCTGGTAGGCATTACCTATCTGGTGGCATGGAATCTGGAGCTTCTGACCGTCGGCATCCTATCCCTAACCAACCCGACTATTGAGGCAGTTGCGATCGCCAACCTGGGATTGGGCCTCAGTACCCAGTTGTTAGGCGACTGGTGGACTGTCTCCCCCGCAAGACAACTTCCAGCCAATCGCGAACCAGATCAACCGGATGAGTCTAGCTCCCTGTCGCCACGTTTTCCCCTGAGTTGGCACCTCATCCCCCTTCTCTATGCTGCTTTCGGGCTGTTCCTCGCCCATGGTACGTTTACTGCAACAACAGGATTTTATACCCTGGCGGCAGGACTGGTTGGCATCGGGGTCGGGCGACGGCAAGCAGCTTTGAAACCATTGACCTTTCTCTCGCTACTGGGCTTATCGTTAGGTGCGTATGAATTGCTCCTGTACCAACTGGCCCAGGCAAAGGGAGGCAGTACGGGTGACGGCATCGTTTTATTAGCAGCCCTGGCAGCCGGGTTGGCGATCGCCCTCCAGTTGCTTTCCCCCTGGCTAGCAGGCTACCTGCACCTGACCCGACCAGAACTACGCCTGGTGGCCCATTTGCACTGGGGATTGGGTATCGTCTTCCTCCTGGGGGCAATCCTCAATCCGCTTAGTGCAACGGGAGACTGGCTGTGGATAGGCATCGGCACCCTCCATTCTCTCTATGCCCTGGCAATGGGGAATCGCTACCTGGTCGGTAACAATGATCCATCCCGTTTAACGCTCTGGACCTATGCCGGAACGGTTTTGTCCCTGCTGACCCTCGCCTATGGGCTATACCTGCTGCTACCCAATTCCGTTCTGGTAGACTGGGCCGGCGCGATCGCCGCTGTGCTAGCCTGTTTCCTCTACTGGCTTCCCTGGCAACGCTGGGGTTGGGAGCAACATCCCTGGCGAACGACAGCCGCCATCCTACCCGGTGTGGCGGTCATGCTGACTGGATGGGGCATCTCGCTGCAAGCATTGCTGATCGTGGCTGCTTTCTATGCCTGGTTAGCAAAGGCGGAACATCAGGTCAGGCTCAGTTACATCAGCATTTTGTTGGCAGATTGGGCAATTTTTCGCTTGTTCAATACCTATGGACTCAACCAACCACTCTGGTATGCGGTAGTAATCGGTCTGTCAACACTTTACGTGGCCCAGATTGATCCAGGCTTGCGATCACCCACCGAAAGGGACAAACGCCATCTCCTCCGCAGTCTGGCTACGGGGCTGATCTGCCTGACGGGTTTGTACCAGTCAGAAATCGGTATCACAGGCGTACTCCCGGTTCTCGTTGGGCTACTGAGCATCGTCATTGCCCTGGGCTTCGTACTGGCCGGGATTCTGTTACGAATCCGCGCCTTTCTTTATGTCGGGACAATTACGTTCATCATCCAACTTCTGCGCCAGATCTGGCTATTCGTCAACGACTATCCCATCCTGCTCTGGTTGGTCATTGGCGTTGTGGGGTTGGGATTTATTTGGATTGCAGCCACCTTCGAAGCGCGGCGATCGCAGATTTCCACCCTGGTAGAATACTGGACTTCCGAGCTTGATGCCTGGGAATAATAGCCAACGCGCTGGCGTCTCTTTTGCTGAGAAAGGCGGGTGTTAGCCTGATTTCTGTTGTTTTTCCATACTTTCTCGCCTAAACCCGCCTTTACCAGGAACTGAGCAGCAACACAAAGAACTAAACGTTTTAATCTGAAAGCGATCTTTTAATTTGTCGAATTTGTCGGCGAGCTTATTAAATTAGTAACCACTTAATCAGCAACCACTCAATCAGTCACAAAACCAGGTTTGACACTTTGAGAACTCAAGCCGCATGGCCATCTCGCTAAGGCCAGCGACCAGTCTCACTAAAGCGGTGTTACCACCGGCGCAATGTGTTTGACACCACCCGTACCAATCCCTTCATTCCGGGTTTCCAGGATTTGCTGTTCGTCCATGTCAAAGGGAGACAGCACCTCATCATGAACCCTTAATCGTGAACAGGGAATAGTATCGGAAAGAATGGCACTTGCCATCATCCCTGTATGAATTTCGAGCATCGCATCGGGCACGGCTTCAAACACCAAACGTTGCCCCGGAAAAACAACCCGTTCAAAATACCAACTAGAAATATTTGTAATTCTGACAATTTGAATCCGACTGGTGGCGTTGACGTAGCAGCAAATGATCTTCTTGTTAACACTGTCTGACGGGAGGGGGTCAAAGAGTTGAGCCATAGGAGGAGCCTACACCGAAGAACGATTACGAGATGGATACACGCTAACATTCTGCTGATCCCACTAGCTGTAAATCCGATTACCAACCGAATGACTAAGAACAATATCTGACAGCATATATTCGCTTACATGGAATCACAAAGCGATACAAAGAATTACAACCAGCAACCTGGAGACAGTGGTATCGTAAAGTTATATGAATCTTGTTTTCAGATTTTTTGGGGGTATTGGGATCAGTGGATAGCCGGATTCTCTATGTACGCCTCCCGTGCAACCCAATTTTTCCGATTGGGGTTGTGTACCTGGCAGACCATGTGCATAAGGTGTTTCCAGGGGTAGAGCAACGGATCTTTGACCTGGGTACCGTGCCCCCATTGGACTTTGCGACTGCGTTGGATACCTGCATTGATGAATTTAAGCCAACGTTGCTCGTTTTTTCCTGGCGAGATATTCAAATCTATGCGCCAGTGGGCGGTCGGGGTGGCAACCCCTTGCAGCATGCCTTCGAGTTTTACTATGCTCGCAATCCCTTCATTCGCTTACGTGGGGCAATGGGTGGGCTACGCGTGACGATCGCCTACTACACTGAACTTTGGCGCAACCTGAACTTGATCAAACGGGGCTTACGCCGTGCCCGTCGTTACCAACCTTCTGCCCGCCTGGTAGTGGGTGGTGGTGCGGTGAGTGTGTTCTATGAGCAGTTGGGCCGCAGTTTGCCCAAAGGTAGCATTGTCTCTGTGGGTGAAGGCGAGGTATTGCTGGAAAAATTACTGCGGCAGCAGGATTTCCAGGATGAACGGTGCTACGTCGTGGGTGAAACAAAACCACGCGATCGCCTCATCCACGAAGCCCCCAGTCCTATCGAAAAAACCGCCTGCAACTACAACTATATCGAGTCCATCTGGCCTGAATTTGAATACTATCTGCAGGCCGAAGACTTTTACGTGGGTGTGCAGACCAAACGGGGCTGTCCCCATAACTGCTGCTACTGCGTATATACAGTGATCGAAGGGAAACAGGTGCGGGTTAATCCAGCCGATGAAGTAGTGGCAGAAATGCGCCAGTTGTACGATCGCGGCATTCGCAATTTCTGGTTTACCGATGCCCAATTTATCCCCGCCCGCAAGTACATGGATGATGTGGTCGAGCTGCTCCAGAAAATCGTCGATTCTGGCATGACCGATATCCATTGGGCCGCCTATATCCGGGCAGATAACCTCACCCCTGAGATCTGCGACCTGATGGCACAAACGGGGATGAATTACTTTGAGATTGGCATTACCAGCGGTTCCCAGGCCCTTGTCCGCAAAATGCGGATGGGGTACAACCTGCGAACGGTACTGGAAAACTGTCGCGATCTCAAAGCGGCAGGTTTCAATGACGTGGTCTCCGTCAATTACTCCTTCAACGTGATAGATGAGACGTTTGAAACAATTCGTCAAACGATCGCCTACCACCGGGAACTCGAAAAGATTTTTGGTCGGGAGAAAGTCGAACCGGCGATCTTTTTCATTGGGTTACAGCCCCATACCCATTTAGAGGAATATGCCTTCCAGCAAAATATCCTCAAACCGGGTTATGACCCGATGAGCATTATGCCCTGGACTGCTCGCAAGTTACTCTGGAACCCGGAACCATTGGGTTCGTTCTTTGGGGAGGTATGCCTTGAGGCGTGGCGGCAAAATCCCAACGATTTCGGGCGGGAAGTCATGAACATTCTGGAGAAACGTCTGGGTAAGGCTGATCTGGAAACTGCCTTGGCGGCACCCATCAACCCTTCGCCCTCACCCAAGCAAGTGCTATCGGTACCGGTTTCCTGAATGGCGATGTCGGGGAATGAATCATAGGATGAGGGCGATCGCACAAATATATAGATGCACTAC
>CAZGDE010000126.1:0-16508 GCA_964524315.1 uncultured bacterium
GGATTCAGGTAAACGACGCCACCTAAACTGCCACCAAACACACTCGACCAGAACAGTAGCAACGCCACATTCTTATTAATTTCCGCCCAGTCCGGCAGCAAACCAAATGACTGCATAATCAGCGGCAGGTGCAGGGCAAAGCCCATCAAGACCATCATGGGTAGGGTCATGGGCCAGAACACCTCCGGTGCCCGTGCCGTCATGGGTTTTGGCTTATTGCCCCAGATTAGAGAAAACACCCGTACCAGACCAAATGCGGTCAAAGTGTTGACAACCAACAACAGAGCAATCAACCAGGGGTGAGTGGACCAGATGCCGTTAGCCAGTTCCAGCATTGCCCAGAAGCTCCCAAAGGGTGGTAGAGCAACCAGCGTGGCCGCACCCACCAGGAAGGATAACCCCGACATCGGGCGACGTGCCCACAAACCACCGTATTGGCGCAAATCCTGAGTAATACAGTTCCAGATGATGCCACCGATCGCCATCATCATGAGTGCCATCCCCACCGCATGGGTCAACACCAGGAGCAATGCTGCTTTCGTCTCACCCACACCGACAGCGATGAAGACCACTCCCATGTAGGCGCTAACCAGGTAGGACAGGGCCCGTTTGACATCAACCTGGGCGATCGCAATCATCGCACCACCAACAGCCGTCACACCACCAATAAAGATGCAGAAGTTCAATGCCAGGGGGGATAATGCCAGGACGGGTTCCAGTTTCACCAGAATCCAGGCCCCAGTTGCGACCACAACGGTATTCCGCAAAATCGAGGCAGGAATGGGCCCTTCCATTGCCTCATCCAACCACAGGTGCAGGGGAAACTGAGCGCACTTACCCATTGGCCCCGCAATCAATGCCAACCCAATTAGAGCGATCAAGGTTGGATCGACCTGTGCTGTTTGGGCCCATACTGCCAACTCCGTAAAGTTCCAGGTATGGGAGAGGGGATAGAGCGCCAGTAGCCCCATCAGCAGGAATAGGTCGCCAATCCGCTTGGTCAGGAATGCGTCGCGGGCACCTGTAACCACCAGCGATTGGTTAAACCAGATGCCAATCAGCAGGTAGGTACACAGGGTCAAAATTTCCAGAATGATGTAGGCGAAAAAGAGAGAATCGCACAACACCAGCGCACACATCCCTGCTTCAAACAATGCCAGTAGGGAAAAGAAGCGCGCCCAACCCCAGTCCATTTCCAGATAGCCGATCGCGAAGATCTGAGCTGCCAGGTTTAATCCCGTGACCAGGACGATCACCCCAACACTGAGAGATGAAGCATGAACTGGAATCGTCAAATCCAAACCAGCGACCTGTAACCAGGGGACGGCCATGTCAAATGCTGGCTGATTCCAGGTTGCAGGCAATGCTAATAGAGCATGAATCAGGGAAAAGAAGGTCATCAGGGCATTGACATAGCCCGCCGGACGGGGGCCAGTGTACCGGGTGATTGAGGGAAACCAGATGACTGATAGGGCCGCTCCAATCAATGAATAGATTGGCACTAACCAGATGTTCTGGAGAAGGAGGTCTGCCATTAATAATTACCTCTACTCGCGGGAGACTCGATATTCGAAAATCCACCAAATCCTGACAATCCAGGCACTTGATGCGGTGGCACTAATATTTTTTTAATCTTTGCTGTTAATACATGTAACATATTGCCTCGTCACCGCAGCCTTTATAGGCATAGATATCGGTGATGAATAGCATTGATTTGAACTATCAGAAAAAGAGTATTGAAAAGATAGGTAGTTGACTATTGAATAAAGTCTATGGAATTCGATTTAATTTTGTGAAAAGCTGCAGAAGACGGTCAATGGCATTCGTCATAGCCATTGACAAAGTAATTTTCACAATTGATTTAGGACTGCTGAATCCTAATAGGCGTGGGAAGAAGTGGGAGAAGATTGCTATTTGTCGCCGGTTATTCGGAAAAAAATGACGAATGGCTAATGCCAAAGCAATTTTCACAAATCAAATAAAATTGCTCAATCTTTCAATGTTTTAAGTCAACAATTAATTTAGTAAATCCAAATTTTGTTGGACTGTTTGTTGCACCTGTAAAATGAGTCGATCAACCGTCCCACTGCGATTGGTTTGGTAATCAGCAAACCAATCCTTCAAATTAATGATGTCACCTGTACGTAATCGTGCTTGTCGATGACCTTTGGGTGGAGGTTGATCGATGTTAAAGACCTCACGTTCCAGGCGCGTGAGTGTATCAATAAATCTTTCTGGTGTGGGATTGGCGGCAACGTACCCATCGTAAATGGCATCAAAATTCAAAATCCGAAACATCGCTTTTTGCATGGTTGCCAGTGTCCAGCCGCCATTATCTGGGATGACCTGTGGTGGAGTATCTTCTAGCAAACCGTCATTTGTTTGCAGCGCGTATTGAATCCGATAAACCCGTTCCCGAATTGGGTCAGTGGGAGCTGCTGCGATCGCCAATCTCTGTTCACACTCCCGCAACACATGGAGTTTAAGAGTGGCAATGCGATCGTCCCAGGATTGTTGACTGGTATCAGCCCCAGCAACACCGTATTCCTGTTCCAGATTGAGTAATACCTGGGCAGCGATCGCCCGTAATCGCCCATAGGTATCCGTTCCGGTGGGAATCTCCAATGCCTGTTCTAAATTGCTCAGGCTCACTTGGATTGCCTGGGTCATATCCTGCGTGTAGCGATATTTGATGCTGACGGGCACCACGTAAAAGTCGGGAATCGCCTCACCCCGTTTGGCCAGACGGTTCAGAGCTTGAAATGCCAGTTGGACTGCCCCTGCCCGAAATGGCATGACCGTATCGTTTTGAAAGGAACAACCACCTTCGGGGAAAATCACCAGACGACAATCGGGTTGGCTCATCAACTCCAGCGTATAGGCAATACTGGGACGGTCTGCCATGCCACGCCGAATGGAATACACACCAACTGCCTGCAAAAACTGCCCCAGTACCCCCCGAAATTGCTCATAGGCTGCCAGGTAGTGAAAGGATTGTCGCAGTTTGGCTGACAGGCAAAAAATGACAATAGGATCCTGAAACGTCGGGTGATTGGGGAGAAGTAACTGCCGTTTCCCCCGCAATGATTGGAGGGTTGCCAAAGACTGTGGATCGACATCCAGATTGAGCTGATAGCGCCAGCGTGCTATGGCAGGAGATACCGTTTGGACGAACCAGACCAGAAAGGGATTCTGTTGAGCAGGGCGAAAGTCAGCTGGGGAAGGTGAAGCAGGCATCAGGTAAATTTACGCAGGTAGTAACTATGCCCATTTTAGATTTTTCATAGTTTTTACCGTACTGCCGGAACGGTTGAACCAGCAATTCTAGAAAGTGTAATTGTCTGGAATTCAATCTGGAAGCACACATGACAGAACTCGACCTTGCTGAATCAATGCAAACGTCTGCTCAAGCGGCTGTTCACTGGGCAAGGGAAATGTTTGGGACAACCCTCGATTTTTCCGAGGATAGTTTGCCAGCAGTAGAAAGGATTCTCCAACAACTGGGCGATCGCCGTCCTAAAAGCTGGTTTGCCAACCTGTTCAGTGATCGTTCAACAGGACACAAAAATACCGAAATTGCGATGGTTTGGGGTAGTTATGTGGGCGAAGTGATGCGGCGGCAATGGGGTGGTGAATGGCGCAGCGAGCGCAAAAATCGAGTATCCCTTTGGGTGAATGGTAGTGTCACTTTTCCAGTAGAAATGGTCTACAACTACCTGACCAACCGCTCGCAGGATAGCGTCTGTGTCATGTACAACTGCTTCCAGCAGTCGTTAACACAACAAACCACCCCTACCATGCGCCCCGTTTTTCACCTCATCTCTGAGGGGTAAACCTGGTAAGGGTGGTTCATATTCTCGTGTAACCCGTCTTTATCGGTAGAAACGCAATAGGTAGAAACGCATCAATCCTTAAAACTGTAAGGGCAGGTTTAGCACTAGCACGAGCGCCTAACGCTTAGAACTTTGGCAAAACCTGCCCCTACGCAGGGGCAGGTTTGTTCTTGGAAGTCACCTTAGCTTGGCATTAACCCTGGACTGTAAACCCGTTGAGGAACTCTTCAAAATCGGCCCGATAGTCGCTCAGCAGGTTTTCAGTCGTGAAGGTCAACACCTGGACGGTTCCTTCCTTACCAGTGAAGTAGTAGCCAATATAGGCAAAGGGAATTTCCTGGATGGTGGCTTTCATTTCCAACCGCATCACCTCACGTCCGTTGATCGTGCGCTTTTCTTCAGACACAATCCGGGCATCCGGGGAAACTTTCTTCGCATTTTCCAGAGCCGCTTCGCGCAGCATTTTCAAGGTCATCTGGGGACGTTCTGAAATGATGGACGCATAGCCTTCACCCGTCGTGTGAACGAATTCGACGCGACCATCCTTTTCCGGTTCCTGCTGTTTCCACTTCGTGGAATCGAAGGAGAGGGAACTAGTCTTGACATTCTTGATGTCATATTTGGTAGTGCTGACGGCTTTCTGTTTGGTGGGTGTCTGCTCTACGGGGGCAGTTTTTTCAGAACTGGCGACTGCCACGCTATTTGAATTGGATACCTTATCGCAACCAACGGTCAATACGGAAAGGAGCAGTACGGCAAGGGAGATAGGGCGAACGAAGGAATGGTTGTGCATAAACTTGGCGAATGAGTCGTAGAAAGCGGTTAAGAGAGTAATGTATCGGTAGCCAATTATTTGACAGTAGCCACCAAAGGGGAAGAATTAGGGAAAGGTGAAACGGGTAGGAAAAATAACCAATTGAACGCACCTGCGCACTAATTAGCTTCCGCTTTCTATACATACAGAAGCGATCGCCCGCGCTACGGAGGCGATCGCTTCTCACTCATTTTTTCCAACTTTACTTTGCCAGCAATGTTAGTTTTTCTAGTTTCGTTTGCTCTAGATCAACTTAGCGGATCTAAAGGTGAAGTACAGACCGAGTGCCAGACCAAACGCACCACCTAACAGTACGAAGTATGTAATCAAACCGGACATTTGCTATATCTCCATTAGACCTAACAAAACTATACAAAACGATGGGGACGTGCAGGCGATTTTGGCTTTGAGATTTTGGGTTTTGGTTAGGACCTGGGGGTTGGGGAATGGGGGGGCAATGGGGGATAGTGGATAGTGGATGAATGATTTGCCAGATGAGCCATTCGTTGTCTGTAATCTCATTGTCTGTAATCTTTTACCCTCGCTGTTTCCATGCAAGCCGTTATTCCCGTTAATCTTCCCCAGGATTCCTATAATGTGGCGATCTCACCCGCTGGCTTAGACCAGTTGGGCACTCAGATGCAATCCTTGAATCTGGGTAAAACTGTCCTGGTGGTATCCAATCCCACGATTTTTCGGCACTATGGGCAACGGGCGATTGACTCATTGGAGCAGGCTGGCTTTACTGTGGCAACCTGTATCCTGCCACCGGGAGAACGTTACAAAACCCTGACGACCCTCCAAAAAATATTTGATGCGGCCTTGGCAAATCGACTGGAGCGATCGTCTACTTTCGTTGCCCTGGGCGGTGGTGTTGTGGGTGATATGACCGGGTTTGCGGCAGCGAGCTGGTTAAGGGGCGTCAATGTGGTACAGGTACCCACCTCGTTGCTGGCAATGGTCGATGCGGCGATCGGGGGTAAAACGGGCGTTAACCATCCCAAAGGGAAAAATCTGATTGGTGCCTTTCACCAACCTCGACTCGTGTTGATTGACCCACAGGTATTGAAAACATTGCCCCCCCGCGAATTTCGGGCAGCAATGGCAGAGGTAATTAAGTACGGCATCATCTGGGATGCGGAATTGTTCGAGCAACTGGAAGCCGCGAAACGGATTGATAGTTTTTATTATTTGGACGAAGAGTTGCTGCAATCGATTCTCGTCCGTTCCTGTCAGGCAAAGGCGCATGTAGTTAGCAAGGATGAGAAAGAAGCCGGACTCCGGGCAATCCTTAACTACGGGCACACGATTGGTCATGCCGTGGAAAGTTTGACGGGGTATAAGGTCGTCAATCACGGTGAAGCGGTGGGGATTGGCATGGTCGCTGCCGCCGAGATTGCTGTTGCCCTCAATTTATGGGAGCAGCATAGTAGCGATCGCCAGCTTGCCCTGATTAAAAAAGCCGGACTGCCAACGGCACTGCCCGCCGGATTAGACATTGAAGATATCCTGGTAGCCCTCCAAGCCGATAAAAAGGTGAAGTCAGGACAGGTTCGTTTCGTTCTGCCAACGCAGATTGGGGTCGCAACTGTCACGGATCAGGTACCCGCCGATATCATTCGGCAGGTACTTCGTACCATGCAAGGCAGCTAGGCTGTGCTTTAAAACCCTTCGATCCTCCCTAACCCTCTTTGCCAAGGAGGGATCCGAACTGTTCCAAGTCCCCCCTTGAAAAGGGGAATTGGACGATGGCTAGCTGTCTTTTTCTACTAGTGATCTAAATCACCAAAATCTTTCTAATAGATCACAAAAGAAGAGGGGTATCGATCACCCGCTGACAGAGAAAAACGCGGGATATTACTAACATCGAAGCCCCTACAAAAAAGGTCAGGCAACCATGAACGCGACAGCCCCCGCTTCTAATTCCCGCCTGTTAGAAAAGCTCCTTACCGGAACCGCCCTTACCCTCGCCCTCAGTCTGCTTATGCAGGGATTTCAACCTGCAGTCCGCAGTCAAGAAGTTCCTGCCGTTAACCCATCGGTCAAGGCTCCGGCGATCGCCTCTACAACACCATCTCAATCGCTCCAGGATGGTGTGTATCTCTACGGACAGTCGGCGAATCCCGATCAGATCGGTGCTGCCTACATGGTTTTTGAAGTGACCCAGGATAAGGTGGTGGGTGCATTCTACATGCCCAACTCGTCCTTCGACTGTTTTCATGGCTCGTTCAAAGCCGACCAGTTGGCGCTGACGGTCAAAGATAGCTACGAACAAACCAGTCATCCCTACGCTATTGCCCTGGAAACGAGCAGTACGACAGCCAGTACCCAACCGGGAGCGATCGCGGGTTTAGCCGGCTACCACCCCATTTCTAATGTCAGCCGCAACGACCAGCGCCTCCTGTCTACCTGTAAGGCGACTTACCGCGCCGGTTTATAGCTTTCATCTGTCCAGTAAAAACGACCTCACAGCACAGATGCGCGTCATCTGTGCTTTTTTTGTTGGAGGGCGGCAATACTCCCGTCAGAGGGTGGGAACACCGATCCTGGCGATCGCTTTCGTTTACATACAATAACCTTAGTAGGTAGAGGCGAAGCGAGGGGCGTATGCAACCAACCAACCCCAATCAATTTACAGAAAAGGCGTATCAGGCAATTGTTAACACCACCGAAGTTGCCAGAACCGCCCAGCAGCAGCAGATCGAGTCCGAACACCTGATGAAGGCGCTGTTGGAGCAGGATGGCATTGCTGTGAGTGTGTTCAACAAGCTGGGGATTAGCGTGCAACGGGTGCGAGACTATACGGATGATTTTATCCGCAAGCAACCCAAAGTTTCTGGTGCCAGCACGAGTGTATATCTGGGGCGATCGCTCGACACCCTGTTAGACCGGGCCGAGAATTTTCGCAAACAGTATGAAGACGAGTTCATCTCCGTCGAACACATGCTGTTGGGCTTTGCTGGGGACGATCGGTTTGGCAAAGCCTTGTTTACAGAACTTAGACTGGATGAGAACAAGCTGAAACAGACGATTAACCAGATTCGAGGAAGTCAGAAGGTGACCGACCAGAACCCGGAAGGTAAGTACGAGTCGTTAGAAAAGTATGGGCGGGATCTGACCCAGTATGCCCGCGAGGGGAAACTTGACCCGGTGATTGGGCGGGATGACGAAATTCGCCGGACGATTCAAATCCTCTCCCGCCGGACGAAGAATAACCCGGTGTTGATTGGTGAACCGGGTGTGGGTAAGACGGCGATCGCCGAAGGTCTGGCACAGCGGATTGTGACCGGCGATGTGCCCGAATCCCTCAAAGACCGCAAACTAATTGCCCTGGACATGGGAGCCCTGATTGCGGGTGCCAAATACCGGGGTGAATTTGAGGAACGGTTAAAAGCCGTCCTGAAGGAAGTGACCGATTCCCAGGGCAGCATTATCCTGTTCATTGATGAAATTCATACCGTGGTCGGAGCGGGTGCTACCCAAGGCGCGATGGATGCGGGCAACTTGCTGAAGCCCATGCTGGCGCGGGGTGAACTGCGCTGTATTGGTGCGACGACGCTGGATGAGTATCGCAAGTACATTGAAAAGGATGCGGCGTTGGAACGGCGTTTCCAGCAGGTGTTTGTCGATCAGCCAACGGTGGAAGATACCATTTCCATTCTGCGCGGTCTGCGGGAACGGTATGAAGTCCACCACGGGGTAAAGATCTCGGACAGCGCCCTGGTCGCGGCTGCCATGCTGTCTACCCGGTACATCAGCGATCGATTCCTGCCCGATAAGGCGATCGACCTGGTGGATGAAGCGGCTGCCAAGCTGAAAATGGAAATTACCTCGAAACCAGAGGAATTAGACGAAGTAGACCGCAAGATCCTGCAACTGGAGATGGAAAAACTGTCCCTCCAGAAGGAAACGGATGCAGCGTCGCGCGATCGCCTGGAACGATTGGAAAAAGAACTGGCAGACCTGAAAGAGGAGCAATCAACGCTGAATGCCCAGTGGCAGGCGGAAAAGGATGGGATTACCAAGATCCAGACCTTGAAAGAAGAGATCGATCGCGTCAACACCGAAATTCAGCAGGCAGAACGGGACTACGACCTGAACCGTGCCGCCGAACTGAAGTACGGTAAATTGACCGACCTCAACCGCCAACTGGAGCAGGCAGACAAAGTCCTTTCCCAGGCGCAAACCAGTGGCAAATCCATGCTGCGGGAAGAAGTCACGGAACAGGACATTGCCGAAATTATCTCCAAGTGGACGGGCATTCCCATCAGCAAACTGGTGGAATCGGAAATGCAGAAGCTTCTCTACCTGGAAGATGAACTGCATCGGCGGGTTATTGGTCAGGATGAGGCAGTCACCGCCGTTTCTGATGCGATTCAGCGTTCTCGTGCCGGACTGGCAGACCCCAACCGCCCGATCTCCAGCTTCATCTTTTTAGGGCCAACGGGTGTGGGTAAGACCGAGTTGGCGAAGGCTCTGGCTGCCTACCTGTTTGATACAGAAGAAGCAATGGTGCGGATCGACATGTCCGAGTACATGGAGAAACATGCCGTCTCGCGTCTGATTGGTGCGCCTCCGGGCTACATCGGTTATGACGAAGGTGGACAGTTAACTGAGGCGATTCGTCGTCGTCCCTATGCGGTCGTTCTGTTCGACGAAATCGAAAAAGCCCATCCCGATGTGTTCAACATCATGTTGCAAATCCTGGATGATGGGCGGGTGACTGATTCTCAAGGTCATACGGTGGACTTCAAGAACACCATTATCATCATGACCAGCAACATCGGTTCCCAGTACATTCTGGATGTGGCAGGGGATGACAGTAAGTACGACGAGATGCGGAGCCGGGTGATGGACGCCATGCGTACAAACTTCCGCCCCGAATTCCTCAACCGGATCGACGAAATCATCATCTTCCACGGTTTGCAGAAGAGCGAACTGAAGCAGATCATTCGTCTCCAGGTCCAACGACTGGAGCAGCGACTGGCAGAGCGCAAGATGTCGCTCAAACTCTCGGATGTGGCGATCGACTTCCTGGCAGAAGTGGGTTACGACCCTGTGTTTGGTGCCCGTCCACTGAAGCGGGCGATCCAGCGGGAGTTAGAAACGCAAATCGCCAAGTCT
Source organism: uncultured bacterium (assembly GCA_964524315.1). Taxonomy (GTDB): domain Bacteria; phylum Cyanobacteriota; class Cyanobacteriia; order Leptolyngbyales; family Leptolyngbyaceae; genus CAZGDE01. Next base: position 9,772 of record CAZGDE010000126.1, read on the forward strand.
ATCCTGCGCGGCGAATTTACGGATGGTGACACCATCTTTGTTGATGTGGAAAACGAACGATTGGCATTCAAACGCCTGCCATCGGAAGTTCTCACCACGCAATAGTTTTGGCTACGCAATAAGTGACATCGGGGTAGGTAATTTGCCTACCCCTTTGGTTGAGAAACACGCTCTTACAACAGGTACATAAACTGGTAGTACGAATTGACTTGAGATCCTCCTTTAGGGGGGCAGAAATTATCGGTAAACCAGATACCTCATCGGCTAAACCCGCCCTTACAAGTTGTTGTATCTGCACACAGTACTCTTTAAAGTGGTATGAATTTATTAAATCCACGATCCTTAAAAGCAACAGTGAGTCTGGCGCTATACTGTTTCAGACAGATGAGACTCATCCATAATGCAGCAAGAAATTGCAGAACGCTTTGATCGTATTGAACACAATCTAGAATCTGTCAGCCAGCGGCTTGACCAGTTTGCCTATCAACTTGAACACAATCTAGAATCTGTCACCCAGAGACTAGATCAGGTGAGTGGCAGACTCGATCAAGTTACTGAAAAACTGGATCGGGTTGCCGAACAGCAGGAAGCAAACACACAGCAAATTGCGCGCCTAACAGAGAGTTTGATGCAGTTAGGTAACATTGTTGCCAGCTATGTGCAAAGCAAGTGATTACTGCGAACGTTGCCACGTATTGGTATGAAGGGTATTGTCCCCAAACGGGAAAGTTGTTGCGATTGCCCCGAACGGATCTAGCAGAGGCGATCGCTCGCCAACTGATGCAACAACTCGCTACGGATGAGCAATATGCCCGCGAAGGCAAAATGTACGGGGTGCTGCTGGCTGCTACTCCAACGGGTGAAACGCAGGTATTAAAGGCGTTTTCGGGATTGTTAAACGGTCAAAATCAGGTAGCGGGATGGGTACCGCCGATTCCGGGACGGGAACAGGTTGCCTTTGCCGAAACGGTAACACTGGCAAAGCTGGAAGCCATCAAACAAGAACTACTTGCATTGCAAGACCTACCTGAGCGATCGCACCATGCCAGCCTAGCCCAGGATTTTGTTAACCAATGGCAGACACTAACGGCACAACACGCGCAACGGAAACAGCAGCGCCAACATCAACGCCAGCACTTTTACCAAACTCTGACGGATGCTGATTTGGCGATCGCTCTCGACCAGTTAGATGAACAGAGTCGCCGGGATGGTATCGAACGACGGCAGTTCAAACAACAGCGAGATGCCATTCTGCAACCGCTCAAACAGCAAATTGACCAGGCGGATGCCCGGATGCAGGCATTAAAACAACAACGCAAATTGTTGTCGCGGCAACTTCAGGCGCACATGCATGCAACCTATTCCTTAACGAATTTCGCCGGACAATCATTCTCACTGCAGCAGTTGGGGATAGGTGGTTTGCCCACGGGTACTGGGGATTGTTGTGCGCCGAAACTGCTCCATTATGCGGCGACTAATCACCTGAAACCCCTGGCAATGGCAGAATTCTGGTGGGGCAGCAATACGGGTGACAAAGTACAGGGCGAATTTTATGGAGCCTGTGTCGAACGGTGCCAACCCTTGATGGGTTTTCTGTTGTCCGGGTTGGGTCAGGCTGTCTCACTAGCTGAGTCATTGCTAGACACTCGTTTGCCAGTGCCGATTCTTTACGAAGATGAATGGTTGATTGCCGTCAATAAACCTGCCGGGTTGCTATCGGTACCGGGGCGTTACCGCGATCGCCAGGATAGCGTCCTGTCCCGTTTGCGGCAGTCATTACCCGATAGCGCGTCACTGTTACCCCCACATCGACTGGACCAGGACACATCGGGCATTCTGCTACTGGCGAAGGATCGCCCAACCTATCGACACCTCAGTTGGCAATGGCAACAACGGCAAGTGTCTAAAGTGTATGACGCCATACTGGCTGGGAACGTGGCCATGGTAGAGGGTGTGATTGACCTGCCCCTTTGGGGAGATCCGCGCGATCGCCCCCGTCAGAAAGTGGATTGGCAACGGGGCAAGCCGAGTCAGACGAAGTTTCGAGTAATTGCCCAGAAGCCAGATTTGACCCGTGTGGAGTTTATGCCTTTGACGGGACGAACCCACCAGCTTCGTGTCCATGCGGCTACGGGGTTGGGAGTGCCCATTTGGGGCGATCGCCTCTACAGCTCTGACGTCAATCCATCAACAAAGCGGCTGCATTTACATGCTAGAGTACTCACCTTGCGGCATCCCCAATCTGGACAAATGCTCCATTTAGAAGCTGAAACGCCCTTTTGAGGAAGAACCTATGACCTGGCTGGAAGTAAGCCTGCACACGACCGATGAAGCGTTAGATTGGGTGAGACCACTCCTGGCAGGCACCGATTACATTAGCGATCTGACGATCGTTCCCTATCTGCTACCGATTGATGAAGCACCTTCCCCATCGGGTGCGGTCGTGCCGTGGACGTTTACTGTGCGCTTTTACTTCCTGCACGATTTCCAGGCTAATACACGGTTAGATGCGATCGAACACCTCTTTACCTCGCTCCAACGAACCGGGTTGATGTCAGAGTTGGATGTCATGCTGGTTGACGCAAAACTCGATCCGGAGAATATGACCAACACTCCGATTCAACGCATTGGGCAGCATTTTGTGGTGTTGTCGCCCGAACAGGACTATCACCCTGCCACTGACGATGTGCTGTTGCGGTTAGAGCAGACATTAAGCTTTGGTAGCGGTAGCCATCCCACCACGATCGCCATTCTGCGACTGCTGGAACGGCACGTCCACCAAGGGATGCATACCCTCGATCTGGGTTGTGGTTCCGGTATTCTGAGCGTGGCAATGACCAAGTTAGGGGCAACCGTTTTAGCGTTAGACAACGATAGTGTGGCAGTCCAGGCAACTCAGAATGCTATTTCCCAAAATCATGTTGCCGACCAGGTGATGGTTGCCCAGGGCAGTTTGGGATGTGGTAATGAGATGGGACACTGGCTCAACCAGGATATTAGCCCCTCTAACTCCGATCGCCCTGTAACGGGCAAATTTGACTTGATTGCTGCCAATGTGCTGGCGAGGATGCATGTTGCCCTGGCAGATGACTATCGTGATGCCTTAAATCAGCCGACGCTTGACTCAACTTGTCTGGTGATTTCTGGTTTCACGACGGATTACGAAGCGGATATTGATGCTGCTTTGACTGATGCTGGTTTCGTTATGGGCGATCGCGAACAACTCAACGAATGGGTTGCCCTGGCGTACCACCGTTAACCGTTAGCATCATCTAAGGATCGTGGATTTAATAAAATCCGCTATATGCCGCGATTCCTGTACGGGCGTAGCATTTGGCAGCAGTTCGGGGTGTGATGGCGAGGATTTTGCCCAAATGCTACGCCCCTACCAAATCTTGAACTGATTGAATTCTCATTCTAAGCCGCGATTCCTGTACGGGCGTTAGCATTTGGCAGCAGTTCGGGGTGTGATGGCGAGGATTTTGCCCAAATGCTACGCCCCTACCAAATCTTGAACTGATTGAATTTTCATCCCTAAGACGGTTTGATCTGGGCGGCTTTGGTTGCCATGCGATCGACCAGTCCCGGTGCGATTAGTTTGACCCAACCCCCAACTTTGCCCTTGAGAGTCATGATTTCTTCCCGTTTGCGTTTTGCCATTGCTGCCACAATCAGGCGGACACATTCATCAACGGGCATCGTGCCTTTACTTTCATCACGGGGGCTTTTCCCTAGCGGTTGCCCATCCCCCGCCAATACCCGCTGCCGGATATCCGTTGCCACAAATCCAGGTGACACCACTAACACATCAACGCCAGTGCCCTGTAATTCAATCCGCAAGGTATCGAAAAAGCCCTGCATGGCATGTTTACTGGCAACATAGCCGGATCGCGTCGGTACGCCCGTCTTACCGGATAGGGAGGAAATGGCGACCAGTAAACCCCGACTGGCTTTGAGATGGGGGAGGGCATAGTGGGTACAGTAAACCGCACCCAGGTAGTTGACCCGCATAACCCGATCAAAAATGGACAGATCCGTTACGTCCTCAAACCGACTGATCATGCCAATGCCGGCATTGTTCACCAGAACATCGATCTGCCCAAATGTTTGAATGGCTTGATCAATCAGGGTTTGACAGGCTTCCGGTTGGGCGACGTCGGTGGGTATGGCGATCGCCTTACCACCGTTTCCTTCACACGCTATAACCGTTTCGGCTAAGGCGGACTGATTACGGGCGGCTAGAACTAAGTTAGCTCCCTGGTCAGACAGGGCGATCGCCAGAGCCTTTCCAATTCCAGTCGATGCCCCCGTGATGATGATGGTTTTTCCGGCAAAGCTCATTGGTTCAGTGGTTGATTGTCACCTGTCCATTGTGCTTGATTCCGGCTGCGTTGCAACACTAGCAGTGCTACCAGGACGATCGCGCCGACAGCAGCAGTAATCCATACCAGAGGACGGTCAAATTGACGGATGGCGATCGCTCCATAGGCCCAGACAAATACCAGTGGAAATGCCACATCACTCCGTTGCAGAATGGCGATCACGGCAATCACCGTGCCAATCACGAGCATTAAGGCTGTCCACATTTCGGGATTGCCGCCATCCCAACCGGACATGGAAAGGGCACCAGCAATATTGATAATCGTCGCAACGGAGATCCAGGCAAGATACACACTAAACGGGATGTTAGCGAACCATTTGCGTTCCCGTCCGGCCCGTTCCCGCCCAATATTCAACTGCGTATAAGCAACGATGAGAGGGATGAGAATTCCCAACATGGCGATGACAGACAGCCAGAATTGGCGATAGCTAAAGAGAAAAATCCAAATAATTTGGGCAATACTGGCAACAATCAGGCACAGATCGACACGCTGAATGGTTGGGTTTTCCCGTTGGGCAGGTTGGAATTGGTAATACCCATACGCGAGCAGTCCTAAATAAATCAGACCCCAGATGGCAAAGGCAAAATTCGCGGGTAGAATTCGCAAACCGCCCAGGATCGTGTTTGCCACTTCACCCGTGTTTAACCCACCAGGGGGAAAGAAATTAGAAATAGTATTGACTGCAATCGTGGCAATAATAACCACGACGGTGGCGATCGCCAATCCTAAACCTGAACCTGTTCGTTGATTCGTTGCAGTCATAATCGTTCCTAATATAGTTCCTAATATTTTTTGCCATATTTTTTCTGGCAATACTTTGCCAAGATCCCTTTTCAAACTAGAACGGTTGATTGGTGGAAAGCTCCTATCTTCAGGCTGAGATTGTTTAGCAGAGATGGCTTTGCCACTGTTTCTCTATCCCAGGAGCGACGTGTCATTTTCATGTCTTCGGTACGTTGGCAGAAATTGGCGATCGCCAGGATTTATATACAGTTTACTGACGAAAAAACTATGACAGCGTTTTTTTCTCCTCGTTCAATCAACCGCTTGACTCGCATCATCAGCTTGGGTTTACTTTGCCTGGTCATGGTGGTGGGACTGATCACAATGGCACCTGCCCAGGCCAAGGCAACCGTATTCGCTCAGGTGTCGCCAGCAGAAACAAAAAAATTGGCTAACGATGTTGAAACTGCCGCAGAAAATTCTTTTAAGGGATTAGACACAACGAAGAAAATTATTGGTAAAACCAAATATCGGAACGACGCGATCGGGTATGGACGAACAAAAGCCAGCCAAAAACTCAAGGCACTATCGGAAAAACTAGATGCATCGGAAGGGCAAATCGATCGCTCCCTCTCGCCAACTGAAAAACTGGTTGTTGAGCAAATGAGAAATCGAAAATCTGATTGATATGTAGCTTCCTATTGAATTTGGGAAGAAGGTGGTCATTGCTTGAACAGGTCATCGCCCATTTTCCAGAGCAGATTCAATTGATTACAGTTCAACCAGTAGGGGCAGGTTTGGCAAGCTTTTATCGCAGCACTGATGTAACGGCAAAAACTGACCCTACGATTGTCTGCGTCTAACCAACAAACCTGGTTAAATGGCTATCAATCCTGTACCTGTGTAAAAGCCAGGAGAAAGATAATTTCTTCTCCTGGCTTGATTGAGCTTTGCTAAATGAGGACTATATGGGTAATCCTCCTTCAAGCACCCCCTTAGATGCGATCGCGCCGGTTAGACTCTGACCGATCCACAATGGGACGGCCTGCCGTGTCGATGTCCAGTTCTTCCCGCCGAATTTGCTCTTCAGCGTTGACCACTTCCCGGTCTACGACTTTCTTGACTTCGACTTCTTCCCGCACGAATGCCTGCTTCTGGATGTCGGGTACTTCTTCGTAAACGTCTACCCGCACGGCGTCCTCACCAAAGTGAGCTTCACCGGGGGCTACGGCTTGACTGCCGGGATTGTTCCGTTCAATAACAACCCGCTCTTTCTCGACGGGAACAGAAACGTGAGCAGTTTCGGTTTCTACGTGCTTGCCTACTGTTACCTCACCCACTTGGTTGCGGTGTTTGTCGGCAATCAGGCGTTCTTCTTCCAGTCTGAGGGTAGCATCTGCAGCAGAACGGGTAGCCGTGCGATCAACATCGTGATCATGACCGGGCAACGCGTTTTCTACCCGATCCCAGGCATCTTTAGTTGCGTGTTTTGCCTTTTCCCAGGCGAGCCCGGCACCACCATGTTGCTTCTCGTAGTCACTCCGCAGATCGGGTTCTACTTCGTTAAAGGTTTTGCCGGTACCAGCATAACGGCCATAACCTTCGTAGCCGGTACGGTACGCCGGTTGATAG
>CAZGDE010000127.1:0-1831 GCA_964524315.1 uncultured bacterium
GGGCCCACCCTGTTCGACAAACAATGGATCGAGGGCAGGGGCTTTGCTGGTGCTACGGGTTCGCACCACGCCAAGTTGGATGGTGCGCCCCTGGGGTTGGGCGTGCTGTTCGGGGACAGTGACGTAGCCACAATCCGACTGGGCGGCAACGGCAGCAGGCACGTCAAAGGTTTTGCAATCAACGGTTTTCCAGGCCGCGCCAAATTTGGCACGAGTGGGGGTCGCGCCATGAACGGCACTGCTGCTAGCGATGACAACCGCAACCGTGAGCAGGGTGAATGAGCAACAATGAGTCAGTCGTCGATTCATGCGGGGTTGTCCTTACTCCTTAAATAATTCAAAAATTCAAAAAAATATTGGGTACTCCTGCGATCGCGAAGGGTGCAGCCATCACTGCCAGTGACAAAAATGGGTAGAGTTGTTTCCTGTTCATCAGCTTTCATTGCCGATTCAGGCGATCGCTCAACGTCATGCCAAACAGCAGCGTTACTCCACCACAAAGAGCGGCTTGACCTGAGTCAGACAACTGCTGTTGGGCGCTTGCTTGGGGTTGTCCAGAAAATCGGTGGCAATCTGAATCACACAGGCTGTCGCCGGCATACCTGGTGGCGGAAAGAACGACCCATGCCCAAGGCCGGGGAAGGTATAGACATAGGCACTTTTCAGGTTCCTGGCCACGGCTTCCCCGTAAGGTTGGGGCGTGACCGGGTCATAAGCGCCATTCAACACCAGGGTGGGAATCTCCGGATTTTCGTAGACAAAGGGTGGTTTCAGGTCGGCCTGGAGAACGTCACAGACCTTCGTCACCGCTTCGGCTTCACGGATGCCCAGGGGGATCAGTTGCGGATAGGGCGGCGGCAGCACCTGGGAGGGGGTAACTTGCACCGATTTCGCCCGGGCACAGAGGACGGTGTGATACATTCCTTTGGCGCTGTCATTCCGACTTTCCAGATCCCCTGAAAGTTTTTCTGCGATCCAAGCAAAGTTGCCCTGGCTCGCGGCCTGGATGAACTTGGGGATAGAAGTACCGCGGGCTGATTCATTGGAATAGGGTCGGGCTAAATAAGTTTCGAGGCCAATGATAAAGGCATTGCCATCGAGTTGGGTAACGAATGTTTTTTTGCTGGAGGGAATGGTCAGGGTCAGGGGAATCGGTTTCTGGTTGAGTTGATCGACGATCGCCAGAAATTTCTGCTCCAGGTTGGGATAGGCTGAGCTGCATTGTTGATTTTGAGCGCAGGCGTGAAACAGATTTCGCAGGGCATAGCTGATCGTGTGACCCGCTGCCAGATTAAAATCAACATCCGGTCTGACCACACCATCAATGATCACGCTACGCAGTTTCGCCTTGTGCTTGTCCGCCTGGGCGATGACATATTGCCCCAACAAGGTGCCGTAGGAAACGCCATAGTAGTTGAATGTCCGGTAACCCAAAGTCTCTGCGACGAAGTAGACATCGGCTGCGTTTTCGCGGGTATTGAAGGCGTTGAGGTTGATGCCCTGTGATTTGAAACGCTCCTGGCAGGTCTTGAACCAGCTTGGGTCGGTGTATCCCATCTCCCCCTTGGCGATGGCGATGTTCTTGGCGTCGTACTCCGGGCAGGACAGGAAAGGCCTGGAATACCGTGTCCCCCGTTCCTCGACGAAGACGAGGTCACGGCTCCTCAGGACGGCTTGCAATTCGGGCAAAGTCGGCAAAGCCCAATCGGCAATAATACCGATGGTTGAGTCACCCGGACCACCCTGTTCGACAAACAGGGGATCGGCAGCAGGGGCTTTGCTGGTGCTACGGGTTCGCACAACCGCCAGTTGGATGGTGCGCCCCTTGGAT
>CAZGDE010000127.1:1841-16487 GCA_964524315.1 uncultured bacterium
TGTCCGTGCTGTTCGGGGACAGTGACGTAACCACAATCCGACTGGGCGGCAAAGGCGGGAGGCACGTCAAAGGTTTTGCAATCAACGGGTTTCCAGGCTGTACCAAATTTGGCCCGAGCGGGGGTCGCGCCTTGGGCGGCAGTACTGCTGACGATGCCAACCGCAACCGTGAGCAGGGTGAATGAGCAAAACTGAGTCAATCGTCGATTCATGAGGAATTGTCCTTAATTGTTAATCCAAGAGTGAAATTAGAATGGTGGTTGCGCCGTTCGTCCGACAACCAGCCAACAACAAACCGGACATTGCCGCACCATCGCCGATCGCATAGACACGCAAATCGGTGACCTCAGGATGATTGAAAACAGTGGCTAAGGCTTGTTGCGCTTTAGTGTAATCATCGGTTTCTTCCAGTAGCAGGATGGGGACATAGTTCGCGGTGGCCGGATCGGCGATCGCCTTCAGTTCCGCCACAATATCTGGCGTGACACCACGAGTCCGGGCATAGACCAGTTTCCAGGCACTCATCCAGGCAGATTCACCATATTGCTCCCAGAGCTTGCCGACAAAGTGTTGATAATCGTGCAACGCCACAGATTCTAAGTCTGACCCTGGCTCGATCCGGTCAGAAAACACGGCACTGCCAAATCCTGCCTGACTGGGAGCACCGTAGAGGGTGACCAAATCGGCGTCATCAGGTGGGGGAGGGGATGGATTCATGATGCTCAACTCGCTTGATCTAACATGGCCTTGGGTGCGATCGCTCCACGCAGGCGCAACACTTCATCGCGCCAGGATGCCACCAGCGTATCGGTGCCCACATCCTGTCCCTGCTGCTGCACACGCCATTTGCGAAGCGCCAATTCATTCTGCGCCCGGACGATGGCGGCTGACGTGCGACGGTCATAGGCTGGAATGCGACGGGTTCTAAAGAAGCGATCGCGCTTTACCCATTCGTATTCTTCCGGTGTGATCACAGGTGCCGTCTCATCGGCCAGTTCCTCCCGAATTACCCGCCGTTCCCATTCGCCACTCTGCCACAGCATGACAATGGCGATCAGGAAAAAGGGCAACAGGGTAATCAGAACCCGCACGGTGTTGAAGGCAAAACCCATCAAAAATGGCAAATTGTCCAGATCGAGACCACCCACATTCGACGTATCGTTGAGGTTGGCTCCCGTGATTTTCATGATCAAGATCAGCAGTAGCACAATGGAATTATTTACAAAGTGGGCTGAAAATCCCAGTAGCCAACCGATCGGACCCGCCGCGTAACGCAGCCAGGGACGTACCGTTTGCCGCGCTAAACCCAACCCCATGCCAAACAACCCGGTGAAGAGAGCATGAGTTCCCAAGCCAAACGCCGAATGGCGACTGCCGAGTTGGGCTAACCAGGGGGCTGTTCCGGTCTCGACAAAGCCTTGCAGGATATAGGCGGAGGTTTCTAGAAAGTTAAAGCCAATGCCGACTAACGCTCCATAGATGAATCCATCCCGGACATCATCAAACTCCGATCGCAGCAGCAAAAACAGCAGCAATACCCCGGCTCCTTTGGTGATTTCCTCCACAAGCGGACCAGCCAACGGTGCCGCAATCGCTAACGCGGCACTCTTGCCGCCGAAAGCCGCCTGTAGATCGGGGTGTAGGGTGAAGTAGTCTTTCACCGCATTGATGATCAGAGCGTTGATGGGCTGCGCCACCCCCGTCGCAATCAATGCCCCCCACAACAGAGCGATTGCGTACAACCATTTCGATTCCGGTTCACGGCGATCAAGAAACCAGAGAATGGCGATCGGGATGATACAAAGAAACCCTGACCAAGCCAACGCCATCAAGAAAATTGGGATGCCGCCCTTGGCCGAGGTGGGGGCAATAATATTGTTGACGATACTGGATGTGCTCAGAAAGACCAGCACCCCCAGAAGAATCAGCACAAAACTGGCAAATTTAGGACGGCTCAAGGGCGAACCGTAGAGTACACGGGCTGGGGCATTTAGCGACATAGACAACTCAAGATAAACAACGGACACATCGTGAACTGACCTGGGAAGGATTTGCTCAGAAATTGACGAGCTTGGGCAAATTGGCGATCGCCCAAGCCCCCGTGCAGCTAAGGGGTTGGTGGCAACACAAACCGAGGCTTCAAACTGGCACGACAGTCAGCGTTAGGCGCACGGGACGGATCACTCACAAAGCTAGCTCCCACATCCCTGGCACATTGGGAAAAGATGAGTACCCCATGGCCCGCATTTGGAAATTCGAGCAAGGTCCCTTTCGATAACCCCTCGATCGCTCTGCTCCCTACCCGACTATTGGTTTGGGTGTCGTATCGGCCTTGGAGGACTAGCGTCGGGATATCACTTCTAAGGGTCTGGCGGTTTACTATCGGAGCAGGTTTAACGGGCAGAACCTGACATAGCCACGAAGATTGTTCCCCAGCATTGGCACGAGTTGCCAAGGGAGGAATTTGCATGCGCTTCACGGCTGCCTCAACCTTTTTGAAGTCAGTAGCTGGGGCAAAGTCCTGACAGTCGATCGTCCGAAATGCGCCATTACTACTCGAGGCTTCTTGCTCGATCGTCCTGACAATACCACTGATCACCTCGTAGGTATGGCGCACTTCCGCTGCACTCATCGATTGGAGCGGTTGCTTGAGTGCCTGACGCTGGCTGACGGGAAAAATTTCGTCCACCGCAGCGATCAAGGTCTGGCGATCGCGGGGTTTTTGGCTTTCAAACCCAACCCCATAGAGGTTGGCCCGCGCCGAAGGTCTATCGGCTTCTGGTAAAGTCTCGATCGCTTGGAGAACTTGCTTTACCCATTGCTGGGAGGGACGTTGCGCTTCTGCCACTTTCGCGGCTTCATTCAGGAGCTTACGCGCTTGTCCCCGCAATTCTTCGGCTTTGGCGAGCAGTTCAGGCGCACCGCCGATGGGAAAAGGCTTGATTGAAGGTGTTGGGAAAATGGTTTCTGATACGACCCCTTTGTAGGTCGTTGTAATCCCTCGCTCCAGCTCAGAAATAATTAAGGGAATATAGGCAGCTTTGCGGCTATTGAGATCGACATTAATCTTGTCTAGTAAACCAGTAACTTCTTCAACTCCCACTGATTTATCCCCCTCTAAGGGAATCGGCTTTTTGGCAAGGTTATTGCTCAGGGAGATCGTGCGGCTTGTGAGGTTGGGGTAGGCGCGATCGCAGGCGGCATCCCGACGACAGTCTTCAAGCAAATTTAAGAGGGGCGTTTCAAAATCCCCGACCACAGCCTCATACTTGGTCACTTGGGGCGGAATGGTCGAATCCAGAATCACACTGCGTACGAGATCGGGATAGTCTCGCATCACCCGCATGGCCAAGTAAGTCCCATAGGAAATGCCGTAGAGATTGACCTTTTGGTACCCCAAGGATGCCCCCAAATTCACCACATCTCGGGCATTTGTGGAGGTGTTGTACTGATTCAGGTCAAAACCATGTCTCTGAAATATTTCCCCGCAAACTTTATAGCTGGCAACGATTGGCGCGATCTCACTCAAATTTCCCTGGTTGACTTTGAGGGTCCGGGCAAGGTTACTGGCGTATTGGTCAAACTTCTTGGTCCAGTCGCTCTTGGGGTCTTTGCTCAAGGTTTCAATCGCCACAAAAGCCGGGGCACACATCAAATCCCCCGAAAACCGTGAACCCCTTTGGTCAAACAGAATCACATCCCGTGTTTGCCGCAGTGTCGCATAGACATTGGTGTAGGCAGCGATGGAGGACATATCGCTACCTCCGGGGCCGCCATGCAAAGCAATCACTGGATCAGGCTGGGGCGACAGGCTTTTGCTCTTGAGAATGGCATAGGAAATCTCAATCTGGCGACCCTGAGGCTTGTTGTAATTCTCAGGAACCGTCAGAACACCACAAACGGTCGTCTTCCCATCGATTTCTTCCGGCGCAACTGGAGTTGGGCAGGGAATCTGAGTGGTGCGATAGGGCTGAGCCAGAGCAGGAGCGGCGATCGCAGACAGGACGGACGTGAGCCATAGAGCGGGTAGATGACTTCGCATGAAATCTCCTCAAGTATTGATCCATCAATCCATGAACGGACTGGTGGGAAAAAAGGTTGGCTCAAACACGGACGGAATCAGGGACATCGGCGATCGCTCGGGCCGGGACTTGCTTGACCTGCAACCACATCACAATGCCCAGAATGAGTTGAATGGGATCGTTGAATTGCACGATCGATTTCATCGCCGTGGTCGTTTGTTCACCTACCAGCGACGGTGCAATAATCTGCACAAAGTCCCAGAGCCAATGGAAGATAATTAGCGGCAGGATACTGTTCAGTTTGAGCATCAGCGGCGCAAAGAAAAAGCCAAACTGAAAGGTATTGAGCAGTTGGATAGGGACAGCCAGTAAAGGAAGACCCCCAAACACATTCACACTATGAAGTAGGGCGAAGGCGATCGCGCTCACCAGCATTGCCCACCGCACTCGCCCGGTGGTTAAAAAGGCATGTAACACAATGCCCCGATACATGATTTCTTCCCCCAGTCCGACTAACAGGGTGGTGAAGCCAACCAGGGCAAACGATTGCCACTGGGCGGCACTGAGGGAGGTCCGCGCCAGACCCGACAGAAAGACCACCCACAGGGCAATCAGCACCACGATCGAGGGCAGCAACCACAGCAATTGCTTGCGATCGAGGGTCCGAAAGCCGATCGCCTGCCAACTGAAATAACGACTTACCCAGAAGATATTGATGGCATTGAGGATAATCAGGATGAACCAGAACAGGTTCATCATTTCGGGTTGACCGTAGCTAATGCCCAGGAATGTTTTCATGTAAAACATCCCGATACCCATGATTGCGGTATAGATGAATGCTGCCAGGATGGCAATTTTGGGTTTTGAAAATGCCGTTAAATTCATGATGGTTGCCTCTGTCTAAATGTGGGCAGGCAAGAGCTTTGGAGGAAACCATCTCCCTTAATCTGGGCAGGTTTCGTCGTTCGTTCTTTTCAGGGGTTAATCCACATTCAATCCAAAAGTGAGATCAGAATCGTGGTTCACTTCTAAATCGGTTCCCGGCTCAATCAGTTGCTCAAATACGGCACTACCAAACCCCGCTTGACTGGGCTGTCCGTAGAGTGTTTGCAAAACCGTGACGGCGGCGGCTAGAGGTTGGGGTGCGTGGGAGCCAGGGGAAACCATGAACGTCCTATGGGAAAAAAGGGTTGTTCAAACATGAATGGCATCGGGAACATCGGCGATCGCCCGCGCCGGGATGTGCTTGGTCTGCAACCACATCACAATGCCCCCAATGGGTTCAATGGGATCGCTGAGTTGCGAGATCGATGGAATAGTCGTGGTTGTTTGTTCACTCCAGCACCCATCACTGCCGTATAGAGAAAGGCTGTTAAAACAGCAATTTTGGGTCTTGAGAGTGATGCAAGCTTATCCATACTGGTTAAATTCCTGTTCTATGCAATGGTTTCTGAATGGTTTCAGCTCAGGTCACGATCGCCTGTTTAGTGGCCCGCAATTGCATTAACTCATCACGCCAGGAAACCACCAGGATATCGGCTTCAACATCCTGTCCCTGTTGTTTCAGCCGCCATTTACGAAACGCCAGTTCATCCTGAGCCTTCACAATGGCAGCCGAGGTGCGGCGATTGTATCCAGGAATGTGGCGAGTTCTAAAGATGCGATCGTGCTTGACGGCCTCGTATTCTTCCGGCGTAATCACGGGTTCCTGCTCATCGGCAAGCTGCTCCCGGATCACCGTTCGTTCCCAAATACCGCTCTGCCACAGCATCACCCCCACAATCAGAAAGAATGGAAAGAAGCCAACCAGCCGGATAGCGCTATGCTGCACCCACTGATTTAGAAAGGGTTCCACCACAGTCGGGGCGGGGGTTGGAGTGTCGGGTACATCCGGCACAGGTTTACCCGTCAAGAGATAAACGAAGAGTGCAAGAAATAACCCGATCGCATTGTTCAGGAAATGGCCGGAAAACCCTAACAACCAGCCGCCGATCGGAGCCGCAACACGCAACCAGCGGCGGGTCGTTTGACGCGCTAACCCCAAGCCCATACCAAACAGCCCAGTGTACAAGGCATGACCCGCAAACCCAAACAGCGCAAAGCGATCGGCAAGCTGGAAATACAGTGGAATATCCCCAGAGGTGCGAAATCCATTGGTGATGTACAACGGGGCTTCCAGCAAATTAAAGCCAATCCCCACCAATGCACCATAGATAAAGCCATCCCGCACGTTATCAAATTCCGATCGCAACAGCCAAAACAGCACCAGCACCCCCAGCCCTTTCGTTGTTTCTTCGACGAGTGGCCCAGCAATGGGCACTGCAAGGGTTTTTCCAGCACCTTCGCCAAGGATGGCTTTGATGTCGGGATGAACTGCTACAAAATCACTCACGCTTTTGAAGATAAAGTCATTGATGGGTAGAGCAAGCCCGGTGGCAATCAATGCCCCCCACAACACCGCAATCAGATAAAGCCCACGGGACTCCGGTTCGCGTCGATCCAGAAACCACAGAATGGCCAGGGGCAACAGCGTTACCAACAGTGCGGCCAGAAAGCTGATGGTGAAGATCTGAAACGAGGCTGGGGAGAGGGCGACAAAATAGTCACGGACTAAAGCAGCGGTGCTGATCAATAACAGCACGACCAGAATAATGACAGCAAATGCCGCATTTTTAGGCCGACTCAAGGGTGAGCCATAGAGGATTCTGGCAATGTCAGTTGATGTCATGGTGGGGAAGAAATGATGGAAGATGCAGGCAACCAGCGCACGACATCCAAAACGCCTGACTGATTGGATGTCGTGCCAAACTTAAACGATCGCACTATTTACGGTTACAGTCTCGGTCTGCCGTGTAGACGATCGCCCCATATCGACCATCAGTTGTCCGAATCGCCACACAGTTGCCGGTACCCTTTTCCATCCAATAGGTAACACTGCTGTCGGCAACCTGCTTGGAATTCCGCCATTCATAGCCTCGCTGGGTGAGTGCCTGTTCCGCCTGTCCGGCTCTGGCTCCCACCAGGTCTGCCAAAGCGGGTACTGGATCACCCAGTTTCGCAGTGGTGTTGGGTGGTGTCGTGACTGGTGGTGGTGTGGGTATGTTGCCAACTTGATACGGTGCTAGATCGGAAGACCATGCCCAGCCTGTGATTTGAGGGTCATCACGGTAGGCAACCTGGCACCAGGTTGGTCTCCGGGTGGTTTGGCAACCCAAGTTCCGCAAAATCGTACCATTGGGAACATTCCCTTTCACAACTTTGGAGAGAAGTCCAGGGTTATTTCTCAGCCTACTTCGGGTGGTTGTCACCCAAAACTCCGGCTCCTGGCCCGCTACATTACCGCTTCCTGGATTACTGCTCCCTGAACTGGTTGACGTGACTGACAATACCGTATTGTCAATGGTGTTGACACGGCAGTCTGCAGTTTGACCCGTCGTGCGGTTCTGCATCTTGAGGGTGACGGCACCACTTTCGGCACTGACCGTGCCAACGTCCGTAATCATGATATCACTTGCTGGAACACCCAGTTCTTCTGCCGTGCTGCGGATACAGGCAGTTCTTGATCGCTGCGGAATCGCTGCTGCTACTAGTGGATAGGTAACCACTAGGGCGATCGCCGCGATTGCCCCGCTCCTCACAATAGATTTGAATTGCATCAGGTAATAAATCCTCTAACAAACGTTGTCGCACTAATCACAGAATATTGAGTTGACCGCCAAACCAACTACCTGCCGCCATCACTAAAGATGATGAAATCACTACGAATCCAACCGACTGCTCTTGATTGCACAAATTGCACCTTGCACCAGTTCAGGTCACTACCGCGAGTGTCCTGATCTTTGACGCACTGAAGCACTTTTACCCGGTCTCCTGGCAACCCATAGTGAGGTGAACCGGAATTAACGGTGGGTCGCGATCGCACATTGATGCGGGAATTGGGGTTACTTGCTGTCAGGGTGGAAATACCCTGTGCCAAAACTGGCGACACCGTCCCGACAAGGGCGATCGTCGTCAGGAGTACAGTTAAGTTCTGTTTTAATTGCATAATGGGTCCTTCAGGAATGGGCACTAAATCAGTTCGATAACTCGTCGGGGTAGGTTTTGGCGTCAAATCCATTAATAGATGCGGATTGATCTGCTAAACCCACCCCCACGGTTTGCGGCTTTGTTAAATTCACAAATCCGAAGTTGATTTATAAACTACCCTCGTTGACATCGGTGTAGTTGTAGTTATAGAACTCGTCTCCCGTGCGGGGATTGATGATGGTCACCCGTCCCGCACCGCGATCATAAATCACCCGTGCGCGCCCATCCGAACCCTGAAAGGTATTGCCCGACGTGCGGGTCAGGATCCCAGAAAATTTGAACTCTCCGTCGGTAATCTGAACCGCGATTTGATTGTTACCGCGTCGCGTCATTTTTGTCAGAGGCGTACCCGAAGACGATTGTGTGGGGGACGGTGCAGTTTGAGTTGTGTTAGAAGCCGTATCCCAGTAAACGTAGATCGATTCATTAGCGAGGCGAAAAATTTGCCCTTTGTTGCCCAATCCAGACTGTCGGTAAGCAGGACGACCATTTTGATCTCGATAGTTACCGGGATTGCTGCCTACCGGACTGAGATCGTAGCGCTTACCATTCTGTAACTGAATACCAACAAATCCTTGCCGCTGGGAGAAGGTACACAACCCGGAAGACGTAGCTCGATCTTCCCCTTTGGGATAAATGTCACAGCGGGCTTTGACAGTATCGGCTTTGACAGATACAGCAAAACTGGTAGAAGCAAGTGTCACTGCTACTGCCAAAAGCGCCTTTGAAAGCTTCATTCCAACCCACTCTCCTAAGTAATTGAGGAAAACAACAATGTGGAAACTGACAGGAATTGTGGAACCAGCGAAAAAGAGGAACCAGCAAACCCTGATCAGAGAAAATATCACATTTACCCAAAATCGCCTCTTGAAACACTCTTAAGACACTCTTAAATTCAATTTAGAAAGAACTGCGATCGGGAGAGTCGCTCGCCCAGTTGAACGTATGTGTCCTCAGTTACTTACGCATACTGAGTTGGCATCATGGAGCGTGTGGAAGCAGATAGTGAGCAAATTTGACAAGAGGTATCATAATCCAGCGATATGCCTAAATGCTAAATTCTCAGAATTTTTAATTAAGCGCTTTATGGGTATTACATATACCAGAAAAATAAGCATCCTGGCTCAGATTAGTGAATTAATTCATAGTTCAGAGTAAAAAGTTCAATAAAGCTGAAAATGAAAAGTAGAAACTGCATTGAAGCCAGATAATTAATCATTAAAAAAACTTGAATTCATTGTTTTTAGGTTCACTGGATCAATCTATCGCGATCCTATTTGGATTTTGAAAGACCTTCCCGACAGGGAAAGACTCTCAGAACTCTCCTGGTTCATCAATAATTTAGAACGGCGATCTTGAATCAGAAGTATTGCAAGGATGGTGAGGTATCGATCTGCCAACTTAATTCATCCCTGGAATCAGCAACGCCGTCCCTTTGAGCAGGGAACCCGTGTCATACGTCTGCATTTGGTAGAGAGGCTTAATCGACGCTGCGCTTTGTCGCTGCGCATTGCCAACGTCTGTTGCTAATTTCTTTTGCATAGTCACAACAATTTCACAATTGTCATTTAAGCTACTAAAAGATTTGTTTCTGTTCCCATCCTCATGCTGAGGATAGTGGTTCTATTTGGATTGTGAAAGAACCTTCCCAACAGGAAAAACCTCTCACAAAGCCTCTTGTTCGCAACAATTTGAAATGGTTGTAGAGACAATGTCGTTCACTAATTCAATTACTTCATCAGGTAGCCCATATCTTCTTGAAAGTTGCGATCGCGACAGCCTGATAAACTAAGTTTCGATTATTGTACAGCTATTTGTAAGTCATAACGTAAAGAGTCTAAAAGAGTCCAATGAAACCACTTCGCAACTTTCTGCTTCGTTTACATCAGTTGCCACTTGCAATTACTGTTTTGCTAATGGGATTTGGATTAACAGGTCTTGCCTGGAATTACACCAATCACACCAGTGAACAGAAGACAAAGCTTCAGATAGACACGCAAGTGAACGATGCGATTAAAGCATTAGATACTCGAATCGATGTTTATTTGAATACTTTCTATGCCGCGAGAGGGTTATGGGCGGCAGAGAATTTACAGGTTGATTATGAACGCTGGCGTTCTTTTGTCACGTTTCTAGAATTAGAGAAACGTTATCCAGGTATTAATGGTTTAGGGTTTATTCGTTATGTCCCTGGTAATCGAGATGCCTACATTCAGCAAACGAGAAGTAACAACTATACGGTTGGCCCTGCTTATGCCAACTACACAGTTAAGCCAGAAGGAAACCGCCCAACCTACTTTGTGATTGAGTATTGTGAACCACTTCAGCGCAATCGCAAAGCGATCGGTTTGGATGTTGGGCACGAGCCCGTGCGCCGTACTGGAGCAGAGCGGGCACGAGATACTGGAGAGCCTGCAGCTACCGGACGTATCATCCTAGTGCAGGATGCGCAAAAAACACCTGGGCTGTTGAT
Organism: uncultured bacterium; assembly: GCA_964524315.1. Taxonomy (GTDB): domain Bacteria; phylum Cyanobacteriota; class Cyanobacteriia; order Leptolyngbyales; family Leptolyngbyaceae; genus CAZGDE01. The sequence continues at coordinate 12,423 of CAZGDE010000127.1, forward strand.
GTATCTCCCCATTTACCGTCCTGGAATGCCAATCGCAACGGTGAATGAACGGCGTCAGGCATTCTTTGGGTTTATCTATGCTCCCTTTCGCGTCCTCGATTTAGTTGAGGAGGGTATCCCTACCTCAATTCAGGAAAGCTTCGATTTAGTCATTTACAACGGGAAGGACGTGATATATGGAAATGAGCAGACGCTCACAAAAAATATCTCTAATTCCAGATACTATCGACAGGCAACGTTGAATGTTGCTGGAGAAAACTGGGAACTCCATTTTGTCAGCCATCCCAGTAACACGTTTGATCCTGATAAAGCCCTACCGACAATCGTGGTCGCCACTGGCATCGTTGCGAGTTTTCTGCTCGCCGGCATCGTCTGGTCACTGGCGATCGCTTACAGTAAAACCAAGGAAGCCAAGGAAGCAGCTGATGCGGCTAAAAGCTCTTCCGATGCTGCAAATCAAGCCAAAAGCGAATTTTTGGCTAATATGAGCCACGAGTTACGCACTCCCCTAAATGGCATTCTGGGGTATGCCCAAATTCTACAACGCTCGAAAGCCCTGCCTCAAAAGGAGCGCCAGGGTGTTGCCATCATTGAGCAATGTGGCTCCCATCTGCTCACTTTAATTAACGATATTCTCGATCTTTCTAAAATTGAAGCTCGCAAACTGGAACTCCTGGTGGATGAATTCCACTTCGCCTCGTTTATTGATAGTGTCGTGGAGATGTGTCGGATTCGGGCTGAACAAAAAGGTATTGCCTTTCAGCTCCAACTAGATGCTGATTTGCCCCTGGGAATTCGAGCGGATCAAAAACGGTTGCGCCAAGTATTGATTAACTTATTGGGGAATGCCATTAAATTCACGGATGCGGGTCATGTCGCTTTTGGCGTTAAAGCTCAGAAACTAGAAACGACTGGTCTGTATCGTTTGCGGTTTCAGGTGGACGATACGGGGATGGGCATGACGCCGGAGCAACTAGAAAAGATTTTTCGCCCATTTGAGCAGGTGGGGAATCGCCAAAAACACGTTGAGGGCACAGGTCTGGGGTTGGCGATTAGCCAGAAAATTGTTGCTTTGATGGGTAGTGAGATTCAAGTGAAGAGTCAGGTGGGGCAGGGCAGCACCTTTTGGTTTGATGTGGAATTGCCGGAAGCCAAGGATTGGGCATTCACCTCAAGAGAAGTGGAGCAGGGGTTGATCACGGGTTACAAAGGTGAGAAACGTCAGATCCTGGTTGTGGATGACCGTTGGGAAAATCGATCCGTCGTTGTGAGCTTACTTGAACCTTTGGGATTCACGGTGCTTGAAGCTAATAATGGTCAGGAAGGTTGGGATGTCGCCATGCACCATCGACCGGATGCGATCATCACCGATTTGATGATGCCGGTTATGGATGGTTATCAACTGCTCAAACAGTTACGCGAAACAACTGCACTCCAAACAGTGGTGGCGATCGCCTCTTCTGCCAGTGTGTTTGAAAGTAATCAGCAGGACGCGATCGATGCGGGGGCCAATATATTTCTGCCCAAGCCTCTCCAGGCGCATCTATTATTAAAGGTGTTACAAGAAAAACTCCAATTGGAGTGGCAGTATGAGCAGAGTGAGGTGACACCTTCGAGTCAGCTTGCTAATATAGCGCCGACAGACGAAATATCATTGCCTGCAACTGAAGTGCTTCAGACGTTACTGACTTTAGTGCAAGATGGGGACACTCAAGGTATCGCAGAAGTCACAGAACAATTGGTGGCAACCGATATAACCCTCAAAGCCTTTGCTCAACAGGTTACCCAGCTAGTAGCTAGTTTTCAGCTTAAACAGTTGCAAGTCTTGCTTGAACGTTACTTGCATCAGCTACATCCTTGAAACTGAAAAATACAGTTTGTAGAGATGTGAATTACTCTTGAATGGGAAAATCTGGTAATGCTCACTACTTTGAATCAAGCAAGCACGATGTCAGCGACTCTCAACTCTGAATTTATCCTCATCGTAGACGATAATCCAACGAATCTATCGGTTCTTTCAGAAGCACTAACGCTTGCCGGGTTGCGCTTCCGGGTAGCAATGGATGGAGAAAGTGCCCTTGCCCAGGCTGAACGAAACCAACCGGCATTGATCTTACTGGATGTCCAAATGCCTGGTATTGATGGCTTTGAAACCTGTCGTCGTTTGAAAGCGAATCCGGTGACTCAAGCAATCCCCATCATTTTCACAACGGCCCTAGCCGACACAGAGAACAAAGCCAGAGGATTTAGTGTAGGAGCAGTCGATTATATTCCCAAACCTTTTGATCAGGCTGAAGTCATTGCCAGGGTACAAGTCCACTTACAATTGAAGCAATTAAGGGAGTCGCTGGAAGAGCAGGTACGCGATCGCACCGCAGCCCTCCAGGTGGCTCAGGTACAACTGGTGCAGCAGGAAAAGTTGTCTAGCCTGGGAGAACTCGTCGCCGGAATTGCCCACGAAATTAATAATCCCATTAATTTTATTGCCAGCAATGTCGAGCCGTTACGCGAATACATCGCCGGTATTACACAGATTCTGCATTTGTATCAGCAAGAGTACTCGACACCATCCCCAACCCTGACCGATGCCATTGAAAATCTGGATCTAGAATTTGTCCTGGAAGATATGGACAAGATCCTGGGATCAATTACCTTAGGTACTGAGCGCATCAAAAATATTTCAGCTTCGCTGCGAACCTTTTCTCGCTCCGACACGGAGACTAAAATTTATGCCGATTTGCATGAGGGACTCGACAGCACGTTGATGCTTCTACAGCACCGCCTGAAGGGAAAGGGTGAATATCCCTGTATTCAAGTTCTTAAGTCCTATAGCCCATTACCTCCTGTTCTTTGCCATCTGGGGCAAATTAACCAGGTATTTATGAATATTCTGGCAAATGCGATTGATGCTTTAGAAGAAGCAATTGAGCAGAATAAACTATTGGATGTTGCTCCTCAAATTCACATCACTACTCGTCATGCAAATGATCGAGTAGTAATTCAAATTGCCGATAACGGAATAGGTATTCCAGAACTCGTTCGACAACGCCTATTTGAGCCCCTATTCACAACTAAACCAGTTGGTAAAGGAACCGGATTGGGACTTGCAATTGCCCGTCAAATTATCGTCGAGAAACATAATGGTGTACTGAATACCGCATCTCAGTTGGGGCAGGGAACTGAATTTATAATTGAGTTACCGCTGGTTGCAACTCCATAACGAGATGTCAACTGTTGAGTGGCCCTAATGTACGGGAGATCGCACCATTGGAGCCGCATTTAATCACAAAGCCCATCCACTGGGAGCCAAGATCCAGGCGATCTACTCCTCCCATGTCGGTCATTGGGTTGTACCCGATATCATTCCGCCCCTGGCTGAAAGTTGGGAACTGGTGGAAGAAGGTGTGATTTCTGAAGCGGATTTCAAAGCCTATGTCTTCGAGAATCCCTAACGTCTCTACACGGAAGCAAACCCGAACTTCTTTAAGAGAACGGCGATCGAGTCTAAGCTGGATCAGATCAAATCTAATCTGGTGCCAGCTTAAACTGAGGAGATTTTAGATCTCGGAGTTCTTAAAGAACTCCGAGATCTTGTTAATGTCGACGTAATAGACGTAATTTCTCACTGCTATGACACTACCCACGACTAAATTGGGTCAAACCAGATTAACGGTTTCTCGCTTCCGTCTAGGCACCATGCCCCATCCATCACCAACAAATTGTGCGATCGCTCTATGCCTATTTACAGCCCCATTCCCACCGTTATCTAAACAATAGTTTTGCCGCTGCGTTCTGATTACCCGTGATCTGGCCTCTGGTTTAATCTATTGAGAGACAAATAGAGCTTGCCCGAATCTACGATGCAAATTACCAGCTATCATACCCATGTTTATTTTGTTCCCAACACCCATGAAGCCGCAGCGCGGGTGCGTGAAGGGCTGAAAGTAGTGCCCTGGTTAATGCTGCACCGTGAAGGGTTGGCAATTCGTTGGTTATTAAAGGTTCTAAGTGTTACAGTGATCCTAAATAGGAGATGAACAGTAGCCGTACATAAACGCTTTGGCA
>CAZGDE010000128.1:0-13589 GCA_964524315.1 uncultured bacterium
AAGTAAAGCTGCTGTTTCCAATTTGGGGGCGTATTTGAAGTCTGGGAGAGGGAAAAGGCGATAGTTAACGGCCCACACATGCCAACGCAGTGCCCAAAACTGCCCAGGAATCCCAGTGCCATTACGAGCAAAATATCCACCATGACGCTCAATCAGCCTGGGGCAATTGGGAAGACGTATAGGGGTTGGGATGAAGTACCATACCGTTTATCTGTTTCACCTGGGATTGTGTAACCATTCTGTCACTATAGGAGTTCCCAATCATGGGATCTCCCAATCGTGGGATCTCCCACTATAGGATCTTTTGCTATGGGAGTGATCGCCCCCAGAACCACAGTACTATCCCAGCATAAACAGTTCCCGAATCCCACCACTACCAATTTCAATGGCCAGGGCTGCCAGCAAGAAGCCCAGCAATTTAGTGGCAATCAACGCCCCTTCGGCACCGATCCAGCGATCAACCAGGGATGCCTGCCGCACAATAAACCAGGTCACAATCATGGCGGCAATAATGCCAGCCACCACACTCCAACATGAGGTGGGTGATTCGGCAACCATTAGCATCACCGTGGTTAAGGTGCCGGGGCCAGCCAGTAAGGGTAACGCCAGGGGGGCGATCGCCACATCCCGTTCCTGTTCCACAATGGGAGCATCCATGTCACCCCGCAACATATCCAGGGCAATGAGTAATAGTAATAAGCCACCCGCTACTTGCAAGGATGCGATGCTGATATGTAGATAGTTAAGAATTGGTTGTCCGGCAAATACGAACACAATGAGTACGATTGTTGCAACAATGCTGGCCCGATCAACCACATGGTTGCGTTCCTCTACTTCCATGCCTTTCGTCAGTACCAAAAAAATGGGTGCATTGCCCAGGGCATCGGCCATGACGAATACCGCAACAAACGTCCGTACTAAAATTGAGATGTCCATACCCTGTTTGTACCTGGCTGTGGAAGAAGACGCTTCACTTTCTTCACTTAGCGTATCCTGAGGGTTTTCATCTTTATCACTATCTCAAGGTTGTCTTGAGATTCTCCTTAAACATAACGGGTACCAGCCCCTTCCCGCCGTTTTGGAATGCCTCGACGAGTTGCCAGATAATCTGGTTGCTGCATTTGCATGGTCGGATCGCTGCTGTGGCCGTGAGGCTCACTGGCTGGGGCCCTAGTACGACTGGAGGTAAGGGACGGTTGGTGCCAAGACGGTAGACTAACTGTCAGTGATAGAACAAACAAGCTGGCTGTCCAGAAAGGTGTGGATCGCATAACTTTAATCCTCTTTATTTGGGGGCTAAGCCTTTGAGGTAACTGATGACTTCTCCGCCAGACCTGAGGAAATTACGCAAAAACGATGCGTTGCCTTTAAAGCCTTAAATAGACTTAATTTGAATTGTGCCGCACCCATTTCGCTCTGCTGGAACGTCGTAAATTATTGTCTGCTAATAGGCGGTTTTGGGATGAGGGGCTTTAACCCCTTGTTTGTCAGATTTTCTGGCAATCAGCGATCGCCCTTGATGCTTAGTTGAGCTGCTTTGTGAGCAATTTCTATCTCTGGTCGTTGCTCACTTCACTCCACAATATTACGGATGATAGGGTCGCTTTGGCTTGTCACCCTAATTCTGAGCCGGTAGCACGGAGTGATGAGATCCTATGGATGAATGAAAAAACGAAGAAAAACAGTCACCTGATCATGCTCACTTTCCACATGGACAGATGCCTGTAATCTATTAGCCAGTTTTTGTACCAACGCCAATCCCAATCCCGTACCTCCATATCGCCAGGGATCATTGTTGGGGATACGGTAAAACCGATCAAAAATCCGGGGTAACTCTGAGGCGGGAATTTCAACACCCGTATTGGTTACCCGTATATCTAATAAATGAGGTTGGGAGGGTGCTTCGGAGGCGTTGATCGCCGCTGAGATCGTGATGGTGCCGGTGGCAGGGGTATATTTGTTCGCATTGGTGAGTAGTTCTGCCAGAATGCGTTGCAAATAGGAGAGGTCGGTTGTTAAGGATGGCAAATTGGTTGGCAGGTCAATGTGGAGTTGTTGCTGATGCTTTGCCATTAGTTCCATGAAGGGCTCAACTACATGGGGTAGCCAGATTTGCAGGTCGATGGGAGTGAGGATCAGTGGTTCTGTCTCTGCGTCCAAACGGGTCAGATCCAGCAAATTGTTAATTAGTTCAATTTCCCGCTGACTTTCGTGCTGTAAAACCTGAAGGTATTGATTGATGCGTTGGAGGTTCTGGGGGGTTAATGTGATTGGGGTTAGATCAGACCCCTCTGTCAACCCGCTGCTGGTCTGGCGGAACAGCATAATTTCCAGCATTTGGGTTGCCATTTTGATACTGGAAACAGGGGTTCGCAGTTCATGGGAAACGGTACTGAGAAAGTCATCTTTTAGCTGGTTCAGCCGTTCCAGTTCTGTTACTTGTGCCTGGGCTGCCTCGTAAAGGCGTGCTTGCCGGATGGCGATCGCACATTGGTTGGCCACCTGCTGCACTAAACGAATTTCAGCATCATTGAACGTTTGGTCTGCCTGTCGGAATAACCACAAATCACCCAAAATATCGTGATTGTCCACAATTGGACAGCTAAGGATGGCAAATTGTTGGGCCAATGGACGGTTAGCCAGTGGTTCTAACCGACAAAACTGGAAAATATCGCCACGTAATAACTGTGTAAACAACTCATCCTCGTCCATTGGTATCTGGTTGCCCTGAGCGGCGGGAATATCGGCACAGAGATGCTCGTAGCGAATCTCACATACGCGCTGCTCAAAGTCGTAGAGTGCAACATCGCAGCCACTCACATCCAGTTGTTGGGCAAGGGCCTGAACGGTTGTTTGGAGAATTTGTCTTTCATCTAAACTATCGCGGACGTTATCAGTAATTCGTTTGAGCAGGGCTTCAAATTCAAGTGCCTGTTGCAACTCAGTTGTGTGTTCCCGTACCTGCTGTGCCAGATTGGCATTTAATTGTTGCACCTGTTGATAAAGGGCTGATTGCTGAATGGCGATCGCCAATTGGGTACTCAGTTGGCGCAAGAGATACCAGCTTAGTTCTTGCCATTGGCGGGGGCCGTGGCATTGATGGGCCACTAACAATCCCCACAACTGTTGATGGACAAGAATGGGTAGAACGAGGATGGCCCGTACCTGTAATCCTGTCAGTAATTCCTGATAACAGGGCGGCAAATTGGCCGTGAGAATATCATTGATGGCATGAATTCGTCCCTGCTGATAAGCATGGATCATTGTTTGAACAAAGCAGGGGTCGTAGATTACTTGGTCAAGGATGGATAGGTTGGCCTCGGTAATTGACTGGGCAACAACTTGGCCACTCCAGTCGGGATTAAACCGGAAGATTACAACCCGATCAACTTCAACAAATTGGCGTACTTCTGCCACCGTTGTGTTGAGAATTTCGTTTAATTGAAGGGACTGCCGAATGTTATTAGCAATGTTGGCAATGAACCGTTCCCGTTCTCGAATTTGTTGTTCCAGGCTAATTGCCTGATGCATGGCAAGTTCTGCTTGTTTGCGATTGGTCACATCAATCGCAACTGATGTTATCTGCCAGCAATGACTGGTTTCGTTCCAGCGTGAGGTTAAGGTTTCAGAAATCCAGTGGCAGACATTACTTTTATGCAGAAAGCGGTATTCAACCGTGATTGTTTCTCCTCTTACCAAATGGGCCATTGCCGGTAGAATCACGTTTTCCAGGTCTTCTGGTAATACCCGCGATCGCCACACTTCTGGATCTGCCATAATCGCGGCGGGTGTGTAACCAAAAATAATTTCGGTTGCGGCTGACAGAAAGTCATAAACCGGCGGTTGATCGGGAAACAGGCGAAAGCTGGCGATCACAGCGCCAGCATTGCTCAAGATATCGTTTAATTTGGTTTGAACTTGTTGGAAGTCTTCTTCCAGTTGTTGCCAATGGGTAGGGGCAACGTAGGGAAGTGGATGGGTGCGGTCAGGTTCACCCAAGTCGTGACCAGTAATATCGCGTAATACGATGAGATGATAGTGGGGAATGAACTGGGTCGTTGCGGTGTATTCGACATTGCGCTCTGCGCCATTAGCACAGACTAGGCGCATCTTTCCCCGCATTTGCTTGATCTGTAAGCATTGCTCCCAACACTGATGAATACTACTACCTGCCCACACAAAATCAAATCCGCAACGCCCAATTAGTTCCTGGCGAGATAAGCCACCCAATCGACAGGCGGATGGATTAGCATCAGCAATATTGCCAGCATCGTCAATGATAATGATGGCCTCTATGGCTGCTTCGAAAATTGCTTGATAGTGGTGTTCAGTGAAATTTGCAGCAGGTACAGGTAACTGGCTCTGGCACAACTCATCAACTTGAGAACGATCCGATATATTGCCAAAGTCTGAGTTTGAGTTGGATTCACCAGCATTCATGGCTATCCTGGATGGCCTGGTTGAGTAGCCTTTATGAAGTAACTACGGTTTTAAACACAGAAGTACTGAGGAGTAAAGTTCGCAAACTGTTTGAGTAAGAGGCAACGTCCTCCCCAGTGGAAACAGCCTGACTGTAGTGAGCGAGAAGGTTGAAATGTTGCATACCTGCTTACTTCAGAAGACTGTTGCAGCAGTTCTTTGCTAGATGAAGTATGGTCTGTAAGGGGTGGTCGCTGGTCACTGATTGGTGTAATAAAATGCCAACGGCCAAGCGCAAAGAAACCGTACTTTCCTAAGCAGGGAACTACTATATAGTGTCAGTCTACTATTCGGCTAACAAGTCAGCTCAGCTAACAAGCAATGATGTCAGAAGACAAGACAATATCTCGGCACTGGTAATGTTCTCACTTTCCGCTTTCCTGCTAGCTTAACTTCTTCTAAAGAAGCCTATAGTCTATCGCATGCCTGGATGAAATGCTTAAGTGAAAATCCTATAAACATGAAATAGTCAGTACGAGAATTTAACGATGAAAAAAACTTTTTGAGAGATTATTATGCTGCTTATTATCCGTAGAAACGCGAGCAAATTTCTCTTACTGGGCCCGTCTCATGGGTTCACCAATTTGGGGTTGTGATTAGCCCAAATAGGCCAGGGCGTTAACACGTGCTAAACCAAAGTTTATGACGACGTTTTAGGTAGGGGGTTATATCTGGGTTGCGGGTAGTTCAACACACTAGGAATTGTGGATTGAGTATGTCGCAACCCACAGTTCTAATCTGTTACCGCCAGTTTATTGCGATATTAGACTGTATTTTCAGTGATAGTGAATTCCGCAGTAATAGGGGTGAATGATCGGTTTAACGGGAATGTACTTAGTTAGTGAGAAATACTGGGTTGTCAGACAACGAATTGAATCATCACCGATTTTCACCGTTGGTGGTTGCGGTGACTACTCGCCCATCTAGTAAAGGCCGATGGCTATAAACGATTGATAAAGCTTCTGCAAAGATTGGCTATGCCGTGGGTTGTTTTCCTGAAATGACTGACTGAACTATGAATTAATTGGAATAGGAGATACCATAGTGAACCCTTTCCCCCCTCATCCATCGATCGCGTGCTGCCAATGAATACTCAATGTGCGCTCAACTGGTTCAAATCTTCACTTGTAATGGCTGAGAATGCTACCCCACCTGTGGTTAAGGGTTTGGTGGTACTGACGTTGGTTGGCTGCTTAGGGGCGATCACCCGACCAGATGCCCGCAGTCAAGCCAGTAACTTCTCAGGAAAATTGGCTGATGGGTCACAGCAGGTCAATTCCATTAATCAGGCACAGCAAAAGCACTTTGCCGAGAAACAAAATTTCTCTAAATCCATTGCAGCCCTCAAGTTGGGTATTAAAACCCAGTCTGCCAACTATTCCTACACGACTCGCGCAACTGATAAGGCCGCCTATAGTTATGGTGTGAGTTCACGTCCATCCTTACGTAGCTATGTGGGCGCTGTATTTGTTGTGTTTGCTGCAATTGCTCCCCAGCGCCAGCAGGAAAAAACAACCGTAGCGATCGTTTGCCGCACAGCGTCTCCCGGTAACCGCATTGCCGAACCTGTGTTGCGGAATGGTGTGCCTACCTGTGCGCCGGGAACATCCCCTGCTACTCGTTAAGGAAATGTACTAATCCGTGCTCCCATGCTTGGGTGTACTTGGTCGACAGCCGCCTAATAAATCATGTAGGTGGACGACTGATCCAATCACGGCGATCGCTGGCGCTCTAAAACCAGTGTCTTCCACCTGCTGCATAATGGTGGCTAATGTGCCGATCAATTCTTCCTGTTCGGGGCGGGTTCCCCATCGTACCAGGGCAACAGGTGTATTGGTAGGCAGCCCTGCCTGCTGCAATTGGTCGGTAATGGTTGCCAGGTTATGCATACCCATATAGATGACGATGGTTTCCGAACCGTGGGCGATCGCCTGCCAGTTAACCGCTGGTCGATACTTTCCAGCCCCTTCATGCCCGGTAACAAAGGTCACTGAGGAACTGTAATGGCGGTGGGTGAGGGGAATACCAGCATAGGCGGGAGCGGCAATCCCGGATGTAATGCCTGGTACGACCTCAACCGCAATTCCTGCCTGTACTAATTCTTCCATTTCCTCGCCGCCCCGGCCAAAGATAAACGGGTCACCCCCCTTCAGACGCACCACAATCGCGGCAGTTTTTGCTTTCTCAATGAGCAGTTGGCTGATTTCCTCCTGGAATAGCGAATGCATTCCTTTACGCTTACCTGCATTGATTTGCTCTGCTTGTGGATTAATCATTGCCAAAATCAGTGGACTAACCAGGGCATCGTAAACTACCACATCGGCACATTCCAGCAACGCTTTCCCTTTTAGTGTCATGAGTCCTGGATCGCCAGGTCCAGCACCAACTAAGTAAACTTTGCCTGTATGGGTCATAGGAAGGAGGAGAAGAGGGTTAGGGTGAATTACATGGGAGGCAGGCAACCAGCAGAAAACCAATGAACACACTGAGATTGTGGGGTCTGAGTGTGGTCTAAGATTCAGCCAATTCAGACTTTTCTGGGATGAGATTTCTGCTATTTAATCTAAAATTCCCGAACTCTGTCTTCAGCTAAATCGACTACTAGATCTGCCAGTTCCGGACTAGCATCTAGCGGGGGGGTGAGATGCAAATGCAATGTTGGAAACTGGTGTGAGAGCCGATCAACCAGTTGGGCGATCGCATCCGTTGTTTTGCCGCTGAATAGGAAGTACGGGAAAATGCCAATGCGCCGGATGCCAACTGCCATTAACTCGTGGATACGGGACTCCAGATCTGGCGGTACTGACCAATAGGCTGTTACGGCCCCCAGTCGTGCCGCTAACTGGTCAATTGCTTGATTCGCTTCTAAACGGCGACTCCCATGGGAGCAAAGTATCCATGCTTCAACGGGTAAGCGCGCCATGCGTTCAGTCATCAAACGGTATAAGCCGGGATGGGTGCCTAAAGGAGACCTGGTATTAATTTGCACAAGTTCTCCTAGTGATTGTTGTGCCTGCACCACTGCCGCCGGAATGTCTGCCATGACATGAATGCCTTTCAAGAGAAATAGGGGCAGGATGAATAACCGCAGGGGAGATTCATTACTCCCAGCCAGCGGGCCGACAAACTGAATAATCTGTTCTTGTAGAGGAATGGGGGCACACTCTAGTGACGCTACACCAACTGAAATTTGGTTATCACCAGGGCTAACGCCGACTGGCTCCAAATCGGACAGAACGTTAATTGAGGGTGTTTCTGATGAAACATGACGGGACGACACCAGGGGATGGCGGGCAAAGGGCAATAGTGTCGTCGTATGCTGCATCCGTTCCGTAAATAACTGCGCCAATACCGTAGCTGCCACCTGGGGGCGACGATCGCTACTACCGTGAAACACTAATAAATAGGCTGATGCGCGTGACAAAACGGCAAGATGACCATAAAAGTTGTATCTCGCATTCTAACGTCCAGAGGGACGTAGATTGTAAACGCGATGACAGATTCAAATCAGCAAAAACTGACTGATGGTTAAACAAAAATTTCTGAGGGTGATAAAACCCTCAGAAAATAAGCATTACGCCATAGCGGTCCGACGATAATTTGTCAAAATTAGAAAGTTGGCGAAACAGGCTTTGGGCGCAACTCCTTCTATGGTTTGACGCTTTCCTGGGCTAATTGTTCGTCCCCTGAACATATGCCAGAGTCAAGCTATCCTGGGCCAGGAAGTGGGCTAAGTGAAATGCCCGATCTTCCGTCTCTAGCAGCATTTGTTCGTACATGTGGCGAGTGGCGCGATCGCCTAAACTTTCGGCCTGTCCTGCTTGTCGCCGTAATAAGGTAATCACGGCCTGTTCTGCCTTCAGGTCATTTTCAACCATCTGACGACAGCTAAAAGCACCATCTGGTTCGGGGGTAAAGCAGCATAATTCAGCTAGCTTACTAAAGCTAGAAGCAGGGATTCCACCTAAACCATTGAGACGCTCACCGATTTTATGAACATATCCTTCTACCTGTTCATAACTGTCAGAGAAGAATTCATGTAGGGAATAAAATTCTGCCCCTTCAACAACAAAATGATGCTTTTGATACTGCAAATATAATGATTGAAAACTAGCAAGTGCAATATTTAAGCCTTCACAGACTGGTGCAGTTACTGAGGTATCTAAAAGCACTGGATTGTCATAAACCCGATCAAATGAACGCACCAGACTTTGAGTATCAGACATGATAGTTCTCCCCTTGGCTAAGTCCATTAGCATGGCAAAAGTACATTCAATTTATCACGCTCAATCTGAGAGTCAAGCAGAGTTTTTTGATCTATTAAGAATGATTCGCAACATAAAGATACGCTTCATCATTAAAAAACGTTTTGATCGCCAGAACAGTTCTGTTTGTGCAATTGAAGCTGCATAATCTTGGCAGTTGGTTGAGTCAATAAAGGGGCATTAATTTTCCTCTGTTTAGTCAGATTCCAATGACAATTTACGCTGGTAGATAGATTTTAATCTTAAGAAACGATTGAATCTGTATAATTATTAAACAAAAATAAAATTTGCATTGGAAGATATTGGCTTGGTTGTCTGGAAAACGCTTTGCCACAAGATTAACCCTTTGCTTAAATAATTGATTCTTGGCAGGTCTTAGCTCCGGAGGTTATGGTCTGTTAGGATCGAGAATCTGTTGTAGCAAACGAATGCCCATGACGAATGCCCAATGATGAATGTCCCAGAAAACGGAACTGTACTTACTTGAGATGGGTTCGCTATAGAATTGTCATGTCAACCTACAGGTTGCTACCGTGAGATGCTCCGTCGCCTGTTAGGGCGTTTCCACTAAACGTCAGAGACTTTGCGGAAGTCATGGTGTAAAAGTCACTAAATTGGGCTAACTAAAAGGGTATGCAACCGGTGACGCACGCATGAGCGACATATTTAAAGGGTTTGAGCAACTGTTAGAACTGGCTAAAGCGCTCGAAGAGAAGGCTGAAAAAGGTGAACTCAAAGCGGATATTCAAATCAACTCGCGAAATTTGAGTAGCATTCCCCGTCAAGGGAATATTCCCGGCGGCATTGGTGTTAGTCGCGTGCGTCCTAATCCCACTAGTGGTGGAGTTCAGGCAGCTAAGGGGGGTGGAGAAACTGGTGGAGAAACCCCGCCCGATGCAGATGTGAATGTCTCGGCACCAGGAACAGGTGATCCATCGGAGCCATCGCTTAAAGATGTGGGTGGGTTGGCAGATGTGCTGAAGGAACTCCGGGAACTGGTGGAGATTCCCCTGAAACGACCTGACCTGTTAGCCCAGTTGGGTCTGGAACCGCCACGGGGGGTGTTGATGGTTGGCCCGCCCGGAACAGGGAAAACACTGACAGCACGGGGTTTAGCCGAAGAGTTGGGGGTCAACTACATTGCGATCGTAGGCCCGGAAGTGATGGGCAAATATTACGGGGAAGCGGAAGGACGGCTACGGGGGATTTTTGAAAAGGCAGCGAAAGCGGCTCCTTGTATTGTATTTATTGATGAAATTGATAGCCTTGCCCCCGATCGCGCCAAAGTGGAAGGCGAAGTCGAAAAACGTTTGGTGGCACAGTTACTAGGTCTGATGGACGGTTTTGCTAAAACAACCGGCGTCATTGTTCTGGCAGCGACGAATCGGCCTGACCATCTCGACCCGGCACTCCGCCGCCCCGGTCGGTTTGATCGGGAAGTGCAGTTCCGGGTTCCCGATCGCAACGGACGTTTGGAGATTTTGACGATTTTGACCCGTTCAATGCCCCTGGATGCCTCAATTGATCTGGGGGCGATCGCCGATCTGACGGTTGGTATGGTTGGTGCTGATTTGAAAGCAGTCTGCCAGAAGGCTGCCTATGCTGCTCTCCGTCGCCAGGTACCATCCCTCCAGTCGCCTTTGCCGACCGCGATGACGATTAATCGGGATGATTTTTTCCAGGCATTGAAAGAAGTCAAACCTTCGGTGTTGCGATCGGTCGAAGTGGAAGCGCCCAATGTTCGTTGGGAGGAAATTGGCGGCTTAGAGGAAATCAAACGCACTTTGCAAGAATCAGTCGAAGGTGCTTTGCTCTATCCGGAACTATATGAGCGTACTGGGGCAAAGGCTCCTCGGGGAATTCTCCTGTGGGGGCCACCTGGAACCGGGAAAACCTTACTGGCGAAAGCTGTTGCAGCCCAGGCACGGGCGAATTTTATTGCTGTCAATGGGCCGGAGTTACTGAGTCGGTGGGTGGGTGCTGCTGAACAGGAAGTCCGAGAACTTTTTACTAAAGCCCGTCAGGCTTCGCCCTGTGTAGTCTTCATTGACGAAATTGATACCCTGGCACCTGCGCGGGGTAAATTTCAGGGGGATTCGGGGGTGAGCGATCGCGTCGTTGGTCAATTACTGACCGAGTTGGATGGCTTACAAACTTGTGTGAATGTGTTACTTATTGGGGCGACCAATCGTCCCGATGCCCTTGATCCGGCCCTACTGCGTGCTGGACGGTTAGATTTTCAACTCAAGGTAGATCTGCCCGACTACGATAGTCGCCTTGCCATTTTGCGGGTTCACAATGGCGATCGCCCCTTAGCCGGTATGGTTGATCTGACCCACTGGGCAACTCAGACAGAAGGCTGGAATGGCGCTGATCTGGCCCTGTTGAGTAACCAGGCTGCCCTGGAAGCAATTCGCCGATATCGGGCAACGGGGCAAACCGATCTCAACACAATCCAGATATTTACGGATGACTTTGAGGCGGCTTACCGACTACTTTCGGATCAGCGTCAGTCTGTGTAGTTCCCTGTTGATGATCTTTCCTGCTAAATCTGGATTGTTATGATTGGTCAAACTGATCCTGTCCGCCAACAGGCATTGCAAGCTTTAACGGTTGCCTTCGTGACTCAGGGGCACCCGACTCAATACGCTACTCACATGGCCACGGCTGCTATTTTTCAAGCTGACCTGGAATTGCGTAATGCTCAGCTTTCTCGGCTCTTGGCCTGGTTGAAACAGGAGCATGGTGATATTTATCAGGAAGCACTCAACCTTGTCGAAAGTACGCGCATCGAGTTTGAACAGCGAGTTCAGTCCTAAATCGGTGCAAGCATCTTCTCAACGACGCTAACTCTTGCGCGGTGCTTATTGTTATGAGTGCCTTGATTTGGTTTGGCACACTCAGATTGCTTGAATATACCGTTCTCAATTATTGATAAACAAGGGGAGTTATGAAGGTCTTTTCCGGCCTAATTACGGAATTCGGATTGTATGGTGACACTAGTTCATACTCGCTAACGCTTCTATAGAAAACGCTACTTTATAGACTGATTTCGTATAAAAAGCCCTTTCACAACCCAAATCAGGATTTCTACATGTCCAATTTTGCCTGTTTAGTAGGCAGGTGAAATTGGGCTTTTGCCATTGGAATGAATCCGCCTGGTTAAGTATAAATCCAGATAACTTTTCAAGGAATATAAATAATTATTGCACTTTTATCTTGAGAAGATTAATTTAATTAATCCGATTGGTTTGTCACCTTGGCTACTGGTTGAGAATGCTTCCCCGAAAGACGAACAATCATCTCAGTAATTGTGCTGGATCACTCAAGTTGGCTAAGCGCAATATCAGTGTTTGCGACGGTTTTTCTCTATGTGCCACTTGTTTATTCTGTAATCGGAAGCCAAAACCCCCAACCCAATTCATGAGCGAAGGGATAGGCAACCCAAACTCCGTCTAGTGCGTTTATAGCGTTTATAAGGGAATAAACCAATGGCTGTTGAAAAAGTAAACTCCTCCTCTAGCCTGGCTGAAGTTGTTGACCGGATTCTGGACAAAGGCATTGTTGTTGACGCTTGGGTACGTGTTTCTCTCGTCGGGATTGAACTGCTTGCAATTGAAGCCCGCGTTGTTATCGCATCGGTCGAAACCTACCTGAAGTATGCCGAAGCTGTTGGCTTGACCGCTCAAGCTGCTGTGCCTGCCGCATAAGCGACTGTGAGGATGCTGGGAAATCCCTCTGCATGACTGATTTCCCAGCTTGCTTCGCTGTCTGGTTTCCACCGGGGAGGATTTAAAAATGTCTCTACAAGAGTCCTGGCAGCAGCAAAGACAGCAGCGCCAGCAAGAATTACTTCAGCGTCAGCAGGCGGTTCAGCAAGAACTAGCAATTGTCCGCCAGGAACGGCAAATTAAAGCGGTGCAACTCCGCGATGACCTGAGCCTATTTCGTGAAATGATTGCCAGCGGAGATAAAATTCGACGGGCAAATTTTCAGTTGTTTCAGGTAGAAATGCGTCAGTTCTGTCAGTCGCTACAAGTTGAAACGCGTGATTTTTTATATGCAGCCAGCGATCGCCGTCGTCTGCAAGCCCAGGAAATAGCCATTCAACTGGATGCCTTTGTCCAAGCATTGCGCCAGCAATCAGCACAATTTCTGGCGATGGCGACTGCGGAGCGGTTAGCAATGGCAGAACAATTAGAAAAAGAATTAACTGCCTTTGTTGCGGCTCTCCGTATCGATGTGCAGAGTTATCTGTGGGAGATGGAAACGGTACGCCAGCAACGGGCTACGCAATTGCAGCAAGAATTAGCACAGAGCCGGGTTAACCGGGAAGCAGATGTTGCTGCTATGTTCCAGCGATTGGCGCAATTTCGTCTGGATTTACGCCAATTTTGTACTGAGTTACGGAGTGAGGTGTGGGGTAATGTAACGCCTGTAGCAGCGGCAGTTAAACCCAATACGCCCAAACCAGTTGTGCCCAAGCAGGTAGCGAAAGGATTCGGTAAGGCACCGGCTACGGCTACGTCGGTATCTGTACCTAGCCGGATTGGGGCATTTCCCCACGGTGATTCGATCGCCGTTGTTCCCGCACAGTCAGCCCCACCCCCGGCTAAGGACAATGCAGCGCATGAAAAGGATGTGTATAACTTCATTCATGAAGCGCATGGTGCCCGTCTCACTCAGATTGAGTCATCGTTAGGAATTAACCGCTTCCAGGCTGTGGATGCACTGCGTTCGCTGATTAAAAAAGGCTTGATTACTCAGCGCGATCGCATCTACATCACCCAGGAAGATCTTGCCCATACCTAAATAGAGATTGGGGAAGCGGGAACAATAGAGGCA
>CAZGDE010000128.1:13599-16432 GCA_964524315.1 uncultured bacterium
AGTGGCAGCCCGTGCCCTGCGTTATCTGCAATCGGGGTACTCGGTTCATTTACGCGGCCCTGCTGGAACAGGTAAAACAACGCTGGCCCTGCATCTGGCTGATCTGCTGGCTCGCCCCATTATGCTGATCTTTGGAGATGACGAGTTCAAAACGTCGGATCTAATTGGTAACCAGTCGGGCTATACCCGTAAGAAGGTAGTAGATAACTTTATTCATAGTGTCGTCAAAGTTGAGGATGAGTTGCGGCAGAACTGGGTTGATTCCCGTCTAACGTTGGCCTGCCGGGAAGGTTTTACCCTCGTTTATGACGAATTTAACCGTTCTCGTCCAGAAGTTAATAACGTTTTACTATCAGCGTTGGAAGAAAAGTTACTGGTGTTGCCACCCAGCAACAATCGGAGTGAGTACATTCGCGTCAATCCTCACTTTCGGGCAATTTTTACCTCCAATCCAGAAGAATATGTCGGTGTCCACGCGACACAGGATGCCTTGATGGATCGGCTGGTGACAATCAATGTGCCAGAGCCAGATGAGTTAACCCAACAGGAAATTCTGGTTCAGAAGACGGAAGTTGACCGTACCAGTGCCTTATTTATCGTTCGATTGGTCAAAGCATTTCGGACGAGTACAGGTACAGAAAAATCATCTGGCTTGCGCTCCTGCCTGATGCTGGCAAAGGTCTGCCATGATCACGAAATTGTGGTATCACCCAACAACGCCGACTTTAGGGATGTGTGTTGCGATGTGTTATTAGCCCGTACTGGCTTGTCATTGCAAGATTCAACCCGAATTCTATGGGACTTACTGAACCATCCCGATAACATTGGTTGGGAACAACCAGAAGTTTTGCATCAGACGACATCGGAACCAACCGAAGTAGCGCCGGAGTTAGTGGATAACGATCAGTCCGCACAACCCGATGCTGCTACTGTTGAGGCAAGTACTACATCTGAGGCTAGTGCTACACCAGCTACGCTCCTGGCTGAACCGACTGTAGCGACTGTGCCATTACCTGAATCAGATGAATCAGAGGCTACTCCCCAAACTCCTCTGGAAGCACTGAGCCCTAATGAACAGGCAATTCTTGGTTACCTCAAACGTACAGCAGGTGCCCGTCTATCCCAAATTGAACGGGCATTAAAGTTAGATCGGTTCCAGACAGTTGACACACTGCGAATTCTGGTAGAAAAAGGTAGCATTGTGCAGCGCGATCGCGTTTACCTGCTGAAGGAGGCTAGTTAATGGCTACATCAACTCCGACGAGAGGTTTGCCGGCAGGTCCGTTATCTACCAAAGATTCTGCCAGGGCAATCACCACTTCGACACAAGGTTCCACTCTGGCAGATGTACTGGAACGCGTCTTAGATAAAGGGATTGTGATAGCGGGTGACATTTCCGTCTCGGTTGCTAATACGGAATTGCTGAATATCCGCATTCGCTTGTTAATTTCCTCCGTGGATAAAGCGAAGGAGATTGGGATCAACTGGTGGGAAAACAATCCCCATTTCAGTTCTAAGGCTCAGGAATTGCTGGAAGCGAATCAGCAACTTCAGCAACGGGTAGAGAGCCTGGAGTCAGAGTTGCGATCGCTCCGTCGTCTCCCCGCTGCTAGTGATACGGCTGCACAACCTACGTTAATGACCTCCCCTTCGCTAGAAACACTTTCAGATAGTTTCTAGTAGATTGTTGCTCTAAGTGTTCGTCCAAGAAATACCCCTACTGGGCCATTTGGGCTGCAATCTTGTAGATGGGTATAATACGGAATCCAGATCATAGAGTGACACTATTTCATCCGCTTCAAGTAAGGGCGAATGGCCATTCACCCTTACAAACGACGCTGGTCGATAGACGGATTTCGGATGGGAACAGGTTTTACCCGCTTTTTAGTAGCTGATTTGTAACGTAACGTTTGCCTCGACCTGCTGTTCACCGCCGATCACTGGAGTCGGGGCAGGGGCGGCAGCAAGCTTACTGTCCATAGCTTCGGCAAAGATGGGACGGGGTGGGGGCGCAAACGCGCCATTGACCTGAATGTTTACCACCTCGCGGCGGGTCAGGTTTAAGGCACTGAGGACAGCATCCGCTTGAGATTGCGCATCTTCAGTGGCTTCTCGCAACGCCACATTCCGGGCCCGAGCGATTGCCTCATCTGCTGCTACAAAGCTTACCCCATCAATGCGACTGGCTCCCGCTTTGACAGCCGCATCCAAAATATCACCGGCTTTGGCGGTTTCGATGCGAAAACTCACAATATTGCTGCCAGTGTACCCGGTCAGAGTTTGGGTGCCGTTGTCATAACGGTAGGTGGGGCTAAGGTTAATTCCTGTTGTTTCCAGTTTCTCAACATTGCGTGACTTGAGGAGGGTAACAACTGCATTGGAGCGGCGAGCAACCTCTTGCTGGACTTCGTTTGCTGTCTTACCCTGTACTTCTACACCCAGGCGTACCTGGGTCAAAGTGGTAGCAACCATTTCGTTGCCCCGTCCGGTCACAGTCAGGGTTCGCATTAATTTCTCCTGCGCAAGGGCGGGTGTAGATAAGGTTAACGTCAGTAGGCTGGTTGTGAGGGCGATCGCCCGTAACCGATGCCAATAACCCATTTTTCTAGTTGCTAAAGATTTAGTTGCTAAAGATACGTTCGTCATAGGTTCCCCCTCACTGGGTCAGTCATTTTTGGATCGAAATTTGGAACTTGTGTAACCTGCTCTGAACATCTATCCACGGTATTAGTTGGAATGGGCAGGTTGAGTAATGCCAATTTCCTCCGTTCAGAATATGCCAAGTGCATGTTCAAACTTGAGGGCGTAACCGGGCAGCGGTTGGCGAGCGACG
>CAZGDE010000129.1:0-16313 GCA_964524315.1 uncultured bacterium
CTAATTCTAGTCTGTATTGTCAAAAATGAGGACTGCCTTTTCAAACTTTTCTGGGAAAGCCAAACTTTATAAGTTGGTGGCCACTTCTCGATAATATTTTTTAGGCATTCCACCTTTAATGGCTTAATTGAAAGAATAGTATACATCCAGTTTTTGAAAATGCACGCTTAATTCATGTTTTTTCGTTTAAATTTTTTCGTTTAAATATTGGGAGCCTTTAATACTGATTACAGCTACCATTACCACCCAAGAAATTGGGCGATCGCCAGCTAAACCAACCCTTTTCAGGGTATTTAATATTTTCTCTAGATTTCTACGCGGCTACTAGGGTTATCCTAACGAATTGTGGAAACTGCCAACTTGGGTGCTAGGCAGTGCGATCGCCAAAGAGAATGCGTCCCAGACGCACCATAGTTGAGCCAGACTTGACCGCTAATAAGTAATCATCTGACATCCCCATCGATAACTGGGTCATCTGGATATTTGGCCAGTTTTGTTGGCGGATAGTATCGGCTAACGAGGTTGCCTGTTGAAAGATCGAGGAAATTTCCTGTTCCTCCAATCCCCACGGTGGGATAACCATTAACCCTTGAATATTTAGGTTGGTGAGCTGATTTAGTTGCGCTAGATCAGCCAGCAAACTAATATCTGACCAGCCATATTTATTGGGGTCAGGTACAATTTTCACCTGTAAAAGTATGGTTGGCCTCTGGCCAGATTGCGCTGCTAATTGATCAAGTCGTTGGGCAATCTTCAAACTATCAATCGAATGAATCCACTGGAATAGTTCCAGTGCTTTCTGGGCCTTATTACTTTGCAAATGCCCAATCAAATGCCAGGTAATATCAGGCAAATCTTGCAGTTGCGCTTGTTTTTCGGTGGCTTCCTGAACCCGGCTTTCACCAAAATCACGTACACCTGCTGCATAAGCCTGCCGCATGGCAGCAACCGACACCTGCTTCGTTACGGCGATCAGCCGCACGGTAGCGGGCACGGTTGGCCGGATTTGCGCAATGCGCTCTGCAATTGTAGCCTCAGGTTCGAAAAACGGAGTCATTGAAATGTTTTTTTATACGCTACCTGCAGGCGATCGTAGTCTTGATACTGTCCGAGGCGGCGAAGCGTTCGCATTCGATTCTCCACCAAAATGCGGGCATCGGTGCGGGTAATCGGCTCAAATTCCAACCCGTCCTGCCCGTTCGCTACCAGGAAGAACAAGCGCTGAGCATACAGGGTTGTGAACAATTCTCGATGGGTATCGACCAGACAAACCCTGAACAGCAAGCCAAAATTAGGATGATTTAGATACGTCTCGTTGCTCATTCAAGGCTAAGACTGGACAGACCTTAAAAATGTTACACCCATTCCGGTATGCAATCACTTTAAGTGATCTGAATGTCCTCTTCCACTCTGTTGTAATTTGTTTTAGTTACGTAATTTGTTTTGATCGCAATCATTCGTGTTGAAGGCGACAACTACCGTTGCACACTACGGGGGTCAAGAGCATCGCGCAGGCCATCTCCCAGCAGGTTAAAGGCCAGTACCGTCAGGATAATGAGAATTGCCGGGGGCCAAATGAGCCAGGGTTGGAGCACCAGCACAGACGCATTCGTCGCCAGAGACAACATATTGCCCCAGGACGGGTCAGGTTGCTGAATACCCAACCCAATCAAACTAAGCACGGATTCGGCCACGATGAAACTGGGAATGGCCAAAGTAGCGGAGATAATTACGTAGGTCGCTGTTTGAGGCAGGATATGGCGAATGATGATGTAGAGCGATCGCCCGCCCATCGCGCGGGATGCCTGAACAAACTCCCGTTGCTTCAAGGACAACACCTCCCCCCGGATGACCCGTGCCAAACCTGCCCAACTAATGAACGACGTAATCAGAATAATCAACAGAAATCGCTGCGCACTGCTTAACCCGGCCGGTAAAACCGCTGCCAGCGCTACCAGTAGATAAATGCTGGGAATGGTCATCAATACTTCTACCAGGCGCATCAGCACACTATCAATCACACCGCCAAAGTAACCTGAAATACCGCCAACCAGCATCCCCAGCGGAAACGAAATCGCGATACCAACCAGACCAATACTGAGGCTGACCCGTCCACCGTAGAGCAGTCGACTGAACTGATCGCGGGCCTGCTCATCGGTGCCAAGGAGATTAAACTTCCCCGGCCCCACCGTCCCAAAGAGGTGCAAATTAGCGGCAAGGCCCGGAAATAGCTCAACTTCTTCAATCCGGGGGTTAGCCAGGGAGAACTGGGTTGGCAAGGGCAACTTGATTTGCAGAAAGCGGTAGGGATCCCCCTGGGTAAACAAGCGAATGGGGGAGGGTTGGCTGCGGTCAACGATCAATTGGCGATCGCCCGTCCTTAAATCCACAGGCCCCTGGGTGGTGGGATACACATGGGGCCCAATCCATTGACCGGCCTCGTTCCGCCAATAAATTTGCGTTGGCGGCAAGAGTGCCCCATCCGCCTGGGTTGCATAGGGGTCGTAGGGTGCGACCAATTCGGCTGCGATAACCGCCAGATAGAACACCAGCAAAATCAGTGCCCCAAACCGGGCGAGAGAGTTACCCTTGAGTCGTTGCCACCAGTTCATAGAAGAAGTGCGTCTTGCGGTTACGAATCCTGCGTTTTTTCATGCTCTACCACAAAGACATTGGAGTAGAGATTGGCAATAATTTGCTTACCCTGCTGCGTCAGGGAAAGATAGTACAGCGCATCCTTAATATATGGGAAAACACCATGCCAGTAGAACTTCGGGTAATTTTTCCGTAGGTCACCCGGGTGTTGATAACCAAGAACTTTATTCACCCCCGTTTCTTCAAATTCGTAAAATAGGGCGCTGATCTTCTTAAGATAGCGCGGATCACTGAGTTGCCCAATTAAGTCAGAAGCGCGGATTAAACCCGGATACTTAATCGTGTCCTGGTGGTCTTCGGCAGCGGGCACGGGGAAACGGGTCAATTCGATATTTCGCTTAATCAGTTCCGCATCAATCAGCTTGTGCCCACCAAACCGTTCATCAATAAACAGCTTGGCGCGATCGACATGGTAAGGGGTCAGGCCGGCATCGGTGGAACCGGGTGGGAGCGCAACCATCGTGCCATCCTTGCCGGTGGCATAGACGCCATCCTGATCCTGACGACAGACACCTTTGACATAACCGATGTCATGGCAAACCAGCGCAATGATGAAGTGCAACCAGTCTTCACAGGAAACCCCTCCCTCACGGATATGCTTGCCGCGTAGAATTTCTTGCCCAACCAGGGTAACCAGAATGGAATGCTCCACATTGTGGTAAAGAGCATCACTATTGGCAATATTTTCCATTGCCATTGCCCCAACCCAGGCAATGATGTCTTCATAGTCAGACTTCCAACCTCCATAGGTACGGCGGTAGCCTTCCTTCAGTTTTTCAACAAAGTCTTCAATCAAGAGTTCGGTGGCATTAAACATGCTAGCTTCTCATGAGGTCTAGGCAGTCAGAGTGGGATTCCATCCCCCATGCTGACTTATCCACACCATAGGGATAGGATTCTGAATCTCTTCTTCTTTTAGAGAAAATTAGGCAATATCCCAATTCAACTTGAAATTGCAGCGGATTTTCCTCTGGGGGTGAGGAGTTCTAACCCTTTATTTAGGCAACTTTAGGCAATTTAAGGGTCTCAGCTAAAAGGCAGAAATTGTTCAAGCAATGCTCTGGTTCAGATTCAGTTATACCTATTAAGCGGTCGTCCGGCATGGGTGAATCCCAGGATTTGATCCTGCTACTTCATTTAACGAGCGTCTCACCATACAACGGGATGATTTGGTAAATCCCAGCCGGAAGAGAGGCAGCCAGATTCAGGTTTTCCCTGCCAAAACTCGTTCTCCAGGGCACAAAGGTTCTATTCTGCCGTCACTTAAAATCGTTGGCTTAATAAATTCGTCAACTGTACAGGTGGGTTGAGCAGGCCCATCTGCAGCCAGCAACAGATTTGCCGCCAAACCTGCCCCTGCCAAATATCGCACCGAGTTAATTCCCATTTCATAGGAGAATTTTTGCTTTAGTGATCGCGCTTTGAAGACACGGCTCAGTAACGCTTAAACCAGTTAGGGAAGTGTCACTTGGAAAAAACGAATATAGCCTGGTCAACTTTTACCCTGATATAGGTAGGGCACCGGTGAAGAAGTGAATTGTCCTTATTCACCAGCCTTACCGTGAAGGAGTGTCTAGTGCGGGCATCGTCCATGAGTCATTCTCTACCGGCATCCTGGTCAGCAGTCAAAACCGCTGCGGCACGGCTGTCCACCCCAGTTAAGGCATTATCGAATGATGACCTGGTGCATCGTTGTCAGGCAGCAGAATTCCCTGATAAAGCTGCATTTTCCGAACTAGTACGGCGTTACCAACCCCACGTTGAACGGGTACTTTACCATCTGGCGTCCGATTGGCAAGACCGGACTGATATGGTTCAGGAAGTTTGGATTCGGGTCTATCGCAACATTCACCGCCTCAGTGACCCAGCTAAATTCCAGGGTTGGCTGAGCCGAATTGCCACCAATCTTTTCTACGACGAGTTACGTAAACGCAAACGGGTCGCTCCCCAAATATCACTCGATGCACCATTAAAATTTGGCGATAGTGAGATGGAATGGGAAATTGCGGCCGAAACGCCCGAACCCGATGAGGAACTCAATCGCCAGGAATTCTACAGCCATCTAGAAGCCGCGATCGCCGATCTACCCGATATTTTTCGGACGACGATTATACTGCGGGAAATTGAAGGCATGAGCTACGAAGAAATTGCCGAAATCACCAACTCCTCCCTCGGTACGGTCAAATCGCGTATTGCCCGTGCCCGTCAACGGTTACAACTGCAATTACAACCCTATTTGGACAGCTAATTCCGCAAGTCAGCACGGGCAAACGCGTGAGCGAGTGGGAAATGCTAATTATCTCACTCGCTCATTGCTGGTTCAGCTTTTCTTCGTAGCCAGACGCGCCTTAGCAGCCGGTACTGTTTCTTCGGCGATCGCGTACCAGACCTGACCCATTGTTTTCGTATCCATTTGTCTACCACGCCATTCCGGGAAAAGCTGGTAAAACCGGCCATCGGTCAAGGAATCGAGTGTAGGGCTACTCTTCTTTCCAGTTTCACCCAGTTCTGCCAACCAACGGTTGTAGTCCGTCAGCGTATAGCTTCCCAGTTTCTTCCGGGTTGCCGGACTCAGGGTTCCTAACCGGCGTAATACCTCCGCCGATGTAATCGCTTTCTGACTGGTTTTACTACCCACTTGCCCCTTTGCGGGAGAACCCTGGGCAGATGCGACCACATTCGTGAGGTTCACAAAGTACTGATTATTAATCCCCGCTGCTTGTACCTGCTCCGGGGGGACCCCCTTCACTGCCGGGGCTACCGGACTGGGTGAAGCAGCCACCGGTTTTTGGGGAGCAGCCCCAACCGACGGTGACACTGCTGGAGATGGTGCAGGTGGTGCCACTTCTGTTTCCGGTACCGGTGCGGAACTTCCCTCAACGGGTGGGGCCGCAGATTGAGGCGCGGGTTGTTGCCCCAGCATACCCGACACCACTCGCCAGCCAATCACTGACACCAGAAGCACAATCCCAATCACCAGCGCCAGAGAAGCCCGTGGATCATTACTATTTCGTTGTTGGCGTGGACGCTGCCTCACCCGTGGCACATCTTCAACGATGGGGGCATCCGCTGGTGGCGCAACAACCTCGGCTGACGGAGGTGGCGGCATTGAGGGCACACTGGTTGCCACCAACGGCGGTGCAGTAACCGCAGGGGTGGGAGCAGCAGCGCCTACAGCGGTCGTCTGATCGGCCGTTTCCACCAAGGGAGCGATCGCCTGACTCACTTCAGCGGCAGACGCATACCGGCGCTGTGGCTGGGGAGCCATCATTTGCTTCAACACACGGGCAAATTTAGGACTAACAGTTGTCAACTGCTCCCACTCAAAGGTTTGGGTTTGCTGATTGTAGAGAGCTTCCGGCGATCTACCCGTCAGTAACGTAATAGCCGTAATGGCTAGAGAGTAGAGATCGCTATTGGGATAAAGTTTGCGATCGCGCAATTTCTCTGGTGGCACATACCCCCACGAACCCAGCGCTGCTTCTGGTGGCACCGGATGAAGCTGCAACCGCACAACCAGATCACGCACCAACCCATAATTAATCAGAACCGGCAACTGATCCTGCTGGCGCAAAATTAAACTATCGGGCGAAATATTGCCATGCACGACCCCCCGATTGTGGAGATATCCCAACACAGGCAACACATGCACCAAAAGCTGGATTACCTCCGCTTCCGCGAAGGCATGCCCCTGGTCTTTCCGGGCATCGAGCAAGACACCATAACTTTTACCCTCAACATACTCTCGCACCCAATAAAACCGCTGCCCCTGGGAAATCATCGCCCGGGGACGGGGCAATTGGGGATGCCGCAAACCATACAGCACTGACGCTTCGCGGTGAAACAACTGCAACAAGTTGTCTACCACGACCGGGTCTTGCTGTACTGGCACAAATTCTTTCAGGACACACAACTCATTAAATTGCTTTTGGTCTCTAATCAAATACGTCTGGCCAAACGCTCCCCGCTTCGCCACACCAACGACGCGGTAGCGATTATCAAGCAACGTTCCAGGAGCGAGGGGAGCATTCATGGTAAAAACCAGCTAGCAACGGAAATAAATAGATAGAGAAAACAATTAGGTAAGTGAAATAGTTTGAACTTGACAGAATTATAGAACAAATGTACTAAATTCATATCAAGATTCTTAACTCTAAATTGCAGGATTGCAAGCTAGAAAAACTGCCAGGCTATCGCCATGCATTTAAGCAGAAAAACCCGAAGTTGACCGTACTTTTTCTGATTAAGAATTATCTTTAATTACTGATTATTGGCAATTTAAGCAATTTTGCCTTGTCAGGTTGCTCCAGGAGGCAATTCAACGTTCTCGCACCCATCCTAATTCTCTGCTTTGGGCGGATCAGGCTCTGATTTGGCCTCTGATTTAGCAGGACTCGTTTGATTTTCACCTGGCAGGGTAGAACCGGAAGTGACATCATCCGCTGCCGCCAGATCCAGTTCATAGGCAACAGCAGCATTGCCTGTCGCAACGACAACAATTTCATACAAACCAGATTCTGTCAGTTTGCCTGACCATTCTGTCGTCGTCGTATCTTCCAGCAGCGCCGGAGACTTGCTGGTGGGGGGGTAAAACGAAAGACGTAGTGCTGCCTGCTCGGCTTGAAGTTGGAGACGAATCGTTTGATCCTTGCTTAGTTGGGCAGTATAAGCTTTCCCCTGCCCCGGTTTCAGGCGATCGCTGATATGTTCGCTAAACCTGCCCGCAGGAAACTTGATGGGTTGTAGCGTGTTACCCGACTGGAGGGATTTGAGCTGATCATCAGCGATCGCTTGCCACACCTGCCCGAGAGGTTGTTTCAGCAAATCCTGGCTAATTTCTCCCGAAAATAAATAGATAAACTGGGCATCGGTCAAATCGTTCAGGGCCCGGCTACTTAACCGCAGTTGATTGACAGCCGCCTGGCGCTCTTTCAGGTCGGCATCGGTGTACTGCCCCAGACGCGATCGCGCCGCTGGACTGAGAGATTGCAGGCGATTAAGGATGGTGATCGCAATATCATCCCACTCCTGCCGCCATGACTCATCCTCCAGGCCCTCCGTGAGTTGCCGTCCGGCTAACTCAGGATGCCGCGCGTAAAACACCTGGTTAACCAGTTTTGCCAAAAAACCAGGCGCAATCCCTAACTCGGCTTGCCGTTTGTCAATTGTTTGTTTACGGGCCTGTTCAGCGGGTGAAAAGTTAGCACCAGGGGGAGTGTCATTTTTAGGTGGATTTTTATTTGGCTGAGTAACTGGCGGTTTTGTCAGGGGGAATTGGGCCAACCAGGGCAACACCCAGCGGTTACCCGCCCATAGCCCCGCCCCTCCCAGGGCGATGGCAACGACCAGAGGGATAACCATCCCCACCCCCCGCCTGGTTTTTCCTGGTAGTGATTGCGTCTGGATCGGGCTATGGGACTGGTTTGGGGTAGCCAGGGGTAGGGTTGCGGCCGTCTGCACTGGCGGTGCCGTCTGTTCCAGGGGTGGACGGGTCATCCCCCCAGCAGGTAACGGAGTTTGTCCCTGCAACGCCCACCAAACCTCCTGGGCAGACTGGTAACGGCGATCAGGAATGGGATCCAGCATACGTGCCAAAACCGCCATCAGGGTGGGGTGAAGCGCTACTTCCTGCTGCCAAGAGGGGCGATGACCGGTCAGCAAGGATAGGGGTTCTTTACCTGTCAACAAGACCAGAACTGTTACCGCCAGCGCATACAGATCACTGTGGGGAAACACCATGCCGTCAGACAGTTGTTCAGCCGGTGAGTAACCTGCCTTACCCAGTAACGTTACCCCGCCTGGGACTTGGACAACGCCAGCCGGATTAACCTTTGATATCACGGCAGCAGCAACCTGTTTCACCCCACCAAAGTCAATTAATACGGGTAGCCCGTCTGCATTACGGTACATCAAGTTGTCCGGCGAAATATCACGGTGAATCACGCCGCGATCGTGAATATAGGTCAGTACGGGTAAAAGCTGGTACAGCAGTTGGGTCACGTCGGCTTCAGTAAAGCCATACCCTTGTTGCCAGCGACTCTGCAACAGAGCCTGGTAGGTTTGTCCGGCAACATAATCCTGCACCAGAAATAGTCGCCCCTTGCCCTGTACCTCCGCCCGGAAAAGTTCCCGAAAACGGGGAATTTGGGAATGCTGCAACTTGTAGAGAATCCCGGCTTCCCGTGCAAACAGTTCCTCAGCTTTTTGCAAGGCTGGCTCACCTTGAACCTGGGGGGCAAATTCTTTCAGCACACAAAGTTCGTTAAAGCGATTCGTGTCCTCGGCTAGATAGGTTCGCCCAAAACCGCCCTGCCCTAATTCCTGAATCAAGCGGTAGCGAGAAGCCAACATTCCCTGCATCGCATTACCGGCGGGAGGAACCCCCTTCGCCGGGGTAAGCGCTTCCCCACACTGGCGGCAAAACCGGCTATCGGGAGCATTTTCATGCCACTGACTACAATACAACGGTCCCATCCAGCGTCCCCACTCCTGTCGGATATCACCAGTTCTAACCTAGCCGGATTGGGGCATAGCGTCATCTTTTCCGGAGAATTACCCGTTATTTTTGTAGTATATGTAGTATAAACTCTCAGAAAAGCTGGTAGTGAACTTCTGACCGATCACCACCAACCTCTTAGAATGGATCAGGCAAATCGTTTGACAATCATTGGCAGGAGTAAACCTGTGGAGTCCCGTTATCTTCCCGGTGCGATCGAATCAAAATGGCAGCAGACCTGGGCAGAGCAAAATCTGCACCAGACCTCGACTGATAGCAATAAGCCCAAGTTCTATGCGCTGTCGATGTTTCCCTATCCATCGGGCAACCTGCACATGGGGCACGTCCGCGTCTACACCATTGTGGATGTCATCGCCCGAGTACGCCGGATGCAGGGTTATCGGGTACTCAATCCGATGGGTTGGGATGCGTTCGGTTTACCCGCCGAGAATGCAGCGATTGAACGAGGCGTCCCACCTGCTGAGTGGACGTATCAAAATATTGCCCAAATGCGGCAACAACTCGACCAGTTAGGCATTTCCTTCGATTGGGAACGGGAAGTTACTACCTGTTCACCCGACTATTACCAGTGGACACAATGGATCTTTTTGCAGTTTTTCCAGGCTGGCTTGGCCTACCAGAAGGAAGCCACCGTTAACTGGGATCCGATTGACCAGACCGTACTGGCCAATGAACAGGTTGATAGTGAAGGGAAATCGTGGCGATCGGGCGCGAAGGTAGAACGCAAACAGTTACGCCAGTGGTTCCTGAAAATTACGGACTACGCCGAGCAGTTATTGAAAGACCTGGACAAGTTGACCGGTTGGCCGGAAAAAGTGCGCCTGATGCAGGAAAACTGGATTGGTAAGTCCACCGGGGCACAGGTGACGTTTACCACAGCCGCCGGGGATGAGTTGGTTGTTTATACGACCCGCCCGGATACCCTCTGGGGCGCAACGTTTATGGTGCTGTCGCCCGAACATCCATTGGTCGAGAAATTAACAACCCCCCAACAGAAAGCGGCGATCGCCGCCTACCAGTCAGCCGCAGCCGCCAAAAGTGAAATTGACCGTACCGCTGAAGGCCGGGAAAAAACAGGGGTCTGGACGGGCAGCCATGCGATCAATCCAGTAAACGGGGCAGAGGTACCCATCTGGATCGCTGACTATGTGTTGATGGACTACGGCACGGGCGCGATTATGGCAGTCCCGGCCCATGACCAGCGTGACTTTGAGTTCGCTAAAACCTTTGATTTGCCGATTCAGGTCGTTGTCCAGCCGGCCGATGTCACTTTGGATGCCAGCACCATGACCGCGGCATATCCCGGTGAAGGAGTCATGGTTAATTCGGGGCCATTGGATGGGGTTCCCGCTGGCAAAGGTAAGGGGCAAAGTGTAGAAGCCGCTGTTGCCTGGTTAGAGCAAAACAATAAAGGTAAGGGAACGGCTAATTATCGTTTGCGGGATTGGTTGATTTCACGGCAACGCTACTGGGGGTGTCCGATTCCGATCGTCCATTGCCCTAAGTGTGGCGCTGTACCTGTACCGGATGACCAGTTGCCCGTTAAGTTACCCGCAGAGGTTGAGTTTTCGGGGCGCGGGCCATCGCCATTGGCGAAATTGGCCACCTGGATTGATGTGCCCTGTCCCACCTGTGGCACTCCTGCCAAACGGGAAACCGACACGATGGATACCTTTATCTGTTCGTCCTGGTATTTCCTCCGCTACCCGGATGCCAAAAATGCGAAACAGGCTTTTGACCCGGCACGTACCAATGACTGGATGCCCGTCGATCAGTACGTGGGTGGGATTGAACATGCCATTTTGCACCTGCTGTACTCGCGCTTTTTTACCAAAGTATTGCGCGATCGCGGCCTGCTCAACTTTGACGAACCCTTTCAGCGGTTGTTAACCCAGGGCATGGTACAGGGCAAGACGTATAAAAACCCCCGTACCGGCAAATACGTCATTCCCATGAACGTTGCCGATCCAAGCAATCCGGTTGACCCGGAAACGGGCGATCGTCTGGAAGTCGTTTACGAAAAGATGTCCAAGTCTAAATACAATGGTGTCGCACCGGGAGATGTCGTCGGCAAGTACGGCGCGGACACTGCCCGCATGTTCATTCTGTTCAAAGCACCACCGGAAAAAGATCTGGAATGGGACGAGGCCGATGTCGAAGGCCAGTTCCGCTTTTTGAACCGGGTCTGGCGGTTGGTCACGGAGTTTGCCAATAGTCATTCGTCATCGGCGCAAGCACCAGGGACAAATGAACAGGGACAAATGACCAAAGTCGAAAAGGACTTGCGGCGAGCGATTCATACGGCGATCGCGGAAGTCACCCATGATTTAGACGGCGATTACCAGTTCAACACGGCTGTTTCCGAGTTGATGAAACTCAGCAACGCCCTGAATGATGCATCATGTAAAGATTCTCCTGTCTACGCTGAGGGAATTCAGACATTGCTGATCTTGCTGGCACCCTTTGCCCCCCACATCGCAGACGAACTCTGGCATCATTTAGGCCATACCGATTCCATCCACACCCAACCCTGGAAACAGGCAGATCCCGCAGCCCTGGTAGCTGATGAGATCACGCTGGTAATCCAGATTAACGGCAAAACGCGCGGAGCCATTCAGGTACCGGCACAGGTCAGTAAGGATGAGTTGGAAACATACGCCCGTGAGTCTGACATTGCCCAAAAGTTTATTGCGGGTAAGGAGATCAAAAAGGCGATCGTTGTACCTGGAAAGCTGGTTAATTTCGTTGTGGCTGGCTAACATTTGTGCCCATCAAAAACCCCCAGTATGGTCGCTAGGGGTTATCCGCCTGAGGATGATGAGGTAAGAGTCAACCAGTAAATGTCTTGCCATAGGGTGATTCAGGCTGAGTTAGTCTGAATCACCCTATGGCAAGCTATTTGGGATCATAAATTGAATAAAAAATAAATTCGGAAACTGTAGGGGCGGGTTCAATCGAACTTATTTAATTCCCATTCCTTATTTTTTAGTTGTCTTAGTTGACCTGGCTTTAGCTGCTGCTGGTGCTGGTTTGGGGTAGTAATGCAATTTCAGCTTTTGTAACGCCTGTGCTGCCGCCTGACTGATACTTCGATCTGGCTGTCTCTGGGCTTGGTGTAGCAAGGGTAAAACATTTGGTGATTGCACCTGCCCCAACGCTACTACCGCCGCCCGCCGCACGTTTACATTAGAGTCCTGACACAACTTACCCAGAAGGGGAATCAAGTCCGTTACCGCAGATCCGTGACGATTGCTGGCTAATTGGCCCAGCGCTGTTGCCACTGCTGCCCGAACTTGACTATCCGCATGATTGACATACCGTTTTAAGTAGGATGTCTGTTGTAGTTGCCCGGATCGTCCTGCCTGGGCGATCGCCCCTACGAGTACTTCTGATGTTGAGGGCACAGAAACCACCCCAACCGGGTTAGATGGCTCCGACACAACTGGGCTAGATGGCTCCGGAGACAGAACCTCAACCCCGGCATCCCCACTCGCCTCGGTTAACCATGGGTCAGGGACGGTTGGCTGGGCAGTCATGGTTGCTGTTTGGCCTGTCACAGTTGGCTGGCTGGGCTCAGTACTTGGCGGCTCAACCACTGGCTGACTCGCTGACAGTGGCACTGGCGCGGTCTGAGTTTCGTGCTGATTGGCTGATTCAGGTTGAATCGTAGCTACCGGAGCCTTGCTCTGGGATGATTTTGGTGTGGACGATCGCCGTTCAAAGACGCGATATACCGCTGCCAGTCCACTAACAAAGGCGAGAAAACTCAGAATTGCGTACAAAGCAGACATGCCAATCTCCAGATGTCATTCAGACCAAAGAATTTTCATTCATCTAATTTCATTAATCTAATATTTGACATCATTCTGTCCAGCACAAAGCACTTGCCGATGTTTTTCGTTACGAAATCTCATCATGTTGTCCTGCCCGATCAGGCGATCGCGCCATTATTCGTCGAGCGATCGGGAGTAACTGCCTGCTGCACCTGTGCTAACAACCGCATGGCAAACTGATCGGGCGTTTCGTCAGGCACCGCCGTCACCCGCACATCAGCCTGGGCATAGAGAGCTTGGCGCTGCTCCCATAAGGTCTGCAATTTCGTTGCCAGGTCAGCATTTTGCAATAAGGGGCGGCTACTGTCTCCCACTAAGCGGGCTTGAATTTGCGCAACTGGCACATCTAACCAAACAACCACCCCATACCGTAAGTACTGCCAGTTTTCCCGCCGCAGCACCATTCCGCCCCCCGTGGCCACGATCGATCGCCGGGGCGATTCCTCGACCAACTTGGCTAACACCAAACTCTCTACCTGGCGAAACTCCGCCTCACCCAGTGTGGCGAAAATTTGACTGATTGATTGGCCAACTACCTGCTCAATCACCTCATCCGTATCAAAGAAGCGATAACCCAACCGCTCAGCCAGTAACCGACCAACCGTTGTCTTACCAGAACCCATCATGCCAACAAGATACAAATTGGCATCACGCAGAAAATTGTTCACAGAAATAACTCAGACGTTAAGGAGCAAAAATTTAAGCACAATTCAACGTATCCCGCGTTTGCCGTTTCGTTACCGGGTTCGTGCCTTTCGCCGATTTACAGAGCAAGAATTGGGCATCCTGACGCAGATCAACGTCGGTAAAATCTGCCCCATCAATCACCGCACCTTCAAACTTGGCATTAAAAGCAAACGCCCCTTCTAAAATGGCATTCGTCAAATCGGCCTGCGTAAACCGGGCTGTATCTAAGGTTGCGTTGCTTAAATTAGCACCTTCTAGAATTGACCCTTCCAAGTTGGCACCAAAAAAGCTGACCCCCCGCAAATCTGCCCCACTAAAATTGGCACCCCGCAGATTTGCCTTGGTAAAACTGGAATCAACTAGCACCCGTCCT
Organism: uncultured bacterium; assembly: GCA_964524315.1. Taxonomy (GTDB): domain Bacteria; phylum Cyanobacteriota; class Cyanobacteriia; order Leptolyngbyales; family Leptolyngbyaceae; genus CAZGDE01. The sequence goes on from CAZGDE010000129.1 coordinate 14,066, forward strand.
GAAAAATCAGCGCCTACCAGAAATTCTTTGTTGTAATCATCAGCCAGTGCCGGCGAGGCACCCACCATCCAAATCCCCCAGGTAGAAATAACTGTTAGTACACTCAGTAAAAAGGCAAATATGCGCTGTCTAACCTGGAATGGTTGCAGCAAACGACCCTGGCTTCTGCGGGGGCTGAAACTACCCACTCGACTGCTATTCATCACACACCTAAACTGACGGGAACGAATCATCTAGACTACCTGGCAAAAATGATGCCATCCTGATACTACCTGAATCCGTCCGCCTTCTCCGTGATGCACTTCAAACTGAAATGTCCCTTTACCCTTTCGGCCTGTGCCCCCACCGATTAGCCATCACCCATCACCAGCCGAACCAGGCAGTTTAGGCGAAGAGTTAGTTGCACGCTGGTTACAAATCCAGGGTTGGCTAATCTTACAGCGACGTTGGCGCAGCCGTTGGGGGGAACTTGACCTGATCATTGCCCAACCAGGGGAAAGCCCGCCACACCCCCCGGTATCGCTGGCATTTGTCGAAGTTAAAACTCGCAGTCGCGGGAACTGGGACGCAGATGGGGCCTTAGCCATTACACCCCAGAAACAAGCCAAACTGTGGAAAACAGCACAGCTATACCTGGCCACGAATCCGGCGATCGCAGAATTACCCTGCCGTTTTGATGTGGCATTGGTGCAATGTCAACGCCTGCCATCCAATCATCGCCAACAGCCGCCAACCACTTCTCCGGCATCTCATATATTGGTTGCAGCAGGCTACCAACTAACACTGCAACACTATATTGAGGCAGCATTTACGCTGTGAAGTTCATTGAGCATTCATTGCGACCTGGCGAGGTTTTGTTACGAGTGAATCAATCTGAGGTCAGGGCGGAGATCGGGATAAATGGGATGCCAGCACCAAATAATTGGATCTTCTTTACCAGGTAAACCATTTTTCACCAACACCCTATGAGACACTGTTTACTGTGATAACGTTCTTTGCCAGAGAAATTGACAGTAAACCATTGACCACACAACGTGATGCCCCAGCTTGGCAACTAAGCCAGCGTCTCTGGGCAATAACCCAACCCCTGAACAAATTGCTGGCGGAATTCTTCAATGTCTTCCCGCTCTGGGTTGCCGTGAGACACAACTGCGACCTGGTAACGATGCATCACATCAACCGGAGACTGGCCTGTCTCCAGCCCCCACAGTGCCATTTGTACCCGAATGCCTGGGTCATAGGGAATGCCCAACTCATTCATAAAGGCACGAAAGTCACCATGCTGTTGCGGTTCCAAATAGCGACTCATTTTTACTCTAACGATCCAACCATCAATCTGGTGAATCACGGTCATGAAGCTAACCGGCAGGCGGGAACGGTGCAGATGTTCAACAACCCTCAAGGTCAAACTTGCATTGGCAAGGTAGTAGAGGTAATCCATAATGGTGTCCCCCAAATTGGGCGAGGGCTTACTCTTCTATCCTCATCAATATTGGCGCTCTCTACCAGGGGAAAAGCCCCCGATCACACTAAGGGTTTTCACCCAATTTGTTAATTCTTAACGTGAATATGAACGACGATCGCCGCCTATCCGCCTACGATTACGTCCTCCCGCCTGAGTGCATCGCCCAAACCCCCCTGGTGCCGCGAGATCACTCCCGCTTACTAGTAGTCAAAGATCAGGATCACCATGAACATGCCATTTTTCGGGATTTAGTCAATTGGCTGAAACCAGGGGACTTATTAGTCTTAAACAATACTCGTGTCATTCCTGCCCGTCTTTATGGGCGCAAATCTACGGGTTTACCGGTCGAAATTCTGTTGCTAGAACCCCAACCCGAACCGGATCGCTGGCTCACATTGGTGAAACCGGGCAAGCGTTTGAAACCAGGCGCAACCATCATCTTTGGCGCTGAAACCGATGCTGAACCAACGCCTAACGGCTTAACCGCAACCGTACTGGCGGCCGATCCACCCACTGGTGGGCGTATTCTCCAATTCCATACACCAGAGGGACAGACGCTAGAAACGTTGATTCAGCAATTGGGGCAGATTCCCTTGCCGCCTTATATTACCGACTCAACCGCTGAACCTGAACAGTACCAGACGGTATATGCATCCCTACCAGGAGCCGTTGCGGCTCCCACGGCGGGTCTACATTTCACTCCAGAATTGCTCCAGAAATTGCAAGACCAGGGCATTGACCAAACGTTTGTGACATTGCATGTTGGTGTGGGCACGTTTCGTC
>CAZGDE010000130.1:0-16270 GCA_964524315.1 uncultured bacterium
GGTCAGTTACTTGAACCGCCCTCAGCGTAAATCCTTCGATTGGCTGCTGTAATGTATGATACATACATGCCATAAAGGTAGTTTTTCCTACACCTTCGTGCCCAATCTCAACTATTCGCATCTGCTAGAGGAGGTAATTATTCACTCTCTAGTAAAATAACCTTTGAGTTGAAGAAACACCGTAATTCTCAAAGAACCTTTAAAGTTCTGGAGTGTATCGTTCTTGATTTTGTATAAAAAGCTACAAATTCCTCTTTGCGCAAAGCTACAAGCACTTCTTCAGGATGCCAGAGATTTACTCAAGATATTCGTCAAAAACCACAGGGCATACAAGTGTAACGTGAAGTTGAGTGGCTGTAGATAGAGATTGTTAAGACAAGATTAGAAAATCTGTTTAGGTTATAAAGCTGTGACAAGATTTTGAGAAAAAATGGGAAAGCTAGCATGTCTTCGATGGCATTTGGGGCTGACTTTGGTACAACGAAGTTAACTGTCTCTTCAATGGAAGATGAAGAGACAGTTATTTCACCGAGGGGGGTTTCCCATACATACGAACGTATTACAGACATTACGCCTAGCATCTTGTATGAGTTGTTTTCGGCAGTACAACCTTCCTTCACATCTCATAAGAAACGAAAAATTGAGAACCTCATTGTAGCGCTCCCAGGGGTTTGGTACAAGGATATTAATTGCCCTGAACAGAGGTACTTAGAAAGCCTATTTGAAGGCATTGAACTTGAAAGAGAATGTTGGAATTTGATACCGCAGGCGATCGCCATAGCAGCATACTGGTTAGTAAAGCAGCAGCTAATTGATTTTCAGGGAAATTTACTAATCTGTGACGTGGGAAGAAACACGTTACAGGTTCATCTATGTTGCATTTCAGAAAACAGTAAAATTAAAGTTATCTACTCAGACAAAACCGAATCTGCAGGATTAGCTTTTGACGTGCAATGCGTTCAGCTTGCTTATTTTCAAAAGCATGGACTGGCAATTGATAGAAATGATCCTAAATGGGAATACCTGCTCAAATATTTTGAAGCTGAGAAAATTATATCCCATGCTCGGAGTAGTCAACGAATACTAGCTTACTTGAATGCTCCGGAGGTAATGGAAGAATGCAACCTTTACTGTTTTGGAGGAGGCTACATAGTAAAGTGTCACCAAATTTCTGAAGCCTTTGCACCTATCAAGCAAGGAATTTGGCAGACGCTAGGAAAGTTACAAACTTACATGTACGACCAGAAACATAAGTTTGATTACATCGTAGTAACTGGAGGATTTTCTCAATTCCCTTTAGTTCAACAAACCATTCAACAAGCATTTAGTATGCATGACGACTCCAGATGGGATGACTGTTTTAATAGTCTTGAGAAATCGCTGGCAGTTTCTTACGGTGCTAGTTTAATTGCTAACCACAAAATTAATCCAATTGAAAATTTCCCGTACACCTTTGGAGTCATTAGTGAAGAGTTAGATCCTTATCTGGAGAGGAAGCAGAAATACATTCCTCTTGTTTTTGCAGGTACAGATTTGGAACTATTGAATGTACCTAGATTTACAGATGTTGCTCAATTCAGTTCTTTTAAAGAGTATGTACCATCGATTAAAACATGGATAAGTTCTCAGAATCTAGATGAAGTATCAAAAGAGATAAGTGTTGAGCATGTTCAATTAAGTAACTTTTCTAGTGAAAATATTTGGCAAATAGGAGTTCGTGTAAGCCCCGAAAAAATTTTGTATCTAGTAATTAGGGATGAGCGTCTAAAACAGCACACTGAATTGGAGTTGGGCAAACTTTCAGAAGTTTTACCAGACTAGAAGTACATCTAATCATTAGGCTTGAGAAAGGATAAGCTCTATGTCCGACAAGAATCTTGAAAAACAGGTTAGTGGCGATCTTGAACGATCTAGTATTAATCTCTCAAATGAACTTGTTAGTGCTGCCAAACGTGAGGCTCAAGCAGATACGTCTCTGAACGAAGAAGTTCAAAAGAAAATTGGTAGCTTTACTAAGATCGGTTCTTATACTGAGAGTGGTGGCATCAAGATTGACAATCAGAACATTTTTTTGCAAACAACAACTGTTGTCGAAAGAGTTGCAATCAATTTACCCCGTGAGAGTAACGCAGAATTTATTGGACGAGAAAACATAATAGAACAACTTCACGAACTACTGACTTCAAAAACTCGTTCCTCCAACGTTGCTCTTTGTGGGACAGGTGGAATTGGCAAAACCGAGATTGCCCTACGATATGCTCAAGACCATACCGAATATTATTCGGGTGGAATCTGCTGGCTTTCCTGCCGCGATACTGATGTGCGATCCCAAATCTTAAATTTCGCCCGTTCTTATTTAGGAATTGAATTTCCTAAAGAAATGGACCCAGAGAATCAACTTAATCTTTGTTGGTCCCAGTGGCGCACAGGCAATGTATTAATTGTATTTGATGATGTTCCTAAAACGGAAAAGATTTTACCCTTTTTGCCACCTAATCAACAGCTTAGGTTCAAAGTCTTAATGACTACTCGAGAAACCTATGGTTCGCCACGCTTCAAATTTGTACAGGTTAACACTCTAGAAGAATCAGTTGCTTTACGGCTTCTGCAAAACTGTATTGGAGGAGAAGATACTCGAATTATAGAAGAGGGAGAACAAGCCAAAGAACTATGCCGCTGGCTCGATCACTTACCACTGGGGCTAGAGCTAGTAGGTCATTATCTAATGCGAAGACAAGACGTTACTGTGTCAATGATGCTGGAACGTCTAAAGTCTGAGAAACTTGGTCAAGAGTCTATGCAAGAAGGGCTTGCGGCAGCTTTGGAATTAAGCTGGAAGGAGTTAAGCCCTGATGCACAACAACTAGGGTATAGTCTCAGTTTATTTGCCCTAGCTCCGATTCCTTGGTGGGTGGTTGAGAATGTAAGATTCGAGCTAAGCCCGCAGGAGTTAGAAAAATATCGAGATGACGAACTGCGTAAATTTAGCCTGCTCCAGCGTCAGGAAAAAGGCATTTATCAATTGCATCATCTAAATCGTGAGTTCATTCAGAGTAAATTGAATGATGATGAGAATGCAGATAATTTGAAGCAAGTTTTTTGTCGTAATGTAGTTCGTTTGATTCAGAGACTACTTGCTAATGAAGTACCAGAAGCAGAAACAACTTCACAAGTTCTTATCCTCACTCATATAGAGGAAATGGTTACAACTCTGCCGCATCTCATCGAAGCTGAGGATCTTTTCACCATCTATCAGACACTTCTGCTTATATATTCCTTTCAAGGTTTTTATGAAAAAGCCATTTACTGGGGTGAATGTTGTAAAGACGTGCTATCTGCACGTATTGGAGATGAGTTAGTTACTTTAAACCTATACCGACTCGCAACTAATTATGCTGGGCAGGGAAAATATGAGGCAGCAGAAGAGCTTTTGGTTCAAGTATTAGAAATTGGCAAACGAACCTTTAGTGACAGTGATTATAAAGTTATAGCTGCAGAGGTTTTTAGTGAATTAGGTAGTATTCGTGCCACTCGCGGCAAGTTCGAACAAGCTGAAAAAGATTGCAAAAAGGCAGTTGAACTTAAAGAAGAGATTAGTAGCAGTAATTCTTCCAAAGTTGCGGACAGTTTACTTGTATTAGGTGAGGTTTGCCGACTTCGAGGAAAATATGATGAAGCTGAAGCATACTACACAAAAGCTTTCGACATTTATGATGCAGTAGTCGAGATTGAAGGGTACAACAACGTTAATCCTATTTATATTGCAACTGGTTATATTAATATTTCTGTACTTCTGTTAGATCAGGGACGGAATGAAGGATGTGAATCATTAGGGCTACAGGCAGTTGAGATTGTTGAGGCTGCTTTAGGTGACGAACACCCCTTTTATGCTAACTGTTTAAGTAACTTGGCAAGTGCTTACCTTAGTCAAGGGCAACATCAACAGGCCGAAGAGTGTTGCAAAAAGGCAATTTCTATTCATGAGGCAAAGAACAATATTGGGCACCCATCCTATGCGATTAGCCTCATGAATCTTGCTTCAATTTACATAGCCCAGGGGCGTTCTGAAGAAGCTATTAGCTTATATGTAGATGCGTACAAAGCGCGATTGCAAATTTTTGGTAGGCAGCATGATCAAGTTGCTGAAGCTCTTGTTTATCTGGGTACTGCTTATCTAGCTCAAAATGAATATGAGGAAGCTGAAAAATGTCTGAGTGAAGGACAAGAAATGTATCAATTAACCCTTGGAGCTACTCATCCTAAATACGGAGAAGTGCTTTTTCAACTAGGAAATATACGAGCGAACCAAGAACAATATGATGAAGCGGAAAACCTTTTTCGGGATGCAATTGAAGTGTTCAAAGCCGCGTATGGTGAAATTCATCCTAAAACTTCTGAAAAGCTTGGAATCCTAGCATTGTTTCTTATTATCAGAACACGCTTTGAAGAAGCAAATGCACTGTTCTATCATTCTCTAGAGGTTCTTAAAAAGATATTTGGTGAAGATAGCCCTAATATTTGCGAAAGTATTTTTTCTATTGCAGAATATAATTATAGCATTGGACACGAAGAGGAAGCTGACAAGCTATACAACCAGGCAATTGCGATATATGAACAAAGACCTGATAAGAGTGTCAGTCCTGAGTTTTCTCAAGGATTTTTGACATTAATTGAATTGCATGAGGCTCAGAAGTGCTACCAGGAAGCTGAAGCAGTTTATGAGCGATTCATAAACGTAACTCGAAGACTATTAGGAGGTAGTCATCCTAATGTAGCTCTGCTTCTAACACGGTTGGCAAAATTGAAGTTAGACGGATGGAAATACGAGGAAGCTACCAATCTCTACAAAGAGGCTCTTTCAATCCGCCAAAGTATTTTCTCTGAAACACATGCTCTTGTTGCAACAAGCATGGTTAATCTTGCTTATGCTTATCAAGCTTTAGGTCGTTCTCAAGAGGCTAAAGAACTATATGTTCAAGCTCTAGATATTAGGATACAGATTTATGGTGAATCACATTACCAAGTTAATTTTGTTAAGAATGCTCTAGCAAATTTGGATCACACATTAAAGAAAACTGGATCATCTTTTGCGACACTTTCGCAGTCCAAGGAGACTTCTTCAGATAGTGATGAAAAAATCTCTGAGCTTAAAGAACCAATGACACAGGCTGAAGTTGATAACTCTGCTCAAAATTTGAAACAAGATGTATCTATACAATCAGAGCTAGTAAAGAGTAAGATGGCAGAGATTAAAAAATTGGAGCAGACAAAAGTAGAACTTGAGTCACAACTATCACAGTTAGAAGACCAACAAGAAGTTCTTCAAAAAGAAGTTGAACAATATCAACAAAAATCTCAGGTAGCCCAAGCGAATCTCTTAAAGGTCGCGGAGCAGTTAATTCCTTTAACCCAAGCTGATCAAGCCAAGTTAATGGAACCCTTATCTCTTATGCTTAGCGATTTAGAAATACAACAGCAAGAGTACCAGCAAGCATGGGAGCAATTAAAGACAGCCATTCAGCAATTCAACATCTATCAGCAGGAAACGGATGAAATTCGATTTCATCTTGAGGCTCATTATAAAGTTGATAGTGCGCTTACCCAGGTCCTTCCTTTGGATCGCCAAAGGGTTGAACATACTCTACAACTTATTCGCGAGCAGTTAGCCAAGTTGGATGAAGAACTAGCTAATGCTCGCATGCAGCACGAGAAATCACAGCAAAAAACAATTATTCGATTTTAAGATGACACTGCTTAATATTGCTGAGATTTGCCCAGTGACAGAATCCCTTGGTCCAGGGCAACGTTTTGTTATATGGGTTCAAGGTTGCTGCTTTAACTGTCGAAACTGTATATCTCCAGACTGGGTGCCAATAAAAGAAGCAACACTTGTGCAACCTAAAAAACTCGCCGATCTAATTCTTGCTACCCCCAACATAGAAGGAATTACGATCTCGGGGGGGGAGCCAATGCTTCAAGTAGTAGCTTTACTTGAGCTATTAACTATGATCAAAGAACACAAAGATTTGTCTATTATTTGCTTCACAGGGTTTGTCCTAGGACAACTTCGTGCAAAACGTGACTCTAATATTGATAACTTTTTGAAGATGATAGATGTGTTAATTGATGGGCAATACATACCGAGCTTGAACGATAATCGGGGTTGGCGAGGCTCATCAAATCAAGTAGTTCACTTTCTTTCTCCTCGGCATCAAGCAGAAGAAGATGTATTCTTGAGGCGCAAACGAGACATAGAAATTCACTTACAAAGTAACTCTGCGTTAATGGTTGGTATTCCTCCTAGAACGCTCAAGGGAGGTTTAAAGATGATTTTTCAAGATGGAGACCTGAAGAGGTGATGAAGGTGGCTACAAAACTATTGGATAAGCTTCATCGTTCCTCAGTCTTCTGAAATAAGGCTGAAGTTTATCGCGATTGAACTGCATCATACTGAACCGAAGCTTCCGTCCATCCCATTTGTTGCACAACTGCCTGCAACCACTACTCCATCAGGTAGATTTGCAGAGATTGCCCCTGCAAATCTGCCAGCGACACCAAAATGGCAATTGCCCCTTCAGTATTTTCAGCCACCCACTGGACGATCTGCTGCAACAGCGTCGTTTTTCCTGCTCCTGGTTCCTCAATAATGGCAATCCGTCGTCCGCCACTTCGAGAACTTTGTACCCTACGCGACACCTGCTCTAGAAACGCCTCATGCCCAAATTTCTGGGTAATCTCTGTCTCCTCATAGAGCAACGAGCCTTGCTCTGGCAGTACATCGTCCTGTCGTCGAGATTGCCGCTTACGCTCTACCAATCCCAAAGGTACATAGACCTGCTCAATACGGTAGGCAATACCCTCAGCATGAGTCAGTGGGTTAGTGGTCAGACGTTGGATTTGTTCATTAAGAAGCGATCGGCTGACCTGCTGCCAGTCAATCTCTGGCTGTGAGGGGGAGAGTTGCGATCGCAGTAGATCTCGAACTTCCTCTAATAACGTCTTATCTAAAACGTCACCAATTGAGGTTCCTTCTCCTTCACCGATCGCAGTATTGTACTTTCCAACCTGAAGAATAAACTGAACCACCTTTTGTCCATCTTCAGTTTGACTCCATTGCTGCGGTACACATCCCTCTTCCCGAACACGGTTAAGAATGTGTTCAACGATCGGTAATATTTCGCCAGGCGTTGACATGGGAGCAGAAGCCACTCTAGGGGCGATCGCAATAATTCCCAGTATGCCTGCCCTTCCCCAGAATTGAAAAGGAAAAATCAGCTTTTTGGACTAAAGGCTCGATCTCGCTTAAAGCTCCTTCTCACTTATCAACTCATCAAGCTGATACAACTGAATAAGTACAGCTTCATATCTACCCTCAGCTTCAAGCGATCGCAGATCCTCAAAGTACTCCAAATTTGCTGGATCTGACTCAAGCTCACCGGAGGCAAAAGACTCCTCAAGCACCTTCATGTGCGCCCGACATAACAGCCGTTGTTCAGCCAGCACAAATTGCATCAACCAACTCTGTACCTTCACCGCCTGACCCAGTGCCAACAGGTTATGCAGCATCAACCATTTATTGATTGCTAATCCCACTGCAATCAAAATAATCATAAATTTGTAGCGTTTACAGGGTAGAGATAGCGACATTACCGTAAGTCAGACTACATACTGCTGATACTCATTCTGCTGCAAGCCATTGACAGGTATTTGATAGCCGATCAGTGACAGCATAGACATTAAACAGACTCGCAACAAATAACACTAAACACACCAGTTCCTGTATCAGGGCTTGCTGATCAGGTGTGGCTTTCCGCTTGGTAGAACGATTTTTACGTGAATCGCTAAATCCGCGTAGCAATGGTGGGGGATCTGTTTTTAATTGCTCAACCACCTCTGCCCATTGTTTGTGGAGTAGGGGGGAATAGCTGATGGCTGAATCATCTGTCAAAGTTGCCGTTGTCACATTGATGATCTGTCGCCAGGAACCAATTTGCATTTCCATTCGAATGAAATGGAGGGTATAAACCTCGTCTTCGTCTACCCCCTCTTCGCACAACAGTTCAATCGGATCGAGTTTTAACGATGCATTTAGGCTATGCAACCGCCAAGCAGTTGGATTTTGATCAAACAGAGGATCAATCGGTTTTGCTTCCAGCTTGTTTCCTGAAGAAGTAGGTAAGGTTTCTACAAATGCTCGAAAGGCATCGGTAGAAGTCAGCGATCGCGCATCAGTGGCAAGATGCGATCGAATCTGGTCTAGTACCTCGTGCTGTGAGGCATGAAATGTTTTCTCCTGAGCCTGAATAGCCTCCAGTTGTGTCATCACCTGCTGTTGTAACTGCCTGATCTGGCGGTGAATCTCGTCCTCGTTCTCCTGTTGTAGCGTCAGGTAGATTGTCAGTAGGGAATCGAGCGTGAACATCGGGTGCATAGAAGAAATAACGGAATGCTGATTGAGCATGAGAAGCTCCAGCCTGTTTTGGGATAGAGCATGAGATTTGATACGGCGATTTTCACCGATCTGTTCGTCACGATAGAGCGTTGGTACTGGCAGGACAAGAGGCTAAAGCAGTTTCCTATCATTTGATAGGAATTTCATCGGCTACTCCGAGGTGGGGTAGAGGATCGAGCGAATTTGGGCAGGCAAAGGGCACAGAGCATCCCACATTTCGGGCGGAATTTGCTGATAGTGGTGCAATAGAAAATTAAATTCGCCCAAACGGCGGGTATAAACTTCCTTTAGCAACCGAGGTTCCTGATCACGGTTCATCCAGCGTGTCATTGTGGGAAGGCTACATCCAGCAATCAACGCCAACTGATCGTAGGTGAAGGCATACTCCTGATAGAGTTGACGCGGGTGGGCGATCGCCAACTGGCAGTTAGCGTAGATTTGCAAAAGCGATCGCTCAGGTTCTCCTAATGGTCGTTGGTTAGGTGGACGGCTCATAGGGCGATTCATCAGGCAACGGTTCTAGGTTTTCCTCGTCCACCCAATCAGCGGCTAACCATTGGCGAGAGGGGCTACTTGGATCCAACAGCAGCAGGTACGCCCAGATCCATTGCGTGGCAGCCTTGTTCTCTGTTCTGCTTGGAACATAAATCTGTCCAATCACAGTGCCCCAATCCGTGGCGGGGTTCGGTACCCATCGACACCGGGAGCCGATCGGATATTTAGGTGAACTGATCACATCAGGGAAATGAGTAGGCAAACCAATTCCAGCAAAAGCTATACCACGTAAGACGGGCAGGTTCAACGTATTCAATCGAGGCTGATCAGATTCAGGGAAATTTTCCAGGACAAATTGAGACTCTGGCTCCTCACTAGAGTGAATCATGGTTCGGAAATTCTATTGGCTGGATAGGTTGGCTTGCTAGCACTGACCCGTGTGAGATGCCAGTACTGACTTGGCATTGTTCGTCTATTGAATTGACGATGTCATGCAATCCTGATTAAACGCTCCTTGAGAGGAGCAAAGCAAGAGCGCAGGAACATGTTTTGTCAATTTGACAAAAATTAGCAATCAACCTTGCATTTGCAGCAGAGATGCTATAAATGACAGTCTCTAGGCACTTACTCGGCTTGTTGCTGCCGCCACTGCTCAAGCGGTTCTTGTACCTGCTCTGTATTGGAAAGCATGAAGTCTGTTAGTGCCAGAATTCGTTGATGCGATCGGCTTGCAATACGACGGCTGGTCTGTCCCCCTAGCCAGTGATAGGCATTTGATCGGGATGTGCAGCAGAGTTCGGCTAGAGTTCCGTAGTCAGCGTTCCAGCGATAGCTGAAAGTTTGAGGTGACATCTGCATCTGGTAAATCGTTTCCAGCACTTGTTGCTGTGTCTCAGTCACTAGTGCTCACCTCTTGCTGGTGTAGAGGATGCTCTAGCCGCTCAAGGTCCTCTTCAAAGGCAAAGTCATACAGACATATTGATCTTGAGGGACTCTGGGGGTCAAGCAGGATTAAGTAATGTAGCCCAGCAATTTGGTGAGTTGTCTCATAGCTGTAAAGCAGCCCAATTACCCGCCCAAAATCAGCGTTGGGAACTGCCTGCCAACGAACCCATTCCCCTAGTTGAAACTTGGGTTGGGGTAGGGCATCGGGTACTACTTCCGGTAGTACAGCGAGTGGCATTTGGGGCAGAGGAGCTGTCATTTTGTTTTCAATGGAGTTAAACGAGCAGTTTTATTACTTTGGGCGTTAATAAATTTACGCCTATATTACATCTTATTAGATGTAAATAAGATAGGATCACTGTTCTGTATGAATTTGGGGGGTACGATATGTCCAAAGTTGATCGTGATGAGTGTGTGAGCAAACGGATAAACGTTACCCTGCCTGATTCGGTATTAGGCGATTTGGAATGGTGGGCAGAAGAGCAAGGTCGCCCCACCGCTAATCTTGCTGCCTATTTAATAGAGGTCTCAATTAAGGAGGCAAAAGAGAGAGGCGAATTTCCACCTAAAGAGCCTCCAAATAGGGGACGAGCGAAGTAAGTGGTATATAAGTCTGTTTTGGCACACTGGCTTACTGATCTCGGCAGTACATTACCTGCTTTCAGATAGTTTTGGTGGCTTTGGAGAGGGGAAGCCTGTTTGCCTGTTGGCAGTTTGCAGCAAGATAGGTGAACCTTGATAAGGGAAGCTGTTGAGTTTGTAGCTTGGTTCCTTTATGTCCGATCGCCCAACTGCCAGTTCTGCCATTGTTAACCCAAGAGTAGGGATGCTTGCCACGGTACGAAACCGTCGGGCATTAATTTCTTCGGTTGAACCGTTTGATGGTAGTTTGACGGGGCGATTGCATTTAGTAACGCTGGAATACACCGACCCTGATGGCATTCCAGAAGAGACGATCATTTGGGAGCGTGAGATTAGCCCCTCGGTTCTGGAGCCAACGGCACTGCCCCAGGTTGTGACTGAGCCACCGATGCTGGCGGCTGATTTTGATGCAATGCAGCGATCGACTCGGTGGACGGCACTCTCTCCATTTTTGCCACCCGATCGCTCGACGACCGATTGGGATCCCCCGGTTGCTTCTCCTTTTTTTGGGGCGGTTCAGGTTGAAGATTTTCAGCTCGTTCCTCTGCTGAAGGCGTTACGGATGCCCCGCATCTCGCTACTGCTAGCAGATGATGTGGGGTTGGGGAAGACGGTTGAGGCAGGGTTGATCCTGACTGAATTACTCTTACGGCGACGAATTCGGCGGGTTCTAATTCTTTGCCCTGCGGCTTTACGGAAGCAGTGGCAGCAGGAAATGAAGGTTAAGTTCTCGTTGAGCTTTGATGTGGTGGATCGGGCGGAGACCCATGCTCTGCAAAAGCGGTTAGGGCTGGATGCAAATCCCTGGCGGACGTTTCCGCGAATCATTACCTCTTATCACTACCTGCGGCAACCAGATGTGCTGGAACAGTTTCGGGCTGCCTGTGCCCAACCGGAGGGATCGGCGCAATTGCCCTGGGATTTGCTGATTGTGGATGAGGCGCATAACCTGATGCCATCCAATTTTGGGGAGGATAGTGATCTTTCTAAGATGCTGCGGGCAATTTCTCCCTGGTTTGAGCACAAGCTGTTTCTGAGTGCCACTCCGCATAATGGGCATACCCGCTGTTTCTCTGGGCTGTTGGAGCAGCTTGACCCCGTTCGCTTTACCCAATCCAGTGAGTTCACTGACGCGATGAGGCAGCGGATTGAGCAGGTTGTGGTGCGGCGGTTGAAGCGGGAGATTAATGCGCTGGATGAGCAGGCGGGTCAGACACCTCGATTCTGCGAGCGGCGTCCGCGCTCTATATCATTGTTTTTTACTCCGGTTGAGCGAAAACTTTCGATCGCCTTTGCTGAATTCCGTAGCGAAGTCAAGAAGTTGATTGCTACCCGCAGTCGGACTGAGCAGATTGCTGGGGCGTTTGCAGTCGAGGTGCTCAACAAGCGGTTGCTGTCCTGCCCCTATGCGTTTGCTAGTTCCTGGTATCGATTCCGAGAGGGGACGACGCAGGATGAATCAGCAGAGTTGGCAGCAGTGCAGGCGGCGCGTCGATCGCTCTCTGAAGACCTCGACGACGACCAGGAAACGGAAGGTCGGCTTCAGTATGCCACGAAAACAACGGGTGCCTGGTTTAAGCCTTTGATTTCCCATCTGCAAGATAAAATCGCGGCGGTAGATGCAGCTCTGCAACAGTTGGGGTTAGTGCCAGGGGCAAATGGGGAATTGCCGCAGCCAGCGGAGGATGAGCGGTGGGAGCGATTGATCGACACGATCGAGCAGTATTTGCGGTTGGGGAATCAGTGGCGGGGGAGCGATCGCATCGTCGTCTTTACTGAATACAAAACGACACTGGATTACCTGGAAGAGAGGCTAAAGCAGCATTTCAAGAAAGAACCAGAGGTTGTGCGAGTGCTGTATGGCGGGATGGACGATCGCCAGCGGGACGAGATCAAGCAGGCGTTTAACGACCCATCAGATCCGGTACGAGTGCTGATTGCTACTGATGCAGCATCAGAAGGACTCAACCTGCAAGAAACGGCATACATCGTGCTGCACTACGATATTCCCTGGAATCCTTCGCGGTTGGACCAGCGGAATGGACGGCTCGATCGACACGGACAGGCTCAGGACGTGATTGTGCTGCACTTTACCAGTGAAGACGATGCAGACCTGAAGTTTCTCAGTCATGTGGTAGATAAGGTGAATACGATCCGGGAAGAACTGGGGTCGATGGGTGAAGTTTTTGACGCAGCGTTTCAGCGGCGGTTTGTGGATTTGGAAGAAACTTCTCGCGTTGTCCAAGGTTTAGACACGGCAGTAAACTACCGACGCGGAAGAAGCCAGATTCCTCGGTCTGCCGATTTAGAGGGAGGCAGTGAAGCAGCGATCGCCCTGCATCAACTGGAGCAAGAGCTTGATCTGACCCCGGAAACACTAAAAACCACCCTGGAAATTGCCCTGGGAGCTGGGATTGGTTTGCCCCGTTTTGAGGCAGCAGATACAGAAGGGCGGTTACGACTGCGAACCCCAGTGCCGCCTCGGTGGGAGTCGGTGGTGGATGATTACCTCCGGTTGAATACCGATTTTGGACAACGGGGGGCTTTGCCTGCGCTCGTCTTTGATCCCCAACACTTTATTCAAACGCGGAATGGTCGTCCGGTGTATCGCCCTGCAAAAGATACGACCTTGCTGCACCTGGGGCATCCCGTCTTTCACCAAGCGTTAAACCTATTTGCCCGTGCTCGATTCCCTGGAGGCGGTTTAGAGGAATATCCCTGTAGTCGTTGGACGGTGCGCTATGGAACTGTACCAGCGGGAGCAGATGCGCTGCTGTTGCTGACTGTAGAGGAGTTGGGAGTTAACGAGTTGAGAGAACCGTTCCACCATTGGGTAAGAACAATTCACTTCCCGATTCAGGATGAGGAGTTAGGCAATCCCCTGCTTCATATTCCAGCGGGAAGCGATCGCCCATCGGATCAGCGGGTGGATGATGCAGCAATTGCCCAGGCTCAAGAGCTTTGGGACGAAATTTCTCAGGATGTCAGGGCAATTTTGACCCAGATGGCGACGGATCTGACTGCCCAATTGCAGGTAAGGCTGAAGGCGATCGGGCAGGAGGCACAAAAAGATGAGAAGGAACGGTTTCGGCAGCGGCTCCAGGAGGTCGAGCGAGCCATGCGGGAAACGACGATTCAGAAGATTGAGAAGGAACGGGATGAACTGCTAGCGGATATGCAGCAGCTTTCCCTGATCCTCGATGAGCGGAGAGCGCAGGAAGATCGATTGCGCGACCTGGAGGATGAACTGCGTCGGCGTAAGAGTCATTATCAAGATTTGCTCGATCAGCTCAAACGGGAACAGACGCGAGTATTGGAGGGGACTTTACCAAAACGCTATAGCCTGCGAGGGACAGCTCAGGTCTTCCCGGTTACTGTTGAGATTCGCTTGCCGGAGGTGAAGAAATGACGATCGCACTTCAGCCCAATCTTTCAGCAATGCAAGATTGGTGGGCATCACTCAAGCATGGTGGTCTGCTGATTGCCCCTTCCAAGATCAGCGAGTTTTTTGTTGCGGAGTCTTTACCACCGTTGCCTCGATTTATTGAGGATCGGCTGCGTCGGGATGTGACCCGACTCCAGAATGGGGAAGACGATCATCTGAGTACCTTTCTAGATACGGTATTGGAAGAGGTGCTGGGGCTGACGGGCGATTGGCAGAAGGGGAGTCAGGTCGATCGCACCTGGTCATATCCAGCGATTACCCGTGAGGTGATTCGTCCGCGTCGGGTATGGCTGGGGGCACATGGAGAGGTGTTGCCCGTTTTTGTGGCGGATGGGCAGGAAGCGGGAGGAAAAGTCACGCGCTTGGGGATCGGGCGCGGCAAGCGAGCTGTGTCTCGTGTGGTGGAATGGCTGCGGAAAGCCAACCAGAAAATTGCGTTACTGACTAATGGCTATCAGTGGCGATTAATTCATGCGGGAGCAGACTACGATGCCTGGTGTGAGTGGGATGTTACTTTCTGGTTTGAAGAGGGACAACCCAGTTCACAGGTTACGGCTCTACGTTTGCTGTTAGGGCAACAAGCCCTTCAGACCAATCGCACCGATGTACCCAGTCCGTTACTGGCAGCGATCGCCGCTTCCCGGCAGGGACAGGCGGAACTGTCGGAGGTATTGGGTGAGCGAGTTCGACAGGCGGTTGAGTTACTGATTCGAGAATCGGCTGAAGCGTTAGCGCAGCTCATGACAACCTCTGAGGGGATTGAACCTCGGCACGTCTATATTGCAGCAACTCGAATCATCATGCGCTGCGTGGTAATTTTGTTTGCGGAAGCACGGGATCTGCTGCCACGAGATAACCCGATTTATCACAGTGCTTACGGATTACAGGGTTTACGAGAACAACTCGATCGCCGTGCTGGAGGTCGGGCAGCAGAGCGGTTACGGCAGGGTGTAAGTTCCTGGTCACGGTTGCTGGCACTGTTTAAGTTGGTATATGAGGGATGCGCTCATGAAGCTCTGCCTGTGCCCCAGTATGGCGGTGGGTTATTTGAACCGGGTAATCCTGCTGCCAATGATCCAATTTTGCGGGCACTCTCGGCGTTTGAAAATCCGAGCCATACCCCGTCGGATGCGGTGGTTTATCGCATTCTAGAGTTGTTGTGTCGCAGTAAGGTCAAGGTACGGCAGGGGCGGCGGAGTACCTGGGTGGAAGCTCCTGTCGATTTTTCGGATTTGTCGTCGGAGTATATCGGCATCCTGTATGAAGGTTTGCTGGATTTTGAGCTACGACAGGCGACAGCCGATGAACCGATGGTTTTTCTCAATCTCGGTGATCAGCCTGTTCTACCTCTGGCTCGTTTGGAGGGGATGGACGATAAAACACTGGCGGCACTGGTCGAAAAACTGAAGCAAAAAGCAAAAGCAGAGGTGGAGGGTGAAGGCGAGGAAGGCGAGGATGCTGAGAGTGACGA
This sequence comes from uncultured bacterium, assembly GCA_964524315.1. GTDB lineage: Bacteria > Cyanobacteriota > Cyanobacteriia > Leptolyngbyales > Leptolyngbyaceae > CAZGDE01. Next base: position 15,451 of record CAZGDE010000130.1, read on the forward strand.
GGTAGAGCCAGAAGAAAGTGAGGAGCTAGACGCTGAAGCGAATACTGAGCCAGAGGCAGAACTGGATGTTGCGATCGCAGAGGATGCTGATCAACTGCAACAACTGCGCGATTCTCCTTTGGAGACACTGCGTGAACGCGCTCAACAGTGGGCAGTCCGGGCAGTCAAGGCAGGGAATTTAGTACCTAAGCCTCGTAGCAAGAAAGCCGATGCCCAAGCAGTTTACGAACAGGCAGTCGGGAAAGCTGCCAGTGCGTTGATTGCCCGTGTGGTGTTACCGGGTGAATGGTTTCTGGTGCGCTGGGGCGGTACACGGAAAGGATCGGGGACATTTTACACGCGCCCACAGTTAGCCATTCCAACGGTGCAGCGGACGTTGTTACCACTGGCGTACAATCCACCGTTGGATGAGGCGGGTCAACCAGATGAGAAAGCACCTGCTTCTGCCTGGACACCCAAAACCCCGATCGAAATCCTCAATCTAAAAATTTGTGATCCGGCTTGTGGTTCGGCTTCGTTCTTATTAGCGGCGCTGCGGTTTTTGCTGGAGGCGTTGTGGCGGAGCTTGTTTTATCACGGATGGTTGGTGGAGCGGGGTGAGGAAATTGTGGTGTCGATTCCGCTGGATGCTCAGCCGGAGTGGTTTGGGGAATGTGTGAAGGAACTGCCTGTCACGGTGGAGAAGGCGGAGGAGCGATCGAAACCTCGGCTCAAGCGTTTTATTGTGGAACGCTGTCTTTATGGTGTAGATATTAATCCACTGGCGGTGGAGTTGGCGCGGTTGGCGCTGTGGGTAGAGACGATGGATAAGTATCTACCC
>CAZGDE010000131.1:0-16209 GCA_964524315.1 uncultured bacterium
GGATGAGAACACCCAAAACGATTTCGCAGCACAGTTAAACCCTGTAGGGGCGTAGCATCCGGGCGATGCTCATTGGGTGCAATCAAAGATGTTGTGCCGGATGCTACGCCCTTCCGTCCATGCGTGACGACTGCAATAGTGTCTAAGGGTCAGACGTCAGGTTGGGTATGGGCAGGACAGGATTTTCCGAAGGATGATCCAGAGAGGTAAGAGCAGCGGGGGCGATCGCCTGTTTCCCATCGACCAGGGGTGCCATGACCGATCGCGCCTCCTGGTTAAGCTGTAATTGCAACAGATCCGGTCGGGCATAGTGGCCAATGGCATCCATCATGCGTTTGCGTTTGGTGATCAGGGAAAAGTCGAGGTCGGCGATCGCCATCCCCTCACCCGTTGTCACCGGGGAACATAAATGCACCCCTTCGGGACTGATGATGGCGGTGTGGCAACCACCCGTCAGCACCTTTTGCAACCGCTCATCGGAGGTAATTTGAGCAACCTGTTCCGGTGACAGCCAGCCGGTGGCATTCACCACGAAGCAACCCGATTCCAAAGCATGGTGCCGAATGGTGACTTCAATCTGATCGGCAAAGATCTGACCCACCATCGAACCGGGGAACTGGGCACAGTGGATCTGTTCCCGCTGTGCCATCAAGGCAAACCGCGCCAGGGGATTGTAATGTTCCCAACAGGCGAGGGAGCCAACCCGACCCACTGCCGTATTGATCACGGTTAGACCCGAACCATCCCCCTGTCCCCAAACCATGCGTTCGTGATAAGTGGGGGTGATTTTGCGCCGTTTCAACAACAACGTGCCATCCGCATCAAAAACCAGTTGGGTGTTGTAGAGCGAGCCACCATCCCGTTCGTTCACCCCCAGGACAACCACTATCCCATAGGAACGAGCTGCCCGACTGACCGCATCCGTGACAGGACCGGGAACCACGACTGCCTCTTCATACAACCGCATGTGTTCCTGCCCCATTAACACAGGTGGTTGCACAAAGGAGAAATAGGGATAGTAGGGAATGACCGTTTCGGGAAACACAACCAGTTGTGCGCCTGCCGTCGCCGCATTGGCGATCGCCTGCAACACCTTTTCGGTCGTACCATCACGACTAAATAAAACCGGACTCAATTGCACCGCTGCCGCCCGAATTTTCATAGTGTCCCTACTCCCTACTTCCAATTCACCATTTCCGACCTACAGCGTCCACGTATCCAGAATGAAGGCATTGTCCTTCCGGTGCAGGAGAATGATATCCAGCACATCCAGCGGATTGATCGGGCGAATACCGGGAATCAAGGAGGGTTCACCATGTCCGTACAGAGCTTGCAGGGCAAAGCGACAGGCATACACCTTGCCACCTTCCGCCATGAATTTGCTGAGTTGATCGTTGAAATTTTGGTGTCCTGGAAAGGCGGAATCGCCCAGTTTGGGAAAGCCCCGTTGCACACCCAGCGTCACACCGGGACCATAGAGTAAGACGGATGTTTCAAACCCTTTCCGTTGCAAGCGGGTTGCCTGCAATAAGTTAACGAAGCCAATCGATCCTTCAAAGGCAACCGTGTGGAATGTCACCAATGCCTTTTCACCCGGTTCGGCTTTGACATCGGGAAACACTTTTTCTTCGTAATCAACAAAGAAATCACCCGTTTGATGTGCCGGAGTAGTAACTTCTGGCATAAATTTCTCCTAAAGAACGAAAATGTTGTAAAAGTCCGATTACCTGTCGCAAACCGTACCGTTCCCCCAATACCCCTTAAATCTGTAGGGGCACTAGCGAAGCCCTAGCGTAGCCATGACGACAGGCTATTGCCGTCAGGCTATACGGTTGTTTGCCCTGCTCTAGAAATGAATGGCACACCGCTGTCTGCTGCACTGGGCGTTCAGCCGAACGCCCCTACAACCAGATTTGATGGTTTGTGTGTACACGGTTTGGTATGCATTCAGGCATCACCGAATCCTCACGATTGAGGAACGATTCTCATCACTGCAATGGTTTAGCAATCATTAAGAAGCAAACGTTAAGAGCCAACATTAAGCGTCGTTGCACGACCGTTTTGTATCTGGCATTACGAAAGCAAGAAGTCTGGCAATAAGGGCAGGGAAAGGGCGATCGCCCCAGCTATCCCTACATGGGTTTACATCCGCCCCCCTAGCGAAATCAATAGGTACGTCACGAACCCAACAAAAACTCATTCACAATGCTCCAGGCATTTGAGGGAGATACTTTCGTTCTGGCAACAATATAATCAGCCAGGTAATTGGCATCACGGGCAATGCCCGAAAACCGGCCCGAACCCCACGTATAGAGCCATGGCAGCCCTAAAAAGTACAATCCCCATACGCCTGTCACGCCCCGTTCATGACCGGGGTAACCCTTGCCATCAAACACGGGCACATCAATCCAGCTAAAGTCGGCTTTATATCCGGTACACCAGATCACCGTACCGATATTGGCGATCGCCCAGTCCAGGGTCAAATCCGCTGGCGTGGGTTCCCAGACAGGGTGATAGGGCGGATCGGTCGGCGCATCAATGTGATTCTTGGCAATAAAGGCATCAATTGTGCGCTTGATACTTTCCGCCACCGCATCCGCCTGATCGAGATTTTGTTTCAGGTCATCGGCAAACTCCAACTGGTTACCACGGATGGTTTTCAGCCTGCCGTGGAGTTGCATTCCCTCCAGGGCAAACTGGCGCAGGTCAATTTCCCGCCCTCCATCCCGCCCAGTGACGTAGTGATTCGCTTTGGTACGGACTTTTTCCTTCTGGGGATGTTCGTCAATAGACAGGTCGTAATAGCCCATTTGATCCAACCAGTCCACCACATCCTTCCCACGATAACGACGGGGCGATCGCGGCGCACTACCCACACATAAATGCACCTGTTTCCCGGCCAGATGGAGGTCTTCCGCAATCTGACAACCGGACTGGCCCGTACCAATGACCAGCACGGCTTTGTCGGGTAGGGACTGGGGGTTTTTGTACTCCGACGAGTGCAATTGCACCATATCGGTTGGGAAGCGTTCGGTGATCGCGGGTATCTGCGGGCGATGGTAATTCCCTGTCGCCACGACCACCTGATCGGCAGTAAATTCGCCCATAGACGTGGTGACAGCAAATTTGCCATCCATCTGACGCAGGCTGGTGACTGTTACCCCTTCCTTGAGCGGTGGGTTAAAGGAAGCAGCATACGCTTCGATGTATTGCACAATGTCATCCCGCTGCATAAATCCCTGCGGGTCGTCACCCGGATAGGCATACCCCGGTAACTTGCATTGCCAATTAGGTGTCACCAGACAAAACGAATCCCACCGCTTTTCGCGCCAGGCGTAACCAAGCCGATTTTTCTCGAAAATGATGTGGTCAAAGTTGCGTTCCCGCAAGCAATAGCTCATGGATAAGCCAGCCTGACCACCACCGACAATAATGACGGGATAGTGCGATGTCATAAGCCTCACTAAATCTTGTTGTGAGAGGTAGTGTTCTGGATTTGTTATGTTGGCGTTCTGTCTAGAGATGGCAGTGCCATACCCCTACCAGATGCCGAATCCCCATCTGAATCACTACGGGCGAATGGTTGCAGATTAAGCGTTAGGCAAAAAGCAGTTTTGTATGTTGCACTACGAAACGTTGAAGTCTAGCGATATAGATAGGGATAGGAGTAGGGGCAACCCTACATTGTCTAAATCCAACCCTGGCGGATTGCCTGATTGAGGGCCTGAAAGCGGGTGCGTGCCTGTAATTTGGTCAACACATTGTTAAGGTGGAATTTGACCGTGCTTTCGCTAATGATGAGGTGGTTGGCAATGTCGCGATCGCGCTTTCCCTCTGCCAGTAAAGCCAAAATCTCCCGTTCCCGCTCTGAGAGTGGTGAGGCTAAATGTGACGCTGGACAATTTTGACAGGTTTCACCCCGCTCCAGGGTCGCTAATACCTGTCGCAGTTGACCTGCACTAATCGTCAGGTCAATACAGGCATGAATCCCCTGGGGCACGGGTACAGATTCCTGTCGCACCCAGATGATGCGATGGGCAGTATGCAATTGTGCCGGATCATCCGTTAACAACGGCACATCCGTCTGGGCATCCCTTTCTAAAGCAGGTTCGCACAGGGATATACCCGCAGCCTGGGCGAGGTGGGTAAACGCCAGTTGTAAAACGGGGAAACGGCAACGGATCTGTAAGCGCGTATCAACCGCCCCCGTCACGTAAGGCAACATGAGCGAAATCTGCACCACCTGTTGCTGGGCGATCGCCTCACACTGCAACTGTCCACCGACACAGGTTGCCATACTACTGAACCAGCCGAAGGGCGATCGCTCCTTTGGTGGCATTGATGTTGTTGGTGCAGTGGCGATCGCTTCTAAAACAACTGCATCGGCTTGATACATTAACCGACAGTAGCGGCAATCCATTCGACTGAGGGTTTCGGCAACCTGCAGAAATAGATAGGTGTGACACATCGTCAGGGGCTGTTCCGTCCCAATCAGCGTTAACCGCACGTTCGCGAGAATAGCAGCGAGTTGATCGGAGAGTGGTAGTTGTCCCAAACTGGATGGTGGGGCAATAGACTGCGCTGCCGCCTTTTCCCGTTTGTCAATTTCTTGTTGGTAACACAGAGCCGTTTCTAAGGCGATCGCCCCCATCGTACAGAGTACCTGCAACACCTCTAAAAACTCAGGCGCAAATGCGTCATGGCTGAAGGTTGCCAGTACGCCAATTACCCGATCGCGCACGGTTAACGGAAACCCGGCAAAGCCCCGAATCCGGTTAGCGATCGCCCACTCCCGGTCTTTCACCCACGTCTCCGCCGCCAGGTTATTACTGAGAAATGAAACGCGGTTTTGGGCAATTTTACCGACCTTATAGGCCCCCATTGGCACCCTGGCAAATCCCCCATCGGTGCGAGTATATAGACCGGAGGATGCCACCAAACGCAAGGAGGCCCGGTCAGGTTCAACTAACCAGATCCGAGCAAAGGCACAATTGAACCGTTCGACCAAACCATCCGTCGTGGAGCGGGCGATCGCGGTTGGGTCTAAACAACCCGAAAATTGTTGGGCGATATCATTTGCCCGCTGCAAATCAAACAACAGTCGCGTTGCATCTAGCAAACTGGCAATTAACTCAGCCACACAGATCATTCCATCAGGTACCGGTTACATTACGTTACTTTTCGGCTCCGTGTTGTATCGGGAAGTACGAATGTCTACTGACGAGGGATAAAGCTTTTGTCCGGCAAATTGCCGAACCTACGTAATGGCACAGTAAATCTTGCGAGTATTTTTGATTAAACTCTTGTTTGAAGCGGATCTAACCACCTAGGGTGGTAAATAGGGGAAGTAACTCTTTCCAGGGGTGCGGTCAGGGATATTTCGTAGGCGAATCAACTAACATTCATGGCAACTTTTGACCTGAAACTCCTTCAGCAACGCACTCAACCAATCGTCTCTGCGCCCCGGCAACTGCATCTCCGCACAACCCTCGTATTGCCCTTTGTGATACAGATTGCGGCGGCGGTTGGTTTAGTCGGCTGGTTGTCGTTTCGTAGTGGTCAACAAGCGGTGAATGACCTGGCTACCCAGTTGCGGAGCGAGGTAACTGCCCGTGTGAGCGATCGCGTCCATACCTACGTCGAAATTCCCCAACTGGTGAACCAGGTCAATGTGCAGGCGATCGATCTAGGCATACTGGATTTTCAAAATATTGAGGCAGCCCGCCCCTATTTCTGGAAACAGGCACAAACCTATACGGGTATTGGCTATGTTGGTTTTGCCAACGAAGCGGGACAGTATGTGCGCGTCGGATGGATTAATCGCCTTGACAAAACAGAACGTCCCCAGGTCGCTGAGCAATTGAATGTTGGCAAAGGCAACCTGAATTTCTACCATATTGACGACAACGGTAATCCAACTGATTTAGTGAAAAGCCTGCCCAACTATGACGTGCGGCAACGACCTTTCTATGAAGTTGCCGTGCAGCAGGGGAAACCTGCTTGGAGCGAAATTTTTATCAATTTTGGCAATCCCATTCTGCAAATTAATGCCAGCACGCCCTACTACGATAAGAGTGGGCAACCGCTCGGCATTTTGACCAGCCAAATGGGTCTAACCCAGGTGAGCAACTTTCTCCAAACGTTAGCGATCGGACGCAGTGGGCAGGTTTTCATCATTGAACCAACTGGCAAATTAGTCGCTACTTCCCTTAGAAATCAACCCCTCTGGGTGACAGCAGCAGGTGAAAAACTCAAGCGAGTCACCGCGCGGGAAAGCAAAAATTCCTTAATTCAATCCAGTACCAACTTTCTCTACGATCGCTTTGGTGACTTAAACAAAATCCGGCAAAGTTACCACCTGGAATTTATGCTGGATCAGCAACGCCAATTTCTCCAGGTCGCCCCCTTTACAGACAAATATGGGCTGAACTGGCTGATTGTGGTAGTGGTGCCCGAATCGGACTTTATGGAACAAATCAATGCCAACACCCGCACTACCGCCCTGCTCTGTTTAGCGGCGTTATTGGCGGCGATCGCCAGTGGTATGTTGACCGCCCGTTGGATTACCCATCCCATTCAACGGATTGCCCAGGCATCGGAAGAAATTGCAAAAGGTGATCTCGACCAGCGGGTAGAAAATAGCGCGATCGTGGAAATCGACCGCCTCGCCGATTCATTTAACAGCATGGCGGTGCAACTCCAACAATCCTTTGAAGATCTGGAAAATCGCGTAGAACAACGGACTGCGGAATTGAGAAAGGAAAAGGAGCGTTCGGAACTCCTGCTGCTCAACATCCTGCCCGATAAAGTGGCGGAGCAATTGAAAGACTCCCAGGAAGCACCCGCCGAACACTTTGAAGAAGCCACTATTCTGTTTGCCGATATCGTTGGCTTTACCAGCCTGGCAGCACAAATGGAACCCCTCGAATTAGTCAACTGGTTGAACCACATTTTTTCCACCTTCGACCAACTCGCCGCCAAACACAAACTGGAAAAGATTAAGACGATTGGTGATGCCTACATGGTGGTCGGAGGGGTACCGATTCCCCAATCCAACCACGCCGAAGCAGTGGCAGATATGGCACTGGCAATTCAGGCCAGCATGGCTACCTTCCCCCCCAAGGCAGACAAACCATTACAAGTACGGATTGGCATCCATACTGGTCCCGTCATTGCCGGGGTCATTGGTACGCGCAAATTTATCTATGACTTGTGGGGCGATGCGGTCAATATTGCGTCTCGGATGGAGTCTCACGGTGATCCGGGCAGTATTCAGGTTACCGATGCCACCTATGAGCGTTTGAAGCATCGCTATGTGTTTGAAAAACGGGGCACCATTGCTGTCAAAGGACGCGGCGAAATGACAACTTACTGGCTCCTGGAGAAGGTGTAAAGGCACCTGACCTAAATACTGCATAATCATCAAGGGGACAAACTGGTTGGGCGATCGCCCCTATCCAAAAACTTCCCCTGTTACCTTCAATCGTCAACGTTGCCGATTTTGGTAGGGGCGTTAGCGAAACTATGACACAGGCTATAGGGTCATTCGTCCTAATGGACAGTTGACCTGTCAGCCACGCTGCGTCAATCAGCATAAGGAATCCGTTTCGTAGAGAAGCACTATGGTTGTGTACGGGCGTAGCATTCGGCAGAGAGATGGTGACGACACTACCAGATTTATGACCGAATGCTACGCCCCTACCGATTACTGCGACTCCATTAATGGATTTGGTACCAATCCCTATCATCGTTCTCTATCCATCGTTTCATGAAAATCGCTACCTGGAATGTCAACTCCATCCGCACTCGCCTGAACCATATCGTGCAATGGTTACAGGAGAACCCAGTTGATGCCCTCTGCCTGCAAGAAATTAAGGTAGTGAATGAGAGTTTTCCCAGTCAGGCATTTACGGATCTGGGGTATTTCGCGGCTGTTTCCGGGCAAAAGAGTTACAACGGCGTTGCCATCCTCAGTCGGCAACCGTTAACGGATGTCAGCACCGGGTTTTCCTCCCTCCTGGGAGAGAACTTTGTCGATCTGGACGAACAACGACGGGTGATTGCTGGCACACTGGATGGTGTCCGCATTTTGAACCTGTATGTGCCCAATGGTTCGGCTGTCGGCAGTGATAAGTATGCCTACAAACTGCGCTGGTTAGCCGCATTGCGCGACTACCTGAAAACATTACTAAGCAACCAATCCGGCAAATTGTTGATGTGTGGTGACTTTAATATTGCCCTGGCAGATATCGACATCCATGACCCCACTGGCCGGGAAAAAGAAGTCATGGCAACCGAACTGGAACGGGATGCCCTGCGGGCCGTGTTAGAAGTCGGTATGGCAGATGTCTTCCGCAAATTTACCCCTGATGGAGGTCACTTTAGCTGGTGGGACTATCGCCAGGGTTCCTTCCGGCGGAATCGGGGTTGGCGGATCGATCACATTTACCTGACACCGGATTTATATGAGGGGGCGATCGCCTGCACCATCGATAAAGCCCCCCGTGCCCTGGAGCAACCCAGTGATCATGTGCCGGTTATTGTAGAACTTTAGGCAGTTGTTAGGGTTTAGTTGTTAGCGTTTAGTTGGGTAAAGATCCCATTCTGTGCAAAACACTCACCCCCTCTTACCACTATGTTTTTAGTTACTGGCGCAACCGGCGGTCTGGGTCGAAGAATTGTACGGTTACTGCGAGAGCGGAATTTGCCAGTGCGGGCATTTACCCGTCTCAGTTCTCACTATGCCGAATTAGAACATCGTGGGGCCGACATTTTAATTGGTGACCTGCGCCAACCCCAGGACATTCACCGAGCCTGTCAGGGCGTACAGTACGTGATTAGTGCCCACGGCTCGAATGAACGATCCGGTGGGGCAGAGGCGATCGACTATCGGGCCAACATCACATTGATTGATGAGGCCAAAGCGGCAGGTGTGCAACACTTCGTGTTCATCTCTGTCCTGGGAGCCGATCGTGGCTACGAAGACGCCCCCGTATTTAAGGCAAAACGGGAAGTCGAAAAACATTTGCAGGCCAGTGGCTTAAACTACACGATTCTACGCCCCTCGGGTTTAGCATCTAACCTGTTACCCCTGGCGGAACGATTCCAGCAAACCGGCATTTATTTACTGATTGGTGACCCGCAAAATCGGTCATCCATTGTCAGTACGGATGACCTGGCAAAAATTGCGATTGAGTCCGTCTATGTCCTGGAGGCAAGGAATCAGATCTTTGCTGTCGGTGGCCCCGAAATCCTCAAGCGGGAAGACATCCCCCGCATCTTCAGCCGTGTCGTTAATCGGGAAGCATTCATTTTGAATCCGCCCCTGTTGGCAGTGGATGGGTTACGGGGGGCGATCGGCCTTTTCAGTGCCAATCTCAGCCGCTCATTGGGCACATTTCGCACCCTCCTGGCCAATGAGTTTTTCTGTACATCCCTGGAAGTTGAACGTTTGGAGACAGTCTTCAACATGAAGCTGGAAACGCTCGAAAGCTTTCTGCGTCGCTATTTAAGCACATAACAGCGATGCCAGAGGATGCAATAGTGTCGCTATAAGATTCAGATCCCATCCAATTGAAGTTTAGACTAAATGTAATTTTCTACTATGGGTAACCAAATTCCTTAGCATCCGCCAGTTATGCTGTTGCTAAACCGGCCCTGACAGGGTTTATTTCCTGGAAAGATCCTATGCCGTCGTAATGCCGTTTGCGTCAGCGGTACCAGTTAGCAAACTTACAACCTGGGCAGGAGTCAGGTTCGGGTTCGCACTCATGATCAGCGCCGCCACTCCGGCAACATGGGGCGTTGCCATTGAAGTACCGTTAAAGTTGCTGTAGGTATTATTGGGGGTCGTTGAGTAAACGTTTGCTCCCGGTGCTACCACATAGCTCAACGGCGACGCACCCGCCAGGTTCGAGAAAGACGCCACCTGGTTGTTGCGATTAACCGCACCCACCGCAATCCCCCAGCGCTCGGCCAGGTTTGCCGGGAATGTTGGCTGGCTTTCCGATTCGTTTCCAGACGCAATTACGACAACGGCACCCTGTTGCGTCGCATATTCAACCGCCGTCGCCAGTTCACTCGAAAAACCCGAACCACCCAAACTGAGGTTGATCACATCGGCACCATTACGGGCAGCATACCGGACACCCTCAGCGATCGCCGACCAGCTACCATAGCCCTCAGCATCTAATACCCGCACTGGCATAATACGGGCGTTATAAGCTACACCCGTCACACCAAAACCATTGTTTTCAGCGGCGATCGTCCCGGCAACATGGGTACCATGATCGCTGAGATCCATCGGATCGTTGTCACTATCAACAAAATCCCAACCACGAATATCATCAACATAGCCATTGCCATCATCATCAATGCCGTTGCCAGCAACTTCGCCCACATTCAGCCAAATATTGTCATTCAAGTCGGGATGGTTGATATCCACACCACTATCCACAACAGCCACAGTGATACCTTGACCAGTGATGTTGCGGGCCCACACTTCGGGGGCATGGACGAGATCCAGGCCCCAATCGTTACCACCCAAATCGGGTACGTCAATTAATTGAGTTGCTTCACCCAATGCCTGAGCCACAGCCGCAGCAGCATTCACGAGTCCATACCCATAGATCGAGCTATAACCGGGCGGTAGATTCAGCGTCGTGGCAGACAGATACAGGTTGTAGCGAGTGTCACCGCTATACTGGTAAACCCGCACATAATAAGTACCGGCAGCCAGGGTACGAGCGATCGCTTCCGCATTAGTACCAGCAGCATTCGACGTGGCAAGCACCACACCGTTACCGTCAAACAACTGCACATCCGCATCGGTGGTCAAGTCCGTCAGGGACAACCTGAAACTGCTGGTCGCATCCAGCGTAAAGCGGTAGTAGTCATTCGTATCGGCAGTGCCCACAAAATCAACGAGGTTGTTGGGAACACTTAACCCACCCAGATCGCGGGCCGTCGCCAAGGTGTTTCCCGCATTATCGCTACCGGTGGCAGACTGACTGGCCAACTGCAGTGTATAGCTAGTGCTGCCAGCGTACTGATACACCTGGACGAAATAGCTACCGGCGGCCAGGGCTGAGAGGTTCAATGTTTCATCCGCGCTACCGACATTTTGCGATCGCGCAATTTCCTCCGTTTCATCCACAAGGCCATTGTTGTTGACATCCTGGATCAGGCGCACATCCAGATCAGCCATTAAGCCAGTCAGAATCACACTCAGGGTGCCACTCGTTGCCAGGTTAATCTGAAAAACATCCGTTGTGTCAATATTGCTAATGCTATCCGTCAGGATGAGGGGCGTACTACCTAACGTCGTTAACGCAAGCGTTTGCTCACCTTCGCTGGCTAATAAATTGCTGGGGGCGATACTGGGACTGGCTGCCGTTGCCGACAGTCGCAAGTTGTAAGCAGTATTGCCAGTAAACTGAGCCACACGCACGTAGTACGTTCCTGGATCTAACGTTTGGTTGATGGTTTCATCCAGGTTGTTGAGCCGGAGTGAACTATTAATGAAGGTGCCATTGCTGCTGACCAGGCGCACATCCGCATCCGCACTTAAGCCAGTCAGAGTCAGGTTAAAGTTACTGGTTGTCTCCAGCGTAAAGCTATAGTAATCGTAGCGATCGGTGACACTCACAGCATCAGTCAACGTCACGGGCAGACTACCCACCAGACCAACATTGTAGGCAGTCAGTAGCGTGTCGCCCGGTTCAGGAGTGACCGTCGCCACGGCATCATACAGCAGTTGTGACCAATCGGCCGCTCGCGCCCCTTGCCGTAGCCCTGGGAACCCAGCCTCATCCGCAGTAGGCGAAATCAATAATTCCGCATCAGCCAGCGTTGACGCAAACGAATTACGAAAGTTGCTCACGCTCTGAGGCTGCGACCGAAGCATTTCGGATAAACCGGGCATAAATCTTACCTTCGCTTGCTTAAAGGGAGTAGCACCGTTGATCAGTCGGTTGCGTTTGATAAATTCCTTCCACGATAGGCGATCGCTTTCCGGCTAGTTTGAAGGAAAAACTTTATCTATCCTTCAAAATCACCCAATTGGATGTACGTAATTTCGCGCACAGTTCCCATGCATCTGGATTATATGCATCTTTGACCAGTGCGGTCAGGAGAAATTAAGTCAGCCTCTAGAAACGCTGTTCCTGAATAGGTTCAGCATCCTTTTCCACCTGCCTAATTCATCTATGGCATAGCGTTTCCTGTAGGAGCTAATAGCCGTTAGCCTTTACTTAGAACGTCTGTAATCGTGTCACGCTCCCAGTCGGATTCAGTATCAGCCATGGTAATAGAAGGAATGTGTTAAACCCAATATGGATGAACCGGATCCATGCACCCAAAACATGATTGCAAATTGTGATGTGAAATAAATGTGATGTGAAATAAAGTCGAAATCAATGACTGTATTGATTCACAACACCATTTCTCAGTGATTGAATCATTATTTTATTGGCGATCGCTCGCTGTACTTTGTTTAACTCTGCCAACAGGATGACACAAGGTCAGATGCTTCGGGGTCTATCCAGAGACGGATGAACGAAGGATGAGCTTTCGTCATTTCCCCATCCGCCCCTAAACAATTAATCGTCCGCTGATGCTGACAATATTTTATAGAGTGAGATGAGCGACACATAATCCAATTCGCCCTTGCCCTGCGCTAACAAGGAATCCATCAAGCCTGTTGCCTGGAGCGCACCAAACAGCGGCAGGTTCAGTTCCCGCGCCGTTTGCGTCACAATGTTCATGTCCTTTCTAAAAAGACTGAGTTTAAAGCCGGGAGCAAAATTTTCGTTCAGCATGCGTTGCCCATGCACTTCCAGCACCCGACTTTGGGCAAAGCCCCCCAACAAGGCTTCTCGCACCTTTGCCGCATCCACGCCTGACTTTTTCGCTAGCGTGAGTGCTTCTGCCACGGCCTGTACCGTCAGTGCCACAACGATTTGATTACATGCCTTTGTAACCTGCCCCGCCCCCGCTGCACCGATGTGAACGATATTTTTACCCATTACTTGCAGAATGGGCAGGGCCCGTTGAAATGCCGCCTCATCTCCGCCCACCATGATGGACAACGTTCCCTGCTGTGCCCCAATGTCCCCACCGGACACAGGGGCATCCAGAGCCGCCACGCCTTTTTCCTGGAGTGCCTGATAAACTTTACGGGCCGTTGCTGGCGCAATGGTAGACATATCGATGTAGAGCATGCCCGATCTCGCCCCGGCAATAACGCCATTCTGCCCCAGGGCGATCGCCTCCACATCCGGCGAATCTGACACACAGGAAATCACGACATCAACCTGGCTTGCGACCGCTTGAGGCGACTCTGCCAGGGTTGCACCAAGCGCTGCCAGTTCGGTCATCGGGGCGCGACTGCGATTGTAAACTACCAGCGGATAGCCAGCCTGCATCAGGTTACACGCCATTGGTTTCCCCATGATGCCCAGACCAATAAAGCCAATACGTTCCATAGGATTAGACCGTTTTACTCAAGCGTCGATACACCGTCGCCAAGGCCGTCGCATCTCCCACATTGCCAGGAAACAGCACCACTGGCAAATCGGGAAATTGGGCATGGTCAGCCGGAGTCCGCACCATGGACACACCCGCTAACACCTGGCCTAAAAGCCTTGCCGTTCGCAATGCTAATCCCTTACTGAGGGTATCATTCGAGGTAATACCACCTTTGCTGATGAGAAAGCCAATATCACTGGGTAAGTAGCGCAGAATATCCATCAACAAGGCCGATACGGCTTCACCAAAATTCAGGCGCGTCTGGACATCGGCAAAGGTCAACTCCTCCCGACTGGTATAGATCACAGGCGTGTGCCCCGCCGCATGGATTTCATTCACCCTTTGCACGGCACTTACCAGTAGTGCAGCCCGTGGATCGTCTGTGTCATCTAACAAACGGGCAACATCCACTTCAACCCCAACGACACCTGATTGTTGCAGCAGATGATCCAATTGTTCCGTGGTCTTCTTCACGTGGGAACCCACAATCACGGCACCCGCTTGCCCCGCCCGCACATACTTTGCCATATCATCGGGGGCGATCGGTTGGGGGGGTAGGGCGGCCAGAGCCGTCAGCAAACTTGCCGCACTCCGGAAGAGAAATCGTTTGCCCTGAGAAGCCGCCACCAGCACATCGATCGCGAAGTCATTCAAATCTGCCTGGGTTATCGCATCTACCACGCAACACTGGTTATTGTGCAACTGCAGCAGGCGGGGCAAGACACCATTGCGAATATCGGCCAAAAGGAAGCGATCAACCGTACTGGCAGGAATGCGTCCCCCCGTTTTTTCGGCCACATAGTCGGGCAGGTAACTGTGGGAGTAGGCAAATACGGAATCGCGGGCAAACTCCGTTTCATGAACCGGCGTGTCTACCCCATTCACTTGCAAATAGTGGATACTGTCACGGGTAGTACGTCCCCCTTCAAAAAAAGCCGGTGTCAGAAAGTGGGCATCAAACGGCCCCAATTCGGCTGCAATCACATCCGTTTCCACTGGGTAATGCCCACGTAGCGTGGAATCGGAACGGCTGACCACCAAAAAATCAGCAATCTTTTCCAGGGCTAAAGCCGTTTTTAAGTTCTGGCAGACTTCCCGCGTGACCGCTGCTGCTTGATCTGGTGTCAGTGCCCGCGTATTGGTCAGCACAAAGAAAATTGGTGCATCATCCGTCAAGCCGAACCGCAGGGTTTCCACATCCCACTGCATCAACAGCAAGCAACTGTGAACCGTCTGCGAACCTGTTGGATCATCGTCCAGAACAATAATTTTGGGTTTAGTCATGGGTAGAAGAAGGACGGGTGAGAAGCCTGCTTATGAACATTATCACGGCAACGGTAGACGCGGGGACGCGGGAAAGTAGGCAGGGCAGCGAAACAGCACCCATCACCCCATGCCGCAAGCACCTCTGCATATGCACCAGATGGTCGGATTATCGCCCGAAGATTGAGGCAGGGTTTCATGCCTGCTTGCACGGTGTCTATATCTACGATATTGATATGCATCGATATGCTTGATATCTATATATTCGGTGCGGAATAGCAGGCTGCATTGGAACGACGTTTTAATGCAGCCAACGCATAATTCATCCCTGCAATCAGCAACGCCCTATATAGTTAATGACTATGGGTCATGAAAACAAATGTGATTGACATAGAGACTGTTGCCGTTGGTGGGATGCTATCGTCTCAGGCCTCTGTAGCAGTGGCTAACGGCAGCAATAAACCAACGGCAATAAATGAGCAACGATTGTCGGAGTTGCGTGTATGATGCTAACGCTCGCACCGGAGAAACGGATAAGCTAACCACTTCGGGACACAGAACCTCCACGTTACAGGGTTTGGCTCAAGTGCCGCTTGACGAATAGCACCAGATGCAACGAGCGGCACGGCATGAAAGTGGCCCAGCATGAGGAAAGTAGCCCAAAAGTGGGGCGATCGCCCCGCATCCCAGGTCACAATTCAAAAATCCCTGACTTTTCGAGATGTTTGCAATTCTTATCGTGAGCCTGACTTTTCCCCACACATTCCACAGAGTTTCCACAGAATTTCCACAGAATGATGCTCACTTTTCCACAGTTTTCCACCTGTTTTCCACAGGGGTAAACGACTGGATCGGGCTTTCATCTTCATCACCCGGATTTTTACCCCATAGTCACGAGACCGCTTGAGCGAAACAGACAATGTAAAGCCTTGTAACGGGGATCGCGTTCTAACACCTATTCTTTCGTGCAGTGATTTGCGGTTCGCAGCAGTTCGCAATATTTTGCAGCATTGACAATATTGGCTGAACCCGGACAAAATGAGGCACTTCCCCAAACGGCAAGATTGTTTCAGATGGCACTAATTCTTCTGCTGGTAAGCTATGACCTGGTATTAGCCAAAACTTAATCAATTGTTCCCGGCAGAGCTAAATTCTTTGAAACCATTGTTTGAGACATATAAATTTATATCCATGCCTTGCCATCGTCGCAGTTTTGTGTTCCTGAAAGTTGCGCCTATCCTCTTAACGTGAATCTGCTTACCAATCCGCTTGTCAGGTATTTAACTGGCAGAAAATAAGTTGGTAGCGATTGAGTACATTGACAGTCGTTTGGGTCTAGCTCAGTACAGTAAAGACTGGCTGGCGCTATGGCAATCTCGTCCAAGTCGTGAGGTACACGCGGGTAGCCCGATTTTGCGG
>CAZGDE010000132.1:0-16169 GCA_964524315.1 uncultured bacterium
GGCCATTTGTACTTAACTTACCGCTTAAGTCACCATCCCTAATTTGATAGGTATAAGTACCATCATCCTCGTTCACCTTGACCAAAACTGCATGGTGACGGGAAGCAAACTGTGAATGCAAACAAATATCGCAGTTAGGGTCACGACCTAATACGTATTGATTAGCATCAAGAATAATTTCTCGTCTGCCCCAATCGTCTTCAATAACTAGAAATGGTTGCGAAAGGGGCGTAAACGTATCTTTTGCAGGCAGGGGAAAGCCAAACAGCGTCGAGAGATCGTTCTTATCTTGACTGTTTTCATTCTGACCGTTCTGATCCTGACTATTGTCATCCTCCAGTAAGGTAGGCCCGCCAAAACTATCATTTGCCCAGGCAGGATTCGTTGTTGGTTCGCGATCGCGCAGGCCCGACTGTGCCAATGCCAGGTCTCGGGCACTCCAGCATACTTCGTCATCTGGATTGAGTACCAACGCCCGATCATAACTGGCAACGGCCTCTGGCAACCGTTGCAGCTCCATCAAGGCATTGCCGCGATTCCGCCAGGTGATAGCGCTATCTGGGTTAATTTGCAGACAACGGTCATAGCAGGACAACGCTTCTTCTGGCACACCTAAACCATAGAGCAACGCATTACCCCGGTTTTGCCAGGTCAGTTCGTGGTTGGCGTTAATCCGTAAAACCCTGTCATAGCAAGCGATCGCTGCTACATAATCACCTAAACCGTATTGCAGAGCATTGCCCCGATCCAACCAAAGTTGACAGACCACATCGGGCTTCGGTTGTAATTTGAGGGCCGCATCAAAACTGGCGATCGCCTCTGCATAATCGCCCCAATGCTCTAACGCTAAACCCCGCTCATGCCATGCCTCGTAGAAGTCGGGCCTGACTCGCAACACACGGTCATAGTAAAAGATTGCCCGCTCGTACTCCTGCTCGGCAGCAGACTTCAGCCCTTCGCGAAACCAGTGGAAGGCTTCTCCTTTAAGTGGTAGTTGCCCTGTGTCAAGCATGCCTAAATACAACTAAAAGTGCTACCTGCTGTGCAACCGGAGGATAGAGCGCAACCCCTTAATTGGATTCTAGATACAAACTGCCTTAAAAAAATCCCACATTGTGCAGATATCAACCAGGGTGGCGATCGTCCACACCTTTTGAAATTCTAAAAATAGAAAATTAAGAACAGCCAATCAAATAAGCTTTGACCAAATAAAAGCTGATAATACCAATTTCTTTATCCGTTTGCATATTCTTAGCCCCGCAAAAATTCTCCGGTTGACCTCAGGAAAACTATGAAAGTGCTGATTCTATGCGTCTTATTTAGGGGATTGAATAGATGTTTTTTAAATTTTAACAATCTCTCACAAAGCAAGGACAAATCCACGGTAATTCTCACGAATTCTTTAAATAAGAATGGGTAACAGAGTGATAGGGTCACTCTGCGCTTGTCCTATGCCAGATCCAGAAGTGATCCTGGGAGGGGCATGAATACAGGCCCCTTCAGATCGTCAAGCTTCCTACCATGCAGGACATTCACTTAATCCTGCATATAGCTGCCCATATTTATGCTGAATGTAGTGCATCAGTGGTGCAACAGTCAGGGTTTTACCTGTAACCCGGTGGATGAGTTCGGCTGCTGTATATTTGCGCCCATGACGGTAAATATTTGTCGTCAGCCAGTCATGTAAGGGGGCAAAGTTACCATGAGCAATTTGGTCAGGGATTGCCGGGTTCGCCTGGAGTGCGGTTTCAAAGACTTGAGCCGCGATCAAGTTACCTAGCGTGTAGCCCTGGAACATACCGCCAATACGTCCGCTATACCAGTGAACATCCTGCAAGACACCATCACTATCCCCCTTAGGAACCACGCCCAAGTCGCTACGGTAGCGCTCATTCCACGCTTCAGGAAGGTCACCAACGGCCAGGGAGCCTTCGAGAAGTTCAAGTTCCAGGTCAAAGCGGATCATCACATGCAAGTTGTAGGTGACCTCATCGGCATCGGTTCGAATCAGCGATCGCGACACCTTATTAATAGCCCGGTAAAAGGTTTCCAGAGAAACATGTGCTAACTGGGCCGGAAATGCCGCTTGCAGTTGGGGGTAAAAGTATTGCCAGAATGGGCGCGATCGCCCGACCAGGTTTTCCCACAGGCGCGACTGACTTTCGTGCATGCCCTGGGAAATACCGCCTGCCAGCGGCGTCGCCTCTAATGCGGGCGCATTCCCTAATTCATAAAAAGCATGCCCCGTTTCATGAATCGTGCTGAATAACCCCTGGCTCAGATCGCTTTCATAAACACGGGTAGTAATGCGAACATCATCAATGGAAAAGTTGGTCATAAAGGGATGGAGGGTTTTATCCTGCCGTCCTCGACTAAAGTCAAACCCCATCTGCTCCAAAAGTTTGAGACTGAAAGAAATCTGTTCGTCTTCCGGGTAACCCACTCGCAGACAGGTATCATCCGGTGGTGGTTGTGACGTAATCGCCTGAACAACCGGCACCAGTCGCTCCCGTAAGGTCGTAAAAATTGCGCGAATATCAGCCGCTTTCATGCCGTAATCCGATGCATCAATTAATGGATCGGCAATATGGTCATAGCCAGGGAAAAAATTGGCCCATTCGCGGCTGAGGTCTAACATCTTTTCCAGATAGGGTTGCACCAGCGCAAAATTGTTTTCTGGGCGTGCCTTTGCCCAGGCTTGATAGCAACGGGCGCGATGGTGCGACAGCGTTGCCATAAAGGCAGCAGGGACTTTCACGGCCTCTTCATGAATCCGGCGAGTCAATCGCAACAGGCTAGCTTCGTCCGAATCATAGGGTAAATCGGCTTCATAGGACTGCAGTGAGTCCAGGAGGCGGGCGATCGCCCCATCCGTTAACTTTTCATGGGCCAATTGCCACAACGTTGCCAGTTGCCGACCCCGCGCCGTTGCCCCTGCGGGTGGCATGTAAGTTGCCTGATCCCAATACAAAAGAGAGGCCGCAGCGTTAATATCCTCAATTTCAGTTAACCGGGTTTTCAGTTCCAAAAACTTGGGATGGGTTTTTTCCAGTGTTTGCATAGTGACGGTAGATGATTGGGGGCTAAATGAGTCAGCTGAGCTGTTTTCCCTGACTTCTTTTCTCTTGACTTCTTTTAGTGTGACGCAGATGACGAACGATAACGTGGAGCAGACCACGCCTGATTAGCAAACCACTGAAACTAAGCACTAGCAGTGATATAAATTACATCCCCTCACCCTAACACCAAATTTTCATTCCAAGACGGAAAAAGACAGACTGTTTGCATTCAAACTTTACCTGTGCTACTATGTTTGCATACGAAATGTACTAGCTAGTATATTCAAGGAGAACACGATGCCTGAACCAGTTATTTTCGCTAAAAAGCCTGTTGTGATGGAACTGGAGCCCGGTACCTACTACTGGTGTAGTTGTGGGCAATCAGGGAACCAGCCTTTTTGCGATGGTGCTCACAAAGACACAGGGTTTGCGCCCATGAAATTTGAAGTGACTGAGAAAAAGCAACTTGCCCTCTGTAACTGCAAATACACTCAGAACGGCCCATTCTGCGACGGCACCCATAGCAAAATCTAGCGGACAGGCGGATGTGAGGGCGGAATGATGCGGGAAACCGTTTCTTCCATCTCCCATCCCCACTCTGGCTATCCTGCCATCCTTTCCCAGACAGGCAACGTTTTCCTTACCAAACCTATCAGGAGTCAAACAATGCTTACTCTTCGTAAAGCGGGCGATCGCGGACATGCGAATCATGGTTGGCTGGATACTTACCATAGTTTCTCCTTTGCCAACTACTACGATCGCAACCATATGGGCTTTCGGAGCCTGCGAGTCATTAACGAAGACCGTATCGCAGCCGGTAGTGGCTTTCCGACCCATCCCCACCGGGACATGGAAATTGTTACCTACGTGGTATCAGGTGCCATTGCACACCGTGACAGCCTGGGAAATACCGAAGTAATTGGGGCAAATGGTGTCCAACGATTTTCGGCAGGAACGGGCATCACTCATAGCGAATTTAATGCTTCGCAAACCGAGCCGTTGCACATTCTGCAAATCTGGCTCCTGCCCGATACAGAGGGACTGCCCCCCAGCTACGAACAAAAACTATTTCCCGCTGAAACCAAACAGGGACGCTGGCAGGCGATCGCCACGCCGGATGCAGAACACGGCGCCGTCAAACTCCATCAAGATGCGGGCTTGTTCGCAACCATACTGACACCGGGCGAACAACGTTCCTACACCCTGCAACCCGGTCGTCATGCCTGGGTACAGGTCGTCAATGGTGACATCACCCTCAATGGCACCCCTCTAACGGCTGGAGATGGAGCCGCTATCAGCAATGAAACCGAACTTCTGGTAGAGGCTGCAACTGACGCAGAGGTGTTGTTATTTGATCTGGCTTAAAACGTAGGGGGGTAGGAGGATTTTTAGCAAACAAAATACTTGTGTAAGGGCAGGTTTAGTACCCGAACTAGCGGCTAACACCAGAAACTTTGGCAAAACCTGCCCTTACGCCAGGGTACATTTTTCCAGGAAATCGCCCAGGCATTAGTCTTCCTATCCCCCAATTCCCTGCTCCCCATCTCCCACTCCCAATCGAGGCAAAACAATGGCACTAGGCATGCTGGTAGACGGCAAATGGACAACCGAATGGACTGAACGGGATAGCAGCGGTAAGTTCAACCGAATGCCAACCAAATTTCGTAACTGGATCACCGCCGATGGTTCCAGTGGCTTTAAAGCGGTTGCAAACCGCTACCACCTATACATTTCGCTCGCTTGTCCCTGGGCACACCGGACATTAATCATGCGGAGTTTGAAAGGGTTGGAGGATGCGATCGGGTTGTCAATTGTTGATCCAGTCCTGGCTGATCGCGGTTGGGCCTTTTCGGAAGCACCGGGTACCATTCCCGATACGATCAATGGGGCCCAGTACCTTCAGGAAATTTACCTGAAAGCAAAGTCAGACTATACAGGGCGGGTGACCGTACCCGTGTTATGGGATCAGGAGACTCAAACGATCGTCAACAACGAATCCCGCGAAATCATTCGAATGTTGGATACCGAGTTTGGTGCAATCACCAGAACCGCGATCGACCTTTACCCGGAACACCTCCGGGAAACGATTGAGCAGACAATTGATGCTATTTACATGCCCATTAACAACGGTGTGTATCGCTCCGGTTTTGCTACCTCTCAGGCTGCCTATGAAGAAGCTGTGACCGAGTTATTTCAGCATCTTGACCATTGGGAGCAGGTACTGGGGAGCCAGCGTTACCTGTGCGGCAACCAGTTAACGGCAGCGGACATTTGTCTGTTTACGACGCTGATTCGGTTTGACTCGGTCTATCACGGGCACTTCAAATGCAACCTGAAGCGAATTGCTGATTACCCGAACCTCTGGAACTACCTGAAAGACCTGTACCAGCATCCCGCAATTGGGCCAACTTGCAATCTCGATCATATTAAGCGGCATTATTATATGAGCCAGACCGCCATTAACCCCAACCGGATTGTGCCGAAAGGGCCACTGATTGATTTTGCGGCTCCCCACGATCGCGATCGGTTTGGGGTAGGTTGATCCATTGTTGCAAACTGGTAGACGGGGGTGGCCATTGGTCATTCGTCATTGGTTTTCCCAAAGGACGAATGACCAATGACCGTCTTCATTGGGTTATAAATGGCAAAAAATAGCCTCAGATGATTCTGAGGCTATTACTGTTTGATTGTGATTTGCACAGCAGTTGTTCCGTTGGTGAGGATACATCTGCTGGCTGAGATGGGTCTACTGGCTGAACTTGAAACTCAGCACCCAGTACTCAGCATTACGCTACGCAAACAGGTCTAAACACAATCGTTTTGTTCCAGTCTGGTTAGCTCAAGGCAGCATGGCTGCGATCATAGCTGTACCAGAAACTAGGATGAACTTTGCCCTGGATATGATTCCAGTAGTTACCAATCTTGTTTGACAGACCCAGTTCTGAAGCTGAACGGCTTAACAACGCTTGCTGACGATTTTTGACCAACCGATGGTGGTTCATAGTCAAAATCCGTGCTTTTTCTTCCACAGAAACCGATGCCACGGCAGCGGGAACTGATTCTGGAACGGGTGCTACAGCCGCAACGGTTGGCTGCTGACCGTAGGTAGTGCCGCGATATTTCAGAACGGCATTCAGACTCGCAGATTGTGCTACCTGGTTTAAGCGATAGGTCGCACCGCGATATTTCAGATCAACCGCCGGTACTGCTGCTGGACGGGTTGCGTTTGCTTCGTAGCTAACACCTCTATAAGTAAGTAGCATGTCGCCTCCTAAAGTAATCTGTTGCGATTTGAGGCGCGTTCCTTCGGGATCTCTCCCTACTTCCGTCTCTTCCGTTTGTCCGCGCTGGTTATGTTGAGCAACGCCAGAAAAAGAGAGATGAACGATTTATTTCTGTATCTATTTTTACTGTTTTTTCCTGGAATAGTCAATATTTACATAACTTTACTTTTCTGGCGGCAAGGCAAAAAGCCACACTGGCAGCAGGTTGCAGTCGGATTTGACTAACAAAAATCTGAATTGCCGCTGTCTCCGTATCGGGGCAGTTTTTGCGGTCAAAGACATTGCCAGCTACAGATAAGTAGATGGCCATAAATAAACAGAGCTTTTCGTAGGATGGGTTTAGAGATCGCGTCACCCATGCTGATTCAATGCGTTACAGCTACGACTAACACATCCTACGTTTGATCAGGGTTACCTACTTAGATTGGCTAAACCCACCTGTACATTGAGTACTATGCAAATTTGGCAACCCATAGTGAAGCTGGGGAAAGTGGGCTAGAAGACAAAGGTTTTAGCTACCATAATAACTACTGCTGATCAGCTTCCATATAAGCCCGCAAACAACTGATTAGAGGATTCCGGTGCAGCACAGTTGCTATGCAGCGTTAGCATAAGGGCGACAGGTCAAAAGATGATTTTCCTATAGTAGAAGACTGTATAACTTCCTCAATCGTACTTGGTTTCCAGACAATGCCTAGCTGCGCTTGAAAGCAATCATCACCAACTCGTCCAGAATAGACTCCAATAAATCGCCTCCCTTCACCCAACACTGACTGGAAGTTTCCAAGCCTATCTTTCTCCTCAGATAACCAACACCCTGTTTGTTTAACATAGACAGGTGCACCAGACATGCCCTCACGTGTTGCTGTATCAATAAACATCTTGGGTAAGTCATCTATATCCAAATCTGGCTCCGATGCAATACTTCCACGTTTCCAAACAGGAAACTTGCCTCCACCACTCATTCCTCTTGGAAAACCTAAAACAAAAACATCTAGACTTGGACGCAGTAGTACTTTCTTCAGATTCAGACTAGGATCATTAACTGCACAAATAGCAGTGGTTCTAGGAAGAACTGTCTGTTCAGCTTTACTCTGTGTGCTTTCTTGCTCAAACCAAATAGATTTTAAGGGCGAGAAAACCTCATCCTCATTAACTGGAATTGCTACAACATCAACTTTATAGCCATGTTTAGGATGTTCATACCAAATAGCTTCAGTTGGTGAATCATTGTCATCTCGATAGATCAATACTTGATGTTCTTTCCAGGAGATCGAGTAGTTTGCCTGATTTAACTTAACGAAGGGGACTTCCACAAAGAACCGATTTGGAAGGGCACAGCACTTATGTTTAGCTTTTAGAGTATCGGGTTCTCTACCGGAAACGTTATGCCAGTTGGTTACTAAGTATGGCTTTTCGTTGTATAAATAAACGAATGCAGTACCTACAGCAATCTCTTGATCATTGAAGTACATACGTACACGCAGTGACACATAGGAAAGTGGATCGCGTACCTCAAATACTTTTGTCTCTTTATCAGTCATAATTCTCAGTCAAAGGCTAAATATGAATTGTCTGAGACTCTCAATAGAAATCATAAGTACGCCTAAATTATGAAGGCTTTTGTAAAAATCAAAACCTTAAATTCTTATCTAAATTCATCCCTTAAACCCTTCTCTTAGGTTACTTCACCTAGCCATATAACTAACCAGTAATAAGTTGTTGTTGGATCTGAACACCCCGATCGCCCATTGTTTGTGTAAACAAATCGGTTGGGAGAGCCGCTTCGATCGCCCATACTCCCGGTTTCTGCAATTGACCATTCAGGAGCAGTTGCGCCACACTCCCCGTTCCATACCCGGCGATGATTGCCGTATTGGGGTGAACCAGTGTGGTGAGACAGCGGGCAGGTTGACCGTCCTTTTTCCCTGTCACCTCGGAACGGATGGCAACCCCAATGCCACTCACCCGATCCGTCACATCCGTCATGAAGTGGCTGACATAGGAAAGAAACTCAATCACCGCCGTTTGTTTCAGTAACCGGGGGTGCCACCAGCGAGCCACACTCCAGGTCAGGAAGTTGTAGAAGCGGGGAACGGTACCAAACTTGGTAATGACCGTTTTCACCGGGAACGCTGCGGGCAGGGTAAACGCCTCTGGCACATCGAACCAGTAGACATCCACAGGGCCGTAGTGAGGGAAGTCAATAATTTCGCGATCGCTATAGGGTTTGACCATTTCCCAATAGCCATTGATCCATGCCTGAAACGGGCGTTGCAACCCTAAAAACGTCGTTCGCATAACGGTGACACCCGCCCCACCGGAACCCGCCACCACATAGCTGAGATGGACGCGATCGGCTTCGTCCAACTGTTCGATGCCCTGGCGCACCATACTGTTAGAAATGCCGGGGAAAATGCCTGTATTGATGATGGCAGTCACTCCCGCAGCGGCAGCCTGGTCGCTGCACTCTATCATTTTGCGGGTGTAGGAGGGGTGGTCACTCACATCCACATAGTCCACACCGGACGCAATACAGAGTTTGAGAATTGCCGCATCCCGATGGTGGAAGGGGCCAGCACAGTGGATGACCAGACGAGAGGACGCGATCGCCGTTGCCAAACTATCAGGCTCCGTCAGGTCGGCAGCGAGGAATTGCACCCGGCGTCCCAGGCGATCGCCCACCTGTTGACCCAGGGCGGCATTGCGTCCACTCAACACAATCTCCGCATCCGTATGGGCAATCAGATCCGCTGCCACACTACTACCAATGCGTCCACTACCACCTAAAATCAAAACCCGATCCGTCATACGTCGTCTCGCTCAATTGCAACCATCACTATCCGGCGTTGCTGATTCCAAGGATGAATTAAGGAACGAAAAATTAAATAACTTCGATACTTTCTTATACGGGCACACGGACATGCGCCCCTTCAGAAGACAAAATACTTGGTTCTATTTAATCCCCGATCCTAAGCGTTGGATGAATTGAAACTTCGTTCCAATTCATACTGCTATTCAGCACCACCTCACTATCCCCTACCGACCCTCTACCATCTACCATCTATTGGCAGAATTCAACTCTCAAAGCCCAGCAGGTTCCGGAGCGATCGCTGGTTTTGCAGAAATACCTGGGCACAGTTGCGTCCCGGCATGCCCGAAATGGAACCGCCAGGATGGGTACCCGCCCCCGTCAGATACAACCCTTTAATTGGCGTGGTGTAGTTTGCCAGTTCCGGTAGCGGACGCAGGAAGACCATCTGTTCCAGGGTCATGTCGATATGGTAGTAGTTGCCTTTGAACGACCCAAGGCGATCGCCCAACTCGGCGGGACTTTCCACCCGTCGCCCAATGGTAGCCGTTTTCACGTTTGGAGCGTAGTCAGCCAGTTTATCAATGACGCGATCGGCCACCTGATTTTTCAGTTCATCCGTCCAGCCCGTCCCGTTTAGACCCGTCCCTTCCCGTCCCTTAATCTGATAGGGCGCAAAGAACTCGATCCAGAGGGTGTGGTGTCCATCCGGTGCCATCGTCGGGTCAAGCATAGTCGGTTGCACGATGTACATGGACGGATCTGCATCGGGAATTTTGCCCTGCATGGGATCCGTGTGGGCAACTTCGACATGATCCACCGAATCGGCAATCAGTACCGAGCCAATCAGGTACTCATCCCGATGGTTGTACTGGCTAAAGCGGAGTGGTTCCGACATTGCCAGGTCAATTTTCAGAATCGTTTCATTGTTGTTAATGATGCGTCGTTCCAGCCGTTCCCGCAGGTTGTGATCGGCACTATCCACATCACCCGCATCCATCAAATTGAGAAACAACCGCTTGGCATCAATGTTTGAGATGACCCCTTTCTTAGCGCGATATTCCGTCCCATTGGCGACGCGCACCCCCACCGCCCGCCCGTCATCCACCAGGATTTGGTTCACACTCTGTTCCGTCAGGATTTCGCCACCCAACGCCTTAACCAATTTCACGAGTGCCTGCACCAGGGCACCTGTCCCACCTTCGGGGCGGGCCATACCGGGATTGTGCCGCATCGACATCATCATGGCTCCGATCGCCAGATTCTTCTGGGACGGTGGTACCCCCATCTCCGCTGCCAGTCGGGCCAGGGGTGCTTTTACCACTTCTGAATCAAACCATTCGTTGAGCAAATCCTCCGCACTGGTCAACATCGTCCGCAAAAATTCCAGCGCCTTATTGGGCGAACCCACCACCGCCAGCGCATCTTTCAGCTTGTCCAAATCATAATTTTTAGCAATTTTTAACACCGACTTGGGCGGGGCATTAAACATGGGAATCAGGGCATTGACCAGGTGGAGCCAGTAGGTTGTAAATTCCGCATACTTCACCGCATCGCGGGGACTGTAGCGCTCAATTTCGGCACAGGTCTGCTCCAGCGATCGCCACCCCAAAAAATACTTCCCATCCGGCTGGGGACAAAACACCACCGGGTCACAGAACAGATACTTCAACCCATATTTGGTCAATTCCAACTCTTCCACCACTGGGCCCAGGTGGATAAACTCATGGTCGATCGCGCACAGGTTGAACTTAAAGTCCGGTAACTCCGGGATGACCGCCTCCGTCGTCGCTGCCCCACCCGGCACCGGACGTTTTTCCAACAACAACACCCGATAACCTGCCTTCAGCAAATACGCCGCGCAGACCAGACCATTGTGCCCTGCCCCAATAATGACGACATCGTAATCCATGCGAAGCCCCCGGTCGTATCGACTCATCAATCTTACAGAAAGGAGGCGCACCGGATAGCTTCCATTAAGGTGGGTAAAAGTATTCCGGTTGCCACCGATCGCGATCGCCCACCTTTCCCCCCGTCACCGTCGTCCCTTCCCTTGCCAACCATTCCGCCTGATGGGGCACATGCTGGCTAAACAGACTGCCATCCATCGCCACAATCCGATGCACGGGCAACGTTGCCAGAGCTTTCTTCATGAAACCAGGAAACACCCGGTAATAGGAGCGAGTGACCCCCAACGCCAGCACCAGATCCGCCGTTGTCACCACCTTACCCACTGGAATCCGCGCCACAAAGTCTGTAAACCGTTCCCACACCACCTCACTCAATGGTGGATAGGTTGCCTCCATCAGTGTGACCCGATCGCCCACCGCGATCGCCCCTGTCCCCACCACCAACCCCAACCAACCCCGCTGTCCCTGCATCTGCCGCACCAACCCCGGACGCAATGTTTCCAGGTAAGCGCAGGGTTCACAGAGAAACGTCAACCGCACCCGCGCCTGCCCCATCTGCCATACCTGTCCCGATTGCCACGGCGCGATCGCCCCATCCACCAGCACATTTTCGTACAGGTCACCCGGTTGTAACCCAAACCGCTCCAGACAGGGCTGATCCACAAGCAACACCTGCCGGGGACTACCTACCGCTGCATGGTGATCGCCGACGATGCCATAGTTCTGCTCCAGATCCAGTTTTGAACAGGATAGAGGCGGGCGATCGGACTCCGTGTTAACAAATAGCCGAAGAACCTTCATCAATAAAACGTTACAACCACAAACAGTAGAAGTGTCATGCTCTAAAGCTATCGCTATATCCCCCCTTTTCTCCCCTCAACAAATTAGTAGAATGACAGTATGTCGATTTAGGGTTTAAGAACTTATCGAAACGATTTACGGCAACCTGCAAGGATTAAAGACCAACCAACTCAAACAGTTGCAGCGCCTCTACCACCAGCGACTACCGGGCGATCGCCTCACCACACCAGAGTTCGCCCAACGGGTCGCAGCCATCAGCACCGAGTTGAACCAGCCCGTTTGCGTTTACATCAACCGTCGGGGACAGGTCATCCGTGTCGGCGTTGGCACCCCCCGCCAGACCCAAATCCCCCCCCTGGAACTCCCCCGTTACGGGGCCGAACGTCTCAGCGGTATTCGTTGCCTTGCTACCCAATTAAAGTTTGAGCCACCCAACGAGTCTACCCTCACCGCGATGGCCATCCAGCGGCTAGACGCATTGGTGTCTTTAACGCTGACGGGGGGTGGTTTCGAGCGGCGCGGTGGTGGTGCCACTGGCTATGTCAGAGACGTGTACCTGGCCCATCTGCTCCCCCATCCCGAAACCGCCTGGACCGTATCGCCACCCCTCAGCCTGGATACCATAGCAGATCAGGACTTTCTGCGCCTGGTAGAAGGCTTAGAAGAAGAATTCCAGCGGCAGTACATTGCCCGTCAGGTCGATCGCGACCATGACCAGGTATTGATTGTCGGCTTAATGACCGAACGCGATACCCCTCATCAATTCCAGACAGGTTTGGCAGAACTGGCCCGTCTGGTGGAAACTGCTGGCGGCGAAGTGCTACAAACAATGAAGCAAAAACGCCCCCGCCCCCATCCCCAAACCGTCGTGGGAGAGGGTAAGGTGCAGGAAATCGCAATGGCAGCCCAGACTGTTGGTGCCAACCTGGTCGTCTTTGACCGGGATCTGTCACCGGCCCAGGTGCGCAATCTGGAAAGCCAGATTGGTGTCCGTGTGGTCGATCGCACCGAAGTTATTCTCGATATCTTTGCCCAACGGGCGCGATCTGGCGCTGGTAAACTTCAGGTTGAACTGGCCCAGCTCGAATACATGTTGCCCCGACTGGCAGGACGGGGACAGGCCATGTCCCGCCTTGGGGGGGGTATCGGTACACGGGGGCCTGGTGAAACGAAGCTGGAAACCGAACGACGCGCCATTCAACGCCGCATTTCCCGGCTCCAGCAGGAAGTAAACCAACTCCGGGCGCACCGTGCCCGGCTGCGCCAACGCCGCCAGCATCGGGAAGTGCCCTCTGTCGCGGTGGTGGGTTATACCAATGCGGGCAAATCAACCCTGCTGAACGTGTTGACGAACGCGGAAGTTTACACCGCTGACCAGTTATTTGCCACCCTGGACCCAACGACACGCCGACTCACCGTTCCCCATGCGGAAACCCAGGAACCCCAGGCAATTCTGTTAACCGATACGGTGGGATTTATCCACGAACTGCCACCCTCTTTGATGGATGCCTTTCGGGCTACCCTGGAAGAAGTCACCGAAGCGGATGCCCTGCTGCATGTGGTGGATCTATCTCATCCCGCATGGCAGAGCCAGATTCAGGCAGTAATGGGTATCCTGGCGGAAATGCCCATTGTTCCTGGGCCCATTCTGCTGGCCTTTAACAAAATTGATCAGGTGGAGAGTGACCAACTGGCACTGGCCCAGGAGGAATATCCCCAGGCTGTCTTTATTTCGGCCTGCGATCGCCTCGGTCTGGAAACCCTCCGTCGTCGCTTGGGAGAACTGGTTCACTATGCCATTAATTCCTGAGCTTTTTAGCAAACAAAATACCTGTAAGGACAGGTTGAGCCACAGCATCACCGGCTGAGACGAAGGACTTTGGCAAAACCTACCCCAATCAGCGATCAAACTGATTTAATTCTCCTGCCTCCATCAAACAGCGACTTTGCTGGTGACCTGTCGATCTAACCAGTGGGCAATATCCCTGGAAACCTGGTCGGCAGCCGTATCATTGTGGAGGTCGTGATACGCACCGGGGTATTCCCGATGTTCCTTGTCCGGGCTGGGTATCTGTTGGAATAGGGCCTGACTGCTGGCGGGTAACGCGACCGGATCAGCGGTTCCGTGCAAAATCAGAATTGGTACTGTCAGGTTGGACAAGTTGGCCTGAATCCATTGGGTAGTTTGCAGAAATTCCGTCACCAGTCGCGCCGTCCCCCGCCGATGGCGCAAGGGATCGGTGGTATAGGCGGCGATCGTTGCCTCTTCCTGGGAACCAGCCTTTTGGGGAATACCCGTATCCAGCGAGAAGCGGGGAATAGTGCGGGATAGAATTTGTCCCAGTTTCAGGCGCAACGGGGAAACACCTACGGGGCCAAGTGCGGGAGCCATTGCGATGATGCCGGGAAAGGTTTCCGGATAACGTAAGGCATAGTCAAAAACAATATTGGCACCCAAACTGTGACCTAAAACAAAGCGGGGCGTCGTCGGGTGATGGTATGCCATTAATTGCCAGAACTGCCCCATATCTTCCCGAAATTCGGCCCAAGAGTTGATGTAGCCCCGTTGACCGGGCGATCGCCCATGCCCGCGCAAATCAAACCCATAGACAGCAAACCCCTGGGGCACCAATGTATGCACCAGGTTGCCAAACAAGCCACTGTGACTGCCCAATCCATGCACAATGCCTAATACCGCACGGGCAGGTTCTAACGGATACCAGCGCTGGTAATACAGCGGGTCGCCCTGGGCACCTGTAAATGTTCCGGCAACGTGTGACATAGCTTGATTGACTTCCTCCGGACGAGTGTTGGCGGCGATCGCTGTGGCTAGTGTGGCATTGGGTAGCGGCGTGACAACTTTCCCTTTCATAACTCCCTCCGTGCAGATTCAAATCCAGACGGTGTGGTCATGGAACTGGAATTCAACATCTGTAGCTGGTTGGTCAGGGCTTGGTTGGATGCCTGACTGATTAACCACAGGTCAAACGGTGATTGGCTCAGATAACGGGCATATGCCGCATTCAGACGGGGCAACGGTTGAATTTGTGGCATCAACTGGCGATGAAAAAATGCCAGACTGAGTGCTTTAATATACTCTTCGAATGGAATAACGTCCGGCGAAAAGGTGAACCGAGGCGAAACTTTAATTTGTAGATTAAGACTTTCCACCAATCGCCCAATATCCTGGACATGGGCCCGTCCCTGCATTAAGGCCAAATAGGATTGGGGGGCAGTGAGCCAGTGGAAAAGGCGAATTTGCTCAAACGCCAGGGGAGCCGCCGCATCGTGACTACCTGCGACTAAGAGAACGGGTATCTGGATTTTGGCGATCCCCTGGGGGCCAAACACTTCGCTCCCGACCGAATCGATCGAAAGAATGGCCCGCACACGCCCGTCGTGCAGATGGTAGCGTTGGCGCGGTAAGTTCAAAGCCTGACATTGGAGTAACAACGACAGGTTGGGATGGGCGATCGCCGGACTGCAAGCTATCTCCAACTTGTCGAACTGGATCTCCGCACCCGCCAGAGCAAAAGCGGTGTAGGCACCAAAGGAGTAACCCATGACACCCACCGTTTGCAGATCCAGATTGTTACCAAATTCGCTATCATTCCGGCGTTCCAACTCATCCAGCACATGGGAGATATCGAGGGGGCGATCGACGAATTCCGCTAACTTAAACACGTCCGCTGCTGCCCCGGCCAGCATGTTAAAGACCTGATCTGTATCACTTCCGGGGTGTTGGGGGGCAGCGACAAAGTAGCCATAGGAGGCCAGATGGATGGCATAGTTTTGCAAATCAACCGGACTGGAAGCCAACCCGTGCGACTGCACGATGACGGGCACTCGATCGCCAGGAAAGGGGTCGGGTTGATAACAGGTAACCGTTAACTGGCGCTGGTAAACCTG
Organism: uncultured bacterium; assembly: GCA_964524315.1. GTDB lineage: Bacteria > Cyanobacteriota > Cyanobacteriia > Leptolyngbyales > Leptolyngbyaceae > CAZGDE01. The sequence goes on from CAZGDE010000132.1 coordinate 15,776, forward strand.
ACCGGGTAGGCAATCCCGCTGGCTGGTGGGTAGCACCAGGGTAAACTGTTTGACCGCAAATGGCCCCGGTTGGCGCAGGTCAGGCAAACTGGCAAAGTCAACGTCTCCATTCTGGGCGATTTCGGCCACAGCTTCGGCGATCGCGCACTCGCGGACGCTCGCAATAATGGTGCTGGTTTCCTGTAGCAACAACTCCACCCGTTTCGCCGTTAAGAGTAACTGGTCAACGTTGAGTTGGATTGTCTGGGGGTAACGGCGTAAAACACTCAGAATTGATAAACCTTCGGGGTCGGCAGCCATTTCTAAGATCAGTTGGCGCAGGGCGTGTTTTTTTTCGCGATCGCCCGGTAGGTGAAAAAATCGCTCAAACCAGGCCAGCAGATCGTCCCCCATC
>CAZGDE010000133.1:0-16158 GCA_964524315.1 uncultured bacterium
ACCGTTGCATCCCAGTGTGATTGACTATTACTTGCAATTGTTGCCCGGGATTCCCTTTTCCCATGCCCGCGATCGCCTGTTGTTGCTATCTACCTATGATTCGTCCCTCAGCCCTCTGAGTCAGAAGGTGTTAGATCGTTCCCGTTTGATTGAGCGAATTCAGCATGCGGTGAAGCCAGAACGAGCCTACATGATTTGCTTCAATTCCACTCCCGCAGAGCGAGAATTATCGGTGCGGCTAAATATTCCGCTTTATGCGGTCGATCCCGATTTGTTGCAATGGGGAACGAAAAGTGGCAGTCGGCAAATTTTTGCTGAGGAGGATATTCCTCACCCTGATGGTAGTGGTGCGTTATGGTCAGCCGGAGATGTGGCGATCGCCTCTGCCGAATTATGGGAACGTCAGCCGACGTTGCAACGGATCGTAGTGAAATTGAACGAGGGTTTTTCTGGGGAAGGGAATGCCCTGCTTGATTTGCGCCCCATCCAGGCTGTGGCACCAGGTTCTGCTCGTCATCAAGAACGGGTGGATATGATTAAAGCGCAACTGCACTGTCTCAGCTTTGAGTCAGTCAATGAAACCTGGGAACGTTTTGGTAGCCGTATTCCAGAGTTGGGGGCAATTGTCGAAGGGTTTATTGAAGGCGAAGAGAAGCGATCACCCAGTGTGCAAGGGCGAATTACGCCGATGGGAGATGTTGAAATTCTCTCGACCCATGATCAGATTTTGGGTGGGCCGAGTGGTCAAATTTATCTGGGCTGTCGATTTCCCGCTGATGAAGCCTATCGGTTGCGGTTGCAGGAATTAGGACTGCGGATTGGTCAAAATTTGGCAGCGAAAGGGGCAATGGAGCGATTTGGTGTTGACTTCGTTGCTGTTCGTCGTCCGGATCAATCTGGGCCAGAGTGGGATATTCAGGCAATTGAAATTAACTTGCGGAAAGGTGGTACGACTCACCCGTTTATGACCCTCAAGTTTTTGACGAATGGCCGTTATGACCTATCGAGCGGTGCCTTCTACAGTCAGCAAGGACGAACCAAGTACTATATCGCGACCGATAACTTACAAAAAGAGCGTTACCGGGGGTTGTTGCCCAACGACCTGATGGATATCATCGCCCAGCACCAACTTCACTTTGATACCAGTACTGAGACGGGGACGGTCTTTCATCTGATGGGCTGTCTCTCGGAATTTGGCAAACTCGGTTTAACCAGTATTGGTAACTCGCCTCAACAGGCCGATGAGATTTACCATCGCTTAGCCAAAGCCCTGGACGAAGAGACACGCCCCCGCACTGTCGCCGATCAAGGATCGTTCAGTAGTACACCACCGTTGGGATGGTCGCTTCAACGCTGAGCATTATTCATTGCGACCAGCGTCGAGTTCGGCTAATGCACAACGGGCAATCGCTAGACTGAGGCGCGCTTGTTCGATCTCGGATAACTCTTCCCAGGCAAGCATCCGTACCTTTGCTAGGGTTGTTTCGACTGCTTGGTGAGAACCACCATTACGCATGGCATAGGCAAGCGGGCGAGCTAAAACGTCTAAATCTTCGTCGGCCAGGTTTGGGACGACGGTTTGCACACAATGAACCAATTGCTCTGCCAGGTTGGTAGTTGAAGCGTACACTGCCTGGGCCCGGTTGACAATTGCGGTTAAGAGGTTTTGTGGCATCCGGGCAGCAAATCGTTCTGCCAACGTGTCTTGAAGGCTGGCGGCGGCCCATAATTGATCGATTTGCTGGAAAAACGCTCCAGAACGATTGGTAATTTCCGCCGGATCCCAATCATCTAAAGAGGTGTGTTGCTCCAGGACTGTCAAAAATTTCTCTGATTCGGGCGAGGCTGGACTCCAGGGATAGGAGATGGTGGCATGGGGATTGTCATCTACGACAAACATTTCTTCGCTCAGCGCGTCGTGCCCTGTCCAGGAACAGCTAACGCCTTCGGCATGTAGGAGCGCACTCCATAACTCTTGCTCCAGCAACATTTCAGCATCTTGATTAGCGGAACACATAACTTTCTTTTCCATCACCGGACTCCTACATGCACTAACTGACGACGAATTGTTGAACTAATTGGTTGAACTAATTGGTTGAGCCCTATTAGCTTGAGGGTAGCTACACCTTGATTTCAATCCGTTCCGTAACTCCGTTTAATTTATGCCATCTGGCCGAGTTAGGACAGCAGATAACACCTGAATCTAAGACAAACCGCGCAGACTGGCCATGTGCCGTTAGTCTTTTTCGGGCATATCATGAATCACAAATTCCATCGTTTCATTGTGGGAACTCCCGAACTTTAACTGTGAACCCGACTTTAGTGGCACTTCCTGGCGATGGACTTTTTGCCAGGACTGGTCATCCCCAGGTTCTAATAACCAGGTACCAAAGCGGGAGAAATCTTCTAGAAAGTAGCTAACTTCGGGACTACCATTTTTTTGTATATCGCGGCAGAAAATAACGGCGTGCTTGCGAGAGACACCGCCCTGGTCTTCCTGAATAATCAAATCATTTTCGGCGCGATCGCGACCAACGCGCATTAATCCGCCCTGAACCTGCCAGACTTTGGCGGTTTTGAGCGATCGCAAACAGGCATTGGAGGTTTGTTGCCCAATGCGAGTCACGGGTTCTGGCATTTCCGTTGGGCTACCTTCTAACGGTTTGAGCAACTCACCGTCAAACTCCGGATGCATATAAAGGACGGGTAACGTCCATGCCTGTTGGTTGAACCGGTAGAGTGTCAGCAGATGTTGCCGTGCAACTGCTACGGCCTGGTCGATGGGTAAACGTTCTGCCAGCGCCTTTGCAAATACCTGGATAAAACTGAGAGCTTCTTCGTCAGTAATGGTGTCCCGCATACCTAAAACAGCGGGTACCCCATGATGGATTAACACCTCGGCTAGACTGCTGCGGGGAATAGCTCGAACTGGTTGTGTGTCAGGTACTGCTCTGGCGATCGTTTCATGGTCGGGTTGGGCCCCCCAGCAGGCATTAAATACGGCTAGCTTCACCTGACAACGGGTTAAGACTTGGGCGAGTTCCGTTCCATTCAAGGTCATATCGGGACGCAAAAACAGCAACCCACCATCTGGGGCTGGAACACCATGCCCCGAATAGAAAAAGACGTTGTAAGACTCTGCTTCGAGACACCGGATGAGTTCGGCGGGCGACGGCTGAACCAGTGTATCGACCTGACAGGGAGTACTGGTTAACTTACCGATTCCAGTGCTACCAGATACTTTCAGGACGTTCGCCAGAGCATTCGCTTCTTCTTGTAATTGTAAAGTATGGTGGATATCGTATCGTGGGGGCACCGTATCAGGTGGCTGTTGCTCCTTGTGGGGATCTGAGTCTTGCCCCAACACCAGCAGAATTTTGAGCATGTGATCTGACCGGAGTTGCGGTAAGCGATGCACATCGCTCGTCGTGCGGCTAAACAAGATCTGTTGACTGAGTGAAATAGCCTGTTTGCCAGCAGCATCCTGCATAATTTCCCAGGGAATGGCAATTAGATCCGGATCGCGAATCTCTAGCCGTAGCCGTAACGGCTTCATTTGGCCCATCGCGATTCCCTGACTTTGATTCAGGCTATTTTGCACAGGGCCGCCAAACAGCCATTGCCACAGACTAATGCCCAAATTTTGCATTAACCGCCCAGCCCGACTCACGGGTTGACCGGGTACGGGTAGCGATCCGTCGAGGGGAAGGACTAAATCGGGCAATGGTTCATTGACCTGGGAGACAAGGGGCACATCTGGTAACATGCGAGTCGAAAACATCTCCTGCCAGCCATGCCAAAGTTGGGTCAGCGAGTCTGACCAGACACATTCATGTAAAACGTACCCACCTGGATAAGGGGCGTTTGTGACATGAATGGCAAAATGCCCAACTGTTAGCAGGGGGGCAACCGCCAGACTTAAACATGGTCTTTCAGAAGGAGGCATTCAACGAATTATTCTATACCCGCGACGATATTCAGTATGGTTCTATTAGTCTAGATGGTTCTATTTAGTCTAGTCGGTGTTAGTTGTTAATTGTTAGTTGCCGGTTGATTAGTTGCTGGTGTGTTAGTTGCTGGTGTGTTAGTGATTGTGCAATTAACACGGGCTAACTTCAACTCTGCCGGGGGTAGGGAAACCGTGGGTGTGACCAGGGATGCGATCGCCGTTTCTTCTACCCAACCACTACTACCGGGTTGAATGGTTCTGCTACCAGGTGGTGTTGCAACGGGTACCGAACAGACTTTGAGTTTCACCCAATTACCCTGCTGCGGGATCGCTTGCTTGCGATCAATCTGTAAAACAGTCTCGGCGGGGATCAGGTTTGAGACTTCCAGTGAACTTTTTGCCCGTCCAGGTTGGGGTAACAAGGTTAGCAGGTAGGTCTGATTCTCCTGCCCAGGTAATAAACGATTAACCTGAACCAGTGAACCTACCTGTAAGGGGGCGGGCGGACTGGGAGGAGGAGGAGGGGGGGGTGGTGTAACTGGCGCTACTGGAATGGGTGGGGGTTCACTCGTAGGGCTTAGCCAGGCTCGCACGTCCGGGATGAGAAGGTAGGCAGACAAACCGCCCATTATCAGTAAAGCAATAATGCCAATAAAGTGTAATAGTGGATGAGACGCTTGCCGTTGGGGAACCAGTTCAGTCTTCAACGTGGAGCGGCTGACAGGAGTTTGATTGAACTTCGGGGGAGTTGTTGGTGGTTCCAACACCGCCGTTCCCAGAGCCAGGCTGGCATCTAATGGTTCGACTATGGGCTGATTGTCAGTCACCTGGCAATGTACCAGGGCGATTGTAACGTTGTCATGTCCATTGCGGGTGTTGGCAAGTTCGACAAGCCGTTGGCTAGCAGTGGTAACATCAGACTGACCCAGTAGAACAGGTAATAATTCTGTCTGCCAGTACTCTTCCACCCGTTCATTGTCACTGAGCCCGTCCGAACAGAGGAGAAACAAGCAGTCCTCATCCAGAATAAATCGCTGTACGGTGGGATGGAGGAGAGAGGAGGAAGCCATGCCCAAGGCTTGTACTAAAGCGCCTGACCCGGGTTGCCGTACCGCTTCGCGATAAAGTACGTAGCCCAAGCGTACTTCTCTGGCAGCAAGATCATCGTCCAGGGTGACCTGGTGGCAGCCTGTTGTCGTAATTCGATAGGCACGGCTATCGCCAACGTGGGTAAGATACAGCTCATGGGTGTTTGCCAGCGCCATTACTAGCGTTGTTCCCATCCGCTGGCGTTCCTGGCGTTGTTCGCTGTCATTGCGCTGACTGATAATGTCATTAGCGATGAGTGTTGCCTGTTCCAGGCGGGTAACCAGGGTGGCGGCAGCTAAGGGAAAAGTCAAAGTGGCTTCTTGCACCTTTTGTTGCACGGTTGCGATCGCCAAATTGGATGCGACATCGCCCCCGTCATGCCCACCAATACCATCACAAACAATAGCCAGTGGTAAACCTGCGGAAGCCCCACTAACCGGGTTGGTAAAAGAATGAACTGTACCACTGGGAGGATAGCAGGCATCCTCGTTACGTTGCCGACTGGGACCCTGGTCAGTTTGGGTGGCGAGCAAAATTTGGCGGGATGGGGTTTGCCCCGCGACATTTAACGCATGATCGAGTATGTCTACCAGCTGTTCGGCACTTTGTACCTGCCCCTGTTGCAGTTGTTGGCAAAGTTGCTGGAGGAAATCGACGATTTCCCTACTGGCCTGGGCCTGCCACTGTTGCCACAGTTTACCCAGGTTTGCCAGGGTTGGCGTTGTTCGGTGATCAGGTTGTAATTCTAATAGCCGTATCAGGGAGCCTTCTACCCGTAATAAATCAGGCTGCAGGAGGCTGGACGCGACCCCCACGGTGCTGAGTGGTTGCCACAGTTGGGCGATTTGCCACAACCAATGCAGTTGGCGCAACCCGTTGCTTAACTGCCAGACTGTCGCTAACGGCGGCATCAAATTGCCTTCCACAACAGCTGAGTGATAGTTATCGTTGTAACCAATGTGGCTAACTTGCCCGACCCCTTCTGGATAGATGGGAGTGCGTTCGAGCAGCACAATATCACCAGTCGGGCGTTTGGGAGCTAATTGGGTTACACCATATACCTGGGGTATGTGCAGGGGAAAAGGAGATAAACGTAAATAAGGCTCGATCGCGGCAGAAATTTCGGTTGGGAAGTCTGGTAACACGCCGGGTTGGGTATCCAGGACGATGCGATCGCCTTTCCATAGATAGCGCCCTGAGAGGAACTCACCTGGGCGCAAATTAGCAAGCCCCTTTCCTACTGCCCACAGGTAGCGCTTAGGAATGGAAGAACGGCAGTGCTGGCAAAACTTATGGCTCTCCGGGTTAGGAGCCTGACACAGGGGATTTGGACAATAGATTGTAACCGTGTCGCTTTGCATGAAGATTCCCAATATCTTTTCTATGTTACTCCTTAGACCATTTCACGATATTTTTTTCGCATCTACTGCTGTTGCTTTTGGCGGTAAATAGAAGGCAGAAGCTAGAAGAAAAAGCGCTCGTTACCAACTTGATAATGCGGGTTGACTTCAAGCGGCTAGTTTTCCTCCTGGGTCTCAGTTGCTGTCAGCATTAGGCGAGGATAGACCAGGAGAAAAAAAACCATCCAGGTACATACTGGAACTGCCACCAGCATGGTCAACCAAATCGTATGTAATAACCACCAGCTACCACTAATTAGACTGCAGCCAGTTAATAGGATGGACCATGGCTGGCACCACCAGGGTTTATAGTGCCAAACACTGACTGATTTTTCTAACGGTTTCATGACGGTTACTTTCCCCAGGAGATGAGTATTTTTGCCAAGTTGCCCCTACAATAGGAGTGAAATAAGTAGATATACACAGATAGGAAAATGTATGGCTGGTGGCGAATTTCAAGCGCAGGGGCCTCTGTCGGAACGAGAACTGCAAGTCATTGAACTGGTTGCCGCTGGCTTGACCAACCAGGAGATTGCGGAAAAGCTGGAAATTAGCAAACGAACCGTTGATAACCATATCAGTAATATTTTGACGAAGACTGAAACGGAAAACCGGGTTGCACTTGTACGGTGGGCATTGCAGTGGGGGAAGGTGTGTTTAGATAATGTCAATTGTTGCACTCTCCCTAACATTAGTAATGAAGCTACTAGTAGCTAGTTAACTAGTTAGTCAACAAAGAATTATTTGTTGTTTTTTAAGCTCCTATAGATTAAATAAGATCTTCTTGCTTGAGGGAATGGGTCAGGCGTTGGATGAATTGCAGTTTCATTGCAGGATGTCTTGCGTTTTGGCGTTGCTTTGAGCAAGTTGTTTTTCTATTCGATGAACGTTCTTGCCGCCATTGGAGAATTGCCTTTGAAGTATCAAGTTCGCTGCGCTGGCTTGCCCTTAGCCGTTTATCGTGAGGTGGCCGCCCATCTAGGCCAGATTGATGGCATTGAGATTGGGTTAGTGCCGCAGCAATCCAACCAATTTGACTATAGCCTGAGCCAGATTGATAGTTTGTGGGTGGAATATTCTGACCATGCCGATCCAAATTGTCATGCACAGGTGCAACAAATTTTGGCGTACTATAGCGATCGCTACGGTGCCTGGGAAACGGTTGAACCGTCACCGGTTTAGGCTCTCAACCTGAACAAACCGGAGCAAAATGACTGTCTTTGTGTAGTAGAAAAATGGGTTCAATTCAAGCTCTCCGGGGAACACGGGATATTTTGCCCGACGAAATTCGTTACTGGCAATGGGTCGAATCGGTTGCCCGTGAGGTTTTTCACCGCGCCACCTATGAAGAAATTCGGACGCCTATTTTTGAGCAGACCGATTTATTTGAGCGTGGTATTGGGGAAGCGACGGATGTCGTTGGTAAGGAAATGTACACCTTCAAGGATCGGGGAGAGCGTTCGCTGACCCTTCGTCCGGAGGGGACGGCAGGTGTCGTGCGATCATACATTGAACATGGGCTGTCAGCCCAGGGCGGAGTGCAGCGTCTCTGGTATGGTGGGCCTATGTTTCGCTATGAACGCCCTCAGGCAGGGCGGCAACGCCAGTTTCATCAGATTGGTGTCGAATTGTTGGGTAGCCCGGCAGCGCGAGCAGATGCCGAAGTGATTGCGATCGCCACTGATATTTTGCGTTCGTTAGGGCTGAAAAATTTGCACCTCAACCTTAATTCCATTGGGAGTGCGAGCGATCGTCTGCAATATCGAGAGGCTCTGATTGCTTACCTGACTCCCTACAAGGATGATCTGGATGTTGATTCGCAAGATCGGTTGAGCCGTAACCCCTTAAGAATTTTAGACAGTAAGGATGGTCGGACGCAGGCCATTCTTCAGACAGCCCCCAGTATTCTGGAACACCTGTGTGACGAGTCAAAAGCCCGCTTTGAACAGGTTCAGCAGATCTTGGTGGGACTGGGAATTACCTATGAAATCAACAATCGCCTGGTTCGCGGGCTAGATTATTACACCCACACTGTGTTTGAGATTCAATCAGATGACCTGGGTGCCCAAGCAACGGTTTGTGCGGGTGGGCGCTATGACGGGTTGGTGACCCAATTGGGTGGCCCTGATACTCCGGCTGTTGGTTGGGCAATGGGTCTGGAACGGTTGATTTTACTGTTGCAGCAGTTGCAAACCCGCGTAACAAGTGCGGTTGACTTTTACGTAGTATCGAAGGGTGAAATGGCTGAAACCCAAGCCTTGCTCATTGCCCAAACCCTCCGTCGAGATGGATTTAAGGTTGAGCTTGATTTAAGCGCGAGTGCGTTTGGTAAGCAATTCAAACGCGCTGATCGCAGTGGTGCAGCTGCTTGCCTGATTTTGGGTGATACTGAGGCCGCGAGCCAGACGGTGCAGCTTAAATGGCTGGCAACGGGTGAACAACAGGCGATCGCTCAGGCCGATTTAGCAACGATGGCTGATCAACTGCGGCAGCAAATCATTGCCGCTCGGTCGACCGAATTGTGATAGGGCTTTAGGGTTGGACGACTAAACGCCCACTACAGAAATACTGGTGCAGAATTGCTATCTTTCCGGGGGCGAATGCCATTCGCCCCTACCAATTATTTATGTGTCTGGGAAAATGAAAAAGCCCGACAACTTAGTGTCGGGCTACTAATAGGTCAAGAACGGGTCTTTAACGGATATATTCCTTCAGAACGCTATTACGGTTGGGATGGCGTAACTTACGCAGCGCTTTTGCCTCAATTTGGCGAATCCGTTCACGGGTAACGTTGAAGATTTGGCCGATTTCTTCCAGGGTCTTCATCCGGCCATCGTCTAGGCCGTAACGCAACCTCAAGACATCACGCTCACGGGGGCTGAGAGTATCTAATACATTCTCCAGATCTTCCCGCAGCAGATTCTTAGAAACCTGGTCTTCAGGGGTTTCACCATCTGATTCGATGAAGTCGCCCAAACGAGAATCTTCCTCTTTACCAATGGGCGTTTCGAGCGAGATAGGCAATTGCGCGGACTTAGCAATGAACCGCAACTTCTCGATGGTCATTTCCATCCGGGTCGCAATTTCTTCTTCGGTTGGTTTGCGCCCCATTTCCTGCGAGAGCAGCTTGGTTGTTTTCTTGATACGGGAAATAGTTTCGTAGAGGTGAACAGGTAGGCGAATGGTACGAGACTGGTCGGCGATCGCACGGGTAATTGCCTGACGAATCCACCACGTAGCGTAGGTAGAAAACTTGTAACCTTTTTCGTGGTCAAACTTTTCTGCTGCCCGGATCAGACCCAAACTACCTTCCTGAATCAAGTCCTGGAAGGACAGCCCCCGGTTCATGTACTTCTTGGCGATGGACACAACCAGTCGCAGGTTGGACTGCACCATCTTATCCTTTGCACGGCGACCCAAATGGAGACGATGGCGGAACGCTGGCAAAGCCATGTTTACTGCATTTGCCCATTCATTGTCTTGCGGGATGCGATCCAGTTGATCCTGCAAGTTTTCCCGAATACGCTCTAGTTCGAGTAGGTCAGCAATCTTACGTGCTAACTCAATCTCTTCATCCGCTCGCAGCAATCGGATACGGCCGATTTCCTGCAAATACAAACGAATCGAGTCTTCAGTGTAATGCTTCTTCTTAGCTTGTGCCCGTCGTCGGCCAGGTCGGGCTTTGCCAGCCTTGCCATCTTCCTCCTCCGAAGCAGCATCCAAAGATTCGTCTCGTTCCTCCTCATCCATGAAGAACCCTATATCACCATCAGATAAGTCATCAGCAGAACTATCCAATAGTTCGATGTCGAGTACGTCGTTGGCCTGGGTCATGCCGCGTTCCTCATGCTCCTTAACTAGAAATTAAAAATCTGTCAACAGAGAATATCCCAACCTCGACCGCCGAACAGGATAAGCAAGAAGCCACCCTAAACGAACAGCCGCACTAACCAGGAAAAACTAACCTTCCTTTAGTACCGCGACGTTAAGCAGAGGCACCAAACAATAAGCCACACCGGGCAGGTCTTTATAAGACCCTTCTGATTGTAGCTTTTCTGACAAAAGTTGCACGCTTTTCCTTGCCTTTGCCACGGAGTTGGGAAATTTATCAACGGGTTATTACACTTTGCAATTTGCTTAGTTTAGCCAATCAATATGAGGTGGTTCAACTATTCCACATCCGCAACCGGATATTGGTTGGTCGTAGCCCACCCTATCGTCTAGATCCGCTTTCCGTGAACCGTTGGCCAATGAAGGTGCCGGGAATCACGGTATCTATGAGAAACGAACCTTCAGTAGCTACGTTAACCCAAAAAAACTGGAACTTGACAGATCTACTCATTAAATTAGTTGGCAACTTCAGGATACTTAAGATTAAAAGGGGGCTGATCCTGACAAAACGCTGAATTGGCTTAAGCCATTTTAATGAACTCTTAAGCCAGGAAAGAGCGTGTACGATCCCTCCAGGGATCTTGGCGATCCCTGTCTCTGCGATCCTTGCCAAGCATCATGGACTTGGTGCGATCGTGCCCAAAGTCAACGATGGCAAACTGTGTGGGTGGACGGTACTACTCTGGGCCTGTTGTGATTTGTTCTACTAATGGCCTATACCACGTCTTCTGTTTTGTCAGATGGCAGTTGTAACAGTAACTTCCTGAGGTTGACCGGATCGGGCCGGAGCAAAATCTTTTTGATGAGCGGTGCCCGCAGGCTACCCCATAGACTGCAAGTATTTTCCGTTATTGTCATCACAATAGCGGCATTTTTGTTCGCTAATCTGCAGCCTAATTGATAAACCTGAGGTCGCTGGGCGATTTCAAACGTTTCCAGTTTGCAGTACAGATCGTTACGGTAGTACATGCCATAGCGCAGGCTACCATTAAACCAGAATTGGAATGTAAATATTTGCTGTTCGTTGATAAGGAGAGGTAACACCAGAAATACCTGTCAGGTAGTGTGGCTCCACTGTCACCATTATGGATTTAAAGTTCGGAAAATAAATGTCTGCCAGAAAATAATTAAATAATTGGCAGTGTAATGAATCAAGATAGGATTGTGGTCAGGCGGACTGAGTTGTCCAGAGTTGGTCGATGGTGACGAAGCGATAGTTTTTTTCGAGTAAGCGTGGGATTAATAAACGGACAGTGGCAGCCACATCAGCGCCACCAAAAAGTCCGTCATGTAAAACGATGACTGAACCGTTTTGCACCTGTTGCATAACTCTCTGCACCACAATAGCAACACCTGGCTGCACCCAATCTTCGGGAACAACACTCCACATTACTGGACGGTAGTTCCATGCATGTAACAACCGGAGTGTCTGAGGGGTGAATAGACCGTTGGGCGGACGTACATCCCGCACGGCGGTAGTTGGTAACTGGCAAGCTTGGGCAATTTCTTGCTGGGTCTGTTCCAGAGTTTGTTTCAGGGCGAGTGGTGATAGTAATGGAAAGGAACGGTGGTCGTAACCGTGTAAACCTAACCAATGGCCCCGTTGATAAACGGCCTGGGCGATCGCCGGTGACCGTTTAACACAGGCTCCTAACCAGAAAAAGCTGGCAGGAATGCCATAATCATCCAGTACTTCCAGAAGTTGGGGGGTGTACTGGGGATGAGGCCCGTCGTCAAAGGTAAGGGCGATCGCTCTATCACTGCCATTACCTGACCAGAGACAGCTTGGAAACAGGGGCTTAAGAGTTTGATGAATGAAAGGGTATAAGGGGGCAAGCTGCATAGTGATTCAAACAGGCGATAGCGACAGCGCGTTTACTTTTCGCTTTCCAACGGTGCGTCACTTCGCCCACTCTAGCACTATTAAAATTGGCTGGACTAACTAACTGGACAGCAGATCTGTCGGGTGTGAGCAGATTGCACTAGCGAATAAAGAATGTCGCTGCTGATGGGATTGACGAGAAAACCATCGAAGCCGGGGTTTTCTTCCTGATGGATCCAGCTGGGCGCGTGAAAATCAGTCAGGGCTAACAGCGTGATCGGGCGCTTCGTCGCACGGGTACGTAATTCGCGAAGCAATGTTTGAGACCAGTTGTGATGATTACCTGCCAGAATAACTAAGAAAGGGGCATGTTGAGAGATCTTTGCAATAGCCTGCTCTTCTGTGTTGGCGATCGCCACAGCATAGCTTGATCGCCCCAGCAATGTTGCCAAGACATTGACCGTATGGGGCTGTTTCGCTAGTAGCAAGATATAACCGGGTGTTAATTGCATAGCGCGAAACCAGAGGTTGATCGCTAATATAACGGTTGCCAAAGCCGCCATTTCTGCTGTCAAACTACTGAAATGTTTTGCCTAATTCCCTTTAGCCCTAATTCGTCTATTTTTAGCCCTTCCGTTTTTTTTAGCCTTTAAAAAAACTTGTCAAATATTTTGCAACATTTCTTATAGTTTAACCGGTGGAGGTAGATGCTCTCCACTTTGTTGAGATTTTAGTTATGTTTTTAGTGCCAAGAGATGAACATTTGTCTTTGCCAAAAAAGTGCTTGAAGGCAAAGGATAGAACAGGCGAGAGCCTTGAGTGATAAATGTTTGATCGATATTACAGGATCCTTAAATCGTAAGATTTAGTAGAAGGATTGGTGTGATTCCTGTCGCTGAAAACCAAACTTGAAGCTAAGGGATAGTTCCAGAAAAGTTAATGAAATCGACAGTTTGTCTTTAGATTCTTTAAATTTCTATGGTTTTTAGTAAAACCCCCGGTAGAGAATGAACAATGGAGAAAATAGGCGATTTGCAAGGATAATTAGCGTTTTTCTGCAGGCGTGTAAAAGGGAGCGTAGGTATCTTTTCTCATTTGAAAACAGCCCTCATCACTGATAGAGGACTGTACCCATTAGGATGCTGTTTGCCTGCCAATTGAGTGTGTGCTATATCGCTCATATTTGAAGTGTGATCAAGCATACCGCCGGAATCCTTGATCACAAAGCCCCTCATTTTCACAAATGAGTTAGGACCGCCATAGTACACGGCAGTTTCTTTAAGGTGCCAGGCGCGCTTTTTTGAGACGGTTGGTTTCATACCAGGCCGCGATCGCCGGTACCCAGTTCTCGAAATGGGGCCAGATCTGTTCACAAAGCTTCTGCGCTTCCAGTTGGGCATCGGATTTCCACCGCAAGTCGAGCAGATGCATCAGCGATCGCACATTTGCCGACATCACCCAATGTTGTCTCACATCAAAGGGAATTAATCCCCTGGCATGCTCTTCAGAAAAGCCCTCATTGATGCGTTGTTGGTAACGGCGACAGGCTTCCAGACACCATTCCAGGTCTTGCTGGCGTTGTTCTGGGGTGTAGTCATAGCGTTTGCCCTGGCGATCACTATATGCTCCGACCGGGCGCAGATAAAACACCTCTTCAACGGCGCGATCGCCAGATATTACGTCTAAAATGCGCTTTCCGGTATAGCGGAAGGACTGGACATCGAAACTGATCCCAACCCGATGGGTGCGAATCTGTTGCATAGTGCTGTGGGGAAACCAGCCACAATTCAGGACAATTTGAGGGTGTTCCAGGGGGCCATAGTGACCCCGGTTGCCGGCCAGCAAATTACGAACAATAATATCGCCACATTTTGCTTCGTCAGGAATTTTTTCGCGATCGCCCCAAACAAACTCTTCGGCATAGTCCTGATGCATCGCCGCATAGATTACCTGTTGGGGGTTTGGGGTTTGAGCGATGACTTCAACGGTAAAGCGATCCATAGGGCGTAGCCTCGAAACTAGCAATCTGGCGATCTTTTATTGACGCATAGTAAGGGTCGATCATCGCGCTAATTTCTTGAGAGTTTTCTGATGTTTGGCAATTTCTTAAGATTTGACCGTAATCGGTTTTTCTCCCGGTGCTAATTGAAAAGTGTGACCAATAATGGTGCTGTTGTGGTATCCCAATTGCTTCAGGGCTGTAACACAGCGATCGCCCATTGCGGCTGGTACTGCTGCCAGCAAACCGCCGGATGTTTGTGGGTCGAATAGCAGGGGGAAGGGGGGCGCAGGATCGACTGCTGCCGCATTAGCAATGAGCTGCGTAGCCTGGACATTCTGGCGATAAAGGGAACTGACAATGCCCTGTTGCGTTACTGTTAAGGCCCCTTCTAGCCAGGGGATTGCTTCCAGTTCGAGGTTAACGGCCACCGGCGAGGAAGCCCGTAACATTTCTACCAGGTGACCCACTAGGCCAAATCCGGTGACATCGGTGCAGGCCGTAGCACCATGTTGTAGCAGACAAGTTGCTGCTTGCTGGTTCGATTGCAGCATGGCAGTGATCGCCCCGTCGATCCAGCGTCCCTTAGCCTGTAACCGCATTTGGGCGGCAAATAATGCCCCGGTTCCAATTGCTTTGGTCAGGATCAAGACCTGCCCTGGCTGTACTCCCCCTTTGCGGAGTAGCTGTTGCGGGTCTGCGAACCCATTGCAAGCCAGGCCAAAAACCAAGTCGGCTCCTTCGGTTGTATGTCCCCCAATCAGTTCAGCATTCGCCGCCTGTAGTACCTGGATGGCTCCAGCAAGTACCTGGTACAGAGTTTCCTCCATGCTGGCAGAACCGGCAAACGGCAACGTCGCGATCGCCAGCGCACTGTGGGGTTGGGCCCCCATCGCGAACAAATCACTCAAGGCATGGTGGGTGCTAATTTGTCCCAGAATAAATGGGTCATTGATCAGGGCCGGAAAATAATCCAGGGTTTGAACCAGGACTTTGTCAGGTGGTACCTGAATCACGGCCGCATCATCGGGAGCGTTTAGCCCGACGAGAATATCAGTTTTGGCAGATGGCGATCGCGATGGTTGGATCCGCTCAACCACCCGTTCCAGAATGGGACTGCCAACTTTTGCACCACAACCCGCACAACGCATGACAGAAGACGTTGTTGCATCTTCCGTCCTAACCCCCTCTGCTTCTCCTGACATGGGTGGCAACTGCCGGAAGCGTTGCATGAAGGCGCGATCAATCCGGTCTTTCCATTGCCAGAGCCAGCGTGAGTGCCAGCCTGACATGCCGCGCGAGGCAACTGCCGCACCATCGCCTGTGCCAATGAGACTGAGATATTGTTTTTGGGGATAAAAGGGTTTGGGTAGTTGGTTTTGCAGCACTCGCCGCAGGTTTTGCGCCAACGGTTTACCCTGGCGGACGGCGAATACTCCGGCTTTCGGGCGGGGATGGTTGATCATGGTGGCAACATCACCCGTGGCAAAGATCTGGGGATGGGAGAGCGATCGCAGCGTATCGTCTACCAGTACAAAGCCGTCATCATCAACGGTTAGCCCGGCTTGTTTTAACCAGTCGGGTGCGCCTGCCTGAGTCACCCAAATGACATGATCAACAGAAACGATTTGTCCGGATTGGCTGTAAACATGATTGCGATCGACCCGCACGATTGGTTCCTGTAAGTGAAGACAAATCCCCCGTTGGGTGAGAAGTTGGCAGAAATATTGGCTGACCCAACGGCTGTGTTTTGGTAGTAATGTGGCCTCCCGTTGCCATAGGTGAATGGTCAGGTTTTCCGGGGGTTGATTGGCTGCTTGCAGAATGGACTGGAGCCGATGCTGAATGGTTAATGCCAGTTCTACACCACCCGCGCCACCGCCAACAATGCCAATTGCGATGGGTTGTTGGGGCTTTTGAGATACCTGGTCAATAATTTTCTGCCAGTTCTGCAAGAAGCGATCGACGGGTTTGGCGGCAATAATGCCATCGGCAACATCCACACCCG
>CAZGDE010000134.1:0-15432 GCA_964524315.1 uncultured bacterium
CTGGTCACCCACTCGCAGAACTGGCTCCAAACGCTAGAACGCTCTGCGCGTTGTAATGTTGTTGTCATGGTTCGATGAGTGCTTGATGTAATGTGTCAAGATTTAGCGGTTGTTACCGCATGTAAAGTAGTTTACACAACATTATTTAGTTTTGTAAAGTACCGTTCTGCCATAACTCTCATTTTGGTTACTCTTGCGAAAACGTATGAGAATAAAGGCTTGTGACTTCTGAGAGAGAGGTCACAAGCCTGCAAATCGTGGCAAAATTTACAGAATTTTAAAGAATTATGTTCAACCGCTCTCAGGAACCACCAGAAATTAATTAACGTTGCGAGGGTGTCCCTGCTTTCTGCCCTTTCTTTCCGGTCTAATTACCGCTAGAAATTGGCTTAAGAGTGGCAAGGGCCTGTTTAAAGTCCATTTCTAAGAATCGGTCTAATCCTAGATAAATCCAGCTATAGGAGCGTTGGGTGTCTTGACAGATTTTTTGAAACCCCAATGCGAGTCGCAATTCTTCATACATGGGGTGAATAACCAGGGAATAGACATCACACAGGTTAGGAAAGTCGGACTGCATCTGGCCCAGGGTCTTACGAGTATCTTCCAGCAACAGATAAAGACTCATGCCGTTCAGATACGCGGTGTCAATAATCCAGGCTCGCACATATACGGCGGTACATTCCTGATCACCCTGTTTCGCCATCTGAAATGGATCTACGTCGCTATCGGTTGTTAGATAAAAGCTTTTACTGGGTGGCTGGAAGAAGTTAAATTCCGATTCAGATGCTACCGGATAGAGTACCGAAATCGCGATCGGGTTCAAATTGTCCGATCGCCGCAAAACTCGCATACCCTTAGGATACTGCTGTGCCCAGCGACGTAATACCCGCGTGATTTTGTGAGAGGTCGTAGCCGCGTCTTTGATTAATTCAGCATAGTTGCGGGTGATCAGATTGGCTGCCGGAATGGCATCTGTACGGGGATTAAAATCGTCGGCCTGTAGGGTAATCGGTTCCGGTGGTTTAGCGGGTGTTGCTAATTCGGGAATGGAACGGATCTGGAGACACAATGTTTGCCCATCAAACTGTTTCTCTAATAAACCCAGGGCCACTAACCGATCAATCATCATCCCAGCCGCGCGATCGCTCCCCCGATCTTTATGACCATAGAATAATTCAGCCGCTTCCCGATGGGTACAGGCAACCGAGCCCTGGGGCGGTTGAAGTTGAGTCAGTGGTTGGAGTAGATTGGCACCTGCTTCCTGTTGTTGCTTCAGCAACAGATAGGCCCATAACCGGACAAAATATTCAGCCCGTCTACGGGTTAAGCCACCCCGACTCATCAGGATCGAGATATAGATACGTTGCTGCTCTAAAGGGAAAAAGCGATCGAGATACTCCGGTTCTAGGGCAATTGGCTTATCGGAGAGGGGTCTGGGTGAATTCATTAACGCACAGATGTTAAAGGGCAAAGGTTACGGCAGGCAGAGCAAATTGTTTAGTTAGTAGATCACCGGCCCCAATATTGCCGGTTCAGGCAGGAGTACCCAAACGGGTGACGACTTTTACAGGAACTCGACAGAGAATTTGGAGTGTTGGGATCTGGAATGCGTTTAAATGGGTTGAAGTTAAAGGATTGATGTTCCGGATCGGAGCAGAAATAGCGTTGACTGGTTAAGAGATAACCAGTTAACAAGCCAGGGTTTTATCGCCCCAGGAGTAACTTTGCGATCGCCTTAGGGCAGATTGGGCAGAGCTGGTTACTGCTGGAAGTTGAATTCATTATTGACTAATTCATAGTTTCCCACAATTGGGAAATGTAAAAAAGTTCATTTCACTTCAGGGCACTTCACCCCACTTCAGATAGCCTGATTCTAATTCACTGTCCTGGAGATTACTGCATATTGCTCATTGTGGGTTCATAGATTCGTCGATCAGAATACCCTCAATACTTGAGGAGCCTGATCTTATGACAGCTCGTTTATTCTCTTCTTCTCTGGAATCTGGATCGCTCGAATTACTGAGTCCCATTTCTGGTGGTGGCTTGCATCATCGCAACACCCGCCAGCGATCACCGGGTAAATCACCGCAACGCCAACGATCCGATCTTCCCCTCCGCAACTATTTGACCGAAGTCTCCGATTTAAGCGTGATCTGGGCGAATGTTTTGGAATTACTGCAGCAGGGCGTGATTGTCACGTCACGCCATCTTAAACCTGTTTACGCTAATGCCAAAGCCAAGGAATTGTGTCAACATCTGACGGATACAGAGGCGACGACGGCTGAGTTACCCCTGGTTGTGTCAGAAATTTGCCATCGCTTACTGCGGGAAAACGTTTCTACTAATCATCCGCTGGTCATGGAATGTCAGTCGGTGATGGGCCAAACCATGCGGATTAGTGCCCGCTGGCTACCTGCGGGTATGGCTGGTTTAGATGGCAATTGCCCAAAAGTTCTGGCCGACGATAAAGAGTCGCTATCTGGTACAAACGTTTATCGGCAGGCATACATTCTCGTTATGTTGGAAAACTGCTACGACCAACTGCGGGAAGAACTACGCATTGAACAGAAAAAATATGATCTGACCGAGCGGGAAGCAGAGATCTGGATGTTACTGCGTCAGGAATACACCTACCAGGAAATTGCCCGGATGCTTCAGATTAGCCTGAACACCGTCAAGACCCACGTTAAAAATGTCTATGCGAAACGGCGTAGTTTCCAGGGGCAAGACAAGTTTTGGTGTTCTGAATAAAGATATTCAGTCCTTTGTCATTCGTTCTTTGTCATTTGGTGACTATCAGTTAGGTTAGACAATAGCTGATGAGCAGTGGCTAATGACCAATAACCAATGACCAATAACCAAATTGTCACCTACAGTCCTGCCTTGACGTTGGTGCCGACCTATGAGTGCTTCAACCGTTGTAGTTACTGCAACTTTCGAACTGATCCGGGTAAAAGTCCCTGGTTATCACTAACTGATGTCAAAGTACGGTTAGAGTTGCTGCGATCGTATGGGGTAATTGAAATTCTCGTTTTAAGCGGTGAGGTGCATCCCCAAAGTCCGCGTCGGTATGATTGGTTACAACACATCTATAATATTTGTGAACTTGCTCTATCACTAGGTTTTCTACCCCATACGAATGCTGGCCCACTGAGTTTTGCTGAGATGGCACAGCTTAAACAAGTAAATGTCTCGATGGGTCTGATGCTGGAGCAAATGACATCGAGTTTATTGCAAACGGTGCATCGCCATGCTCCCAGTAAATTACCCGAGCTGCGCCTGCAACAATTGGAATGGGCTGGCGAACTGAAAATTCCCTTTACAACGGGATTGTTACTGGGGATCGGTGAAACGGAGATAGAACGGCGGGACACATTAATGGCGATCGCCCAGGTTCATCACCGTTGGGGTCACATTCAAGAAGTCATTTTGCAACCCTACAGTCCAGGTCAGCAGGAAGAATGGGACAATGTAGCGTTTCCTCCCGATCAACTGGTTGAAACGATCAGACTCGCCCGAAGTATTCTCCCGTCAGACATTACCCTGCAAATTCCGCCCAATCTGGTGTCGTCTGACCAGCATCTGTTTGCCTGTCTGGAAGCGGGAGCGAGGGATTTGGGTGGCATTGGCCCGCGTGACGAGGTGAACCCTGATTACCCGCACCCGATTGATGAGGAATTGGTCACTACATTGAAGCGGGCAAACTGGACATTGGTACCCCGTTTACCGATTTATCCGCAATACGATGGATGGTTGACGGGTCGCCTGCAACAGACGGTGAATCACTGGCGTACAACCAGGACGCAAAGCTTTATGCCTCTACAAAGGTAGATCCTGCGGAGGAAGGGAAATCAGGTAGTGCTTTGCGGTCAAAGCTATTGCCGGAGGCAACAGACTGATGGTTATGCCTACGTTAGACAGTATCGAGTTAGACAGTATCGAAGCTAATTAATTCGCATTCCTGAGGCAATTTAACTAGCTGGCTGAAATATTTTTTTCCAGGTGGCAACAGTGCCCTTGCCGATTTCCACATCCCTTGTTTTGCCATCGTCCCACACCAGCCGGATGAGCATGTTCTGATTAGGGGCATTGGCCAGGGCAGCGGCTAAATCGTCAGGAACGGTTCCCTCTTTGTAGGTGTACCGTTGCCCATTAATGGCAAACTCAATCGTTG
Organism: uncultured bacterium; assembly: GCA_964524315.1. Taxonomy (GTDB): domain Bacteria; phylum Cyanobacteriota; class Cyanobacteriia; order Leptolyngbyales; family Leptolyngbyaceae; genus CAZGDE01. Next base: position 4,175 of record CAZGDE010000134.1, read on the forward strand.
CGGGAGTCATGTTTGTCGCATAGGTGCGATACACTGGCTCCTCGCTGGGATAGTAATCATAATAATAACGACTGCGGTAGGAAGATTTGCCATACCTGGAATGGCCTGAATACCTGGAATAGAGCGGTTGACTACGCCATACAGTACGATAGCCAGCAAACTCTGACCGATACTGGGTGTAGGTTGCCCGAATGCCACTCTTGGCCCAACTACTGACAAACAAGAAATCGTTAGTGTAGTGTCTGTCGTAGACGATCTTGCCGTCAAATGGGTGGTTGATTAGCTCCGACCATTTGATATCGTCGTTATCACTCACTGCGACAGGTTGAACCGCGATCACAGCAGAAATAGGGCTAAGGATGACGCTTAAACTTAACCCCAAACTCAGCAGGTAACGCTTCATGATGGTACCCCTATAAGCAGAGTTCATTTTCTATTATCGGTTTTGTCCCGGCGACTGTGGGGCCCATTCTAGGAACCTGTAACAGTTTGATGGATTGGGGCAGTGGTCTTGATAGCATTAGGGATGGTTTGAAACCGTTCGTAAAGCCCAACCATGTAGTTTTTATGCAGATTCGGATTGCGACCTTTACTGTGCATAAGCGGTTTGCACTGACCATCAGTCGTGGTACTACGGCCTCAACAACTAATGTTTGGGTTGAGATAGAACATGAGGGAATTCGTGGTTGGGGCGAAGCATCCCCCTTTTCAGTGGGTGATCAACCCCAAACAACCGAAGCGATCGCCCGTTCTCTGCAAAGAATTGCGCCCCTGCTGAAAGCAGTCAGTCCCCTGGAGCGACAACGGATTGACCAACTGATGAGCGATACTCGCTTACCCTCCGGTGCCAGGGCTGCCTTAGACGTGGCCCTGTATGATTGGCTCGGTAAGCAAGCCGGTTTACCTCTCTGGAAACTGTGGGGTCTGGAGCGGGATCGGATTGTGCCCACCTCGATCACGATTGGCATTAATCCCCCAATCGTAGCCCAAGAGCGGGTGTTGGCCTGGTTAGGGCGGGGAACGGTCGATATGCCCTGGCATGGAATCCAGGCATTAAAAGTTAAATTGGGTAGCCCAGAAGGAGTTGAAGCTGACCGGGCCATGCTACTGGCAGTCAAAGAGGCGGCTCCTGGTATCACCAAAATTAGTGTTGACGCGAATGGTGGTTGGAATTTAGCGACGGCCCTGAGCATGGCTGATTGGCTGGCAGAACAGGGTATTACCTATATCGAGCAACCTTTGGCGAAAGGGCAGGAAGGTGACCTGCCAGAGTTATACCAGCGATCGCCCCTCCCTATTTTTGTAGATGAAAGTTGTTTCACCAGCTATGACATTCCGCCATTAGCTGATCGGGTACATGGTATTAACATCAAGCTGATGAAATCGGGTGGTTTAAGTGAAGCCCACCGGATGATCCATACAGCCCGTGCCTGTGGATTGAAGGTAATGTTTGGCTGCTATTCGGATAGTTCTCTACTAAATACAGCCCTGGCCCATCTTTCCCCCTTGGCAGATCACCTGGACTTAGATAGCCATCTGAACTTGCTAGATGATCCCTTTGTGGGTGCCACCTTCCAGAATGGCCGGGTGCTGCCTAATGAGCAACCCGGTTTGGGGATTGGCAAGAAAACGGCATAGAAGAGAAAGCTACCCAGTCAAGCCGATGGCAGAACCGAGAACTAGCCGTTAGGCTGGGCCATACCGCCCCCTGCCACGGAAAAACCCTCTACTCATTTTCGCGGGGGCCGATCACCATTTGCAAGACAAAGGGAACACCACCTGCCTGGTGGTATTTGTCTGCCCAGGCACGAATAATTTCATCGAGTTCGGTCATGGCCAGATCCAGGCGATCGCTGGGAATGTCCAATTCTTCCAGGACGCGCATCACATTTGACAACCGTTCTGCCCAGGCATTCATTAACCGGAAGTAACGTGCGGTATCCTCCACCATAATGTAGGTGCGTTCTTCTTCCTCAGCGGGTGAGTAAGACGCGCGCGTTAGAGCGTAGAATGGCATCCCCCAGGGAGAATCAATCCGGGTAACGGTGCCAGCGTAAATCAACCGCCGCTTAATATGTTCTGCCAGTGCTTCACTTAAAGGCGTACACCGGTCTGAGGGCAAATCTTCCTGAGACCGACTGTGGAGAAACTCGATCAGGTCAAGAAACTGGAAGGAGTTGATAAGCTGGGCATCGGGCATACCGGAGGGTAACTTTGCTTCGATCTGACGCTTCTCTTCACTGGTAAAGCTTGTGCCAGGAATGCGCGATCGCCCCGGTTGCCAGGGATATTGTTCCAACCAGACGTAGGGCAACTGGATCAGGTAACGCGGCTCTTGCGAACCCAACATCTTCAGCAATTTGCCCTCTGTCAAAGCCTGCCGAACTTCTTCAACAATTGCCTTGACTCGTTTTGGCTCGATATGATGCAGGTGACCTGTCATCCGCAGGTTTTGATCCTGCTCTAGATAGGTCATATAAATGGCACATTTAGCAGCCGTAGCAGCAGCATCAAGAAACGCACCATGCCGGTGCCCGCTGGTTCGCATGGCACTAAATGCCAAATAAAGCAAGATCTGATCCATAGCACTGGGACTGAGGCGTTTGATCAGATCGAGGTCGTTGGTCATGTCAGTCAGACTAGCTCACTTGAGACAGTAGATGTTAGTGCGTGTAAAGCAAGCACGAGGTAAAAAATGTATCACCCTAAGCTAGATAAATATAGCCTTGGGTAGATTGAATAGAAACATTTTTACAACAGGGATGTAAAAATTATGCTCCTAAACCCCCATTACTGACTACTTTAATCTTCCTAACTACGCAAAAACTTGGGTAGTATCTCAGAACTTTGCTGATCTGAGCGTTTACTCCCAAAGAATTTGCTAAATAAATGCCGAACTTGTCAAAAGTCCCGTTTGAGCATGCCGCATTTCCAGTTCAACCGTTCAGGCCCGCACAAATGCTGATCGACCATTTCGCAACATCTCCCGGCGGCCACTACCACGATGGAACAGGCGTACCTGGTTGTCTGCCAGTTCGACGAAAGAAGAGGAATCGCTGGGGCCAGGGGTATGTTGAGCCAACTCAGCTTGCCAGAAATCAGTCGCCAGAAAAATGAGGAGGGAACCTGTTAGCAGATGAAGCCACATAAAAATACTGTCCGTTTCAGAGTTTCTATTCCCTGTTACGGACTTGAGGCGACGCTATCAGGACAAATCTGAAAATGATTCAGTGGCAGTCATCTAAATAATACACCTGTTCTGACCCGCGATCGCGCCCTGCTAGCCTGGAAGGCGATCTCCAAAAAGTACTGTATGTAGATACAACGGCTCGTGAGGGCGGGTTTTGCCGATCAAGCCTCTGTTTTACCGATAGTTTCTGACAAAACCCGCCCCTACTGGATCGACTCTGTTCGTAATTTAATTTGGTATGAACTGTGGTCAATTGCATTTGGTATGGCCGATGCAACCAGTCGGTGAACAGAGCGCTTAACCAAGGGGAAGTCGTGCATAACCTAGATCCCCACATCTTTGTTGCGCCCCTCAGAGCGTGGATCCAACCCATCCCGTAACCCATCGCCCAACAGATTGAATGCCAGTACGATCACGGTAATGACCAATCCGGGGAAAACAGTTGTCCAGGGAGAAGAGAGGGAATAACCTCCTTTGAAGGCATCGGCCAGCATGGTGCCCAGTTCGGGTGTGGGTGGTTGGGCACCCAGTCCTAAAAAACCCAGTCCGGCAGCCTCCAGGGTGGCGGTGCCAGTCGAAAGAGCTGCCTGGACAACAATGGGAGCCAGACTGGCTGGCAGAATATGCCGGAACAATAGCCAACCGGGTTGGGCACCTAGGGCCCGGACTGCCTGGACAAATTCTTGCTCACGCACAGACAGCACCATTGACCGGGTGAGGCGTGTAAAAATGGGAACTTGCACCACACTGACGGCAATCATGACACCGGGTAGACTGGGCCCCGTCACTGTCACGATCGCGATCGCCAGCAGGATCGATGGGAATGCCAGTAAAATATCTGTCACCCAACCGATTGCCAGATCAACCGCACTCCGCGTGTAACCAGCAATTAATCCCAGAAACACCCCCACCAGTAAACCCAATCCCACCGCCACCACACTGACCAGTAACGACGTGCGAATGCCGTACCAGACGAGGGTCAACACATCCCGACCAAGACCATCGGTACCAAACCAATGTGTCCCATTGGGAGGGAGTAACCTTGCCAGGTAATCCCGATCAGTCGTTGGGTCGTAGGGATGCAGGATGGGAGCCAGTAATGCCAGCAATAGCAGCGCGATCGTCAATAGCATCCCGATTTTGCCAGAGGGCGATCGCCAGAAACGTCGAAAAGCCTGAGTTGTTGGTGCTGACATTGGTGCGTGATAGCGAGTTAATGATAACGAATGCGGGGATCAATCAAGGTATAGGAAAGGTCAACCAGCAGGTTAATGAGGACGAAGGCGATCGCGACGACGATCACCCCACCCTGCACCACGGGATAGTCTCGCGCCAGGATACCTTCGTAGATCCAGTAACCCATACCGGGGTAGGAAAAGATCGTTTCCGTAAGAATCGCCCCCCCCAATAGGGTGCCAAATTGCAACCCGGTAATGGTGCTAACGGGGAGCAGAGCATTTTTCAGGGCATGTTTCAAAACGACTCCATAGGCTGAAACACCTTTGGCGCGGGCAGTGCGAATATAGTCCTGCGATAGGGTTTCCAGCATGGCGGTGCGGGTAATACGTGCCAGTACCGCGAGGGGAATTGTCCCCAACGCCAGGGCTGGTAACAGCAGGTGTGACAGAATATCGCGTAACGCGACTAGATCCAGCCGCAGTAAGGCATCCAGCACATAGAAGCCAGTAATGGGCTGAAACGTCAATCCCGCATCCACACTAATCCGACCGCTGGGGGGTAGCCATTGTAGATACACGGCAAACAGGTAAATCAACAACAGCCCTAGCCAGTAGACGGGTAGGGAGACGCCGATCAGCGAACCTGCCATCATCACACTATCCAGCCAGCTATTTCTGGTAACGGCGGCGATGATCCCGGCAGGAATTCCCAACAGGAGTGCCACCAGCATGGCGGCAACCGACAATTCTAAGGTGGCAGGGAAGCGCGTCTGGATTTCCGCTGCAATGGGAATGCCGCTAATGATACTGGTGCCCAAGTCCAGGTGGATGAGATTACTCAGAAAAGCCAGGTATTGCTGAAGTAGGGGTTGATTCAACCCCATCTTTTCCCGCAAAGCTGCCAGTTGTTCGGGGGTGGCCCGTTCTCCTAATAACACTACCGCCGGATCACCAGGGATAAAATGCAAAAAGCAAAATATCAGTAAGGTAATTCCTAACAGAACAGGCAGTAGCCCGAACAGCCGTTTAATGATGTAAAACCACACTTAGAGAACCAGGGGAAAGGGCACAGATGTACATGGATGAATGTACATGACATGGATGAATATAGCCATCTTCTCCCAACGAGATCGCGATCCCATTGGAATTGTGAACGTTTGAATTGTGAAAAGACTGTTCCGCCAGGGAAAAACTTTCACAATTCTCCCTGGTTCTATCTAAAGTCAATCGTCGGAGGGTGCGGGAAAGCCTGGTTATGAATCAGCTACAAGGTCAGTGGCAGCATGAGTTACAAACAATCTGGCAGGCATTTGACCAGGTTCGAACCGCTGGGCAACGAGGGGCGATCGCCACAGTCGTCAGTACTGCCGGTTCGGTCTACCGTCGTCCGGGGGCGCGGATGTTACTGACCGCTGACGGGCAACGAGTTGGGGCAATTAGTGGTGGATGTCTGGAAAGTGATGTCTGGGAGCGGGCACAACCGTTAATCCGGGGTGACAGCCAGCCCTTTGTCGTTCAGTACGATACGACAGCCAGTGATGATGTCATCTGGGGGCTGGGGCTGGGTTGTAATGGGATTGTACAGGTATTGATCGAGTCACTGGCCGCTGTTTCGGCCCAGGCGCAACTGAAGTTTATGGCAGAGTGCTGGCAAACGCATCAGGTGGGGGCGATCGCTACCATTTTCCAGGTTGAGGGAAACGTGAGTGCCCAAGTTGCTGACCGCCTGTTCTGTAAGGGGGCCGATCCAGTGGTGCAGGGTATTACCGATCCGACCCTGATTAATCAGTTAACTCAGGACATGCAACAGGCATTGGCTGATAGCACAAACCGGATCAAAACCTACACTCTGCCAGAAGGAACAGCGACAGCACTGATTGAAGTCATTCAACCACCGATTACCCTGCTGGTCTGTGGTGCCGGGTATGATGCCATGCCCGTGGTGCAATTGGCGAAGCAACTGGGCTGGCGGGTCACGGTGATTGACCATCGTTCCGCGTTTGCCAACCACGATCGCTTCCCTCTGGCGGATCACATTCTCATTTGCCACCCTTCCGAGTTGCCTGCCAAGCTTACTTTTAACCCGCGCATGGTGGCAGTAGTGATGACCCATCATTACCCGACGGATCGGGCCCTGCTGCAAACCTTACTACCATCGTCACTGGCTTATGTGGGCGTACTGGGCCCCAAGCGACGTACCCAACAATTGCTGGCAGAGATCCAGACTGAAGGAGTTATGGTGACAGAGGCCCAATTACAACGGCTCCATGCGCCTGTGGGTCTGGATATTGGTGCCGAAACTCCTGTCGAAATTGCCCTGGCGATCGCTGCCGAAATTCAGGCGATACTCAATGGGCGATCCGGTTATTACCTGCGCGATCGGGAGGCTCCAATCCATGCTGCCATTCTTGCCGAATGAAGGCTGAACTAAAAGCATGAACAAGATTGGTCTAATTATTTTGGCGGCAGGAGCCTCGGTGCGGTTGGGTTGCCCGAAGCAATTGTTGCCCTATCGGGGGAAAAGCCTGATCCAGCATGTAGTAGAGGTGGCGATCGCCTCCGTGTGTGATCCAGTTCTGGTGGTAGTGGGTGCAAATGGCGATCGCATGCAAGCCGAACTGGACTCCTACCCAATGCGGCTTGTTCATAACGCTGACTGGCAACAGGGCATGGCTACATCGATCCGGGCGGGTATCACAGCCCTTCAGACCGAACATGCCGATATTGCTGCAGTCGTGCTGATGGTGTGTGATCAACCATTGGTGTCTACGTCAGTGATTAATCAACTGGTGGAACAGTACCAGCAAGGGGATTGGCGCATTGTGGCGTCTGATTATGCGGGGTTATGGGGGGTGCCTGCCCTGTTTGATCGCTCCCTATTTATAGAGTTGAGCCAGTTACAGGGTGACACGGGTGCCCGAAAAATTATCCAAACGTATCGGGGGCAGACCGGGGCGATCGCAAATCCTGCCGGGGCGATCGATGTGGATACGCTAGCGGATTACCAACGCCTGATCGAATCGGACTCCAGTGCGCCGTAATGGTGAGAGTTTTCTACACTGGAAAAGTCGTCCTGAGCCGCCTGCCCATGTTTTACCGAAATTTTCCCTTCCAGGTTTCTGTATCTTCGTTCTTGCTGGCGTTATGGGGTGCGTTAGTGGTACTCTTTTCTGCCCCGTTAGCCGTCCAGGCAGATGTATCATCCGGGGTAACGTACTCCAAACAATACACACCGCCACCATCGTACAGTAACGCTGATTTACGCGGACAAAATTTCTCCGGTCAAACGCTGAAAGTGGCAGAGTTTTCCAATGCCAATCTCAACCGGGCAAACTTTGCCACTGCCAATTTACAGGGTGCCGTTTTGAGTGCTTCGACGATGACCGAAACCAACCTGCATGGAGCCGACCTGACCCAGGCAATGATGGATCAGGTCAAGTTCGTGCGGACAGATTTGAGTGATGCGGTGCTGGCAAATACGATTTTATTGCGATCGACCTTTGAGGAAGTAAACATTAGCGGCACTGACTTTACCGATGCCATGCTGGACGGTGCCCAGGTCAAACAGCTCTGTCAGGTGGCAGATGGAACTAACTCTCAAACCGGCGTCGCAACACGCGAATCGCTGGGCTGTCGGGATTAGGATGGCGTTGAATCCAATTGTGGCGATCGCTCCAGGAGATTAAAAAAACTGGGCATTGCTGATTAGAAATATGAATCCCGTAGGGGCGGTATCTCCTATGGAGACGCTACGCGAACGCGGAACGCCCCTACACGAGGGTAAATTTTTTCTTGACAATCTTGTAGGGGTGCATCGCGATGCGCCCCTACGATATCTTGGCAATCATAGTCCGATCACCATCCCAGATGGATATTACGAATACTGGCTAACCATTGGGAATTCGCCATTCAAAACCCAGTTACCGATATCCCGAAGTTTGTAGTCAATTGGGTCATGCAGGGTAAAGGTTCGCAGGTCACGCCAGTAGCGATCGAACCCATTCGGCGCTGCCGTGGAACGGGCACCCATGACTTCAAAAATCCCGTTGGTGATGGCTAAACCTGCCGTGGTTGCCTGGGCTTTTGCCATTGAAATGGCGATCGCCACTTCTCCCCGTTGGGTATGGGTCAGTTCATTTTGCCGATCCCACGCGCACTGTACCTGTTGGGCAGCTCTATCCGCCAGACTGATAGCGGCTTGCAGGGATGTCCACAATTCCCCATAGTGCCGCAGAATGTAAGGGTCGTGGGTCGCACGTTCAACACCTGACATGAACCAGGGACGGGTCTTAGTAGTGGTATAGCCAGTACCCGCGTTGAACGCACCTTCGGCAATTCCCAGGTAAACGTAGGTTTTCGTCAGTTGGACGAGGGCATTCAAAAAGCCAGGAAAGGCACTTTCGGGAACAGGTGGTGGGCCTAAAATTTCATCCCGCTGCACCAGAACATTGTGGAAGCTGTAGCTACCGCTGGCAGTGCACCGTTGACCCATGTTGTCCCAGTCGTCGTTATAAACAATGCCCTCCCGGTCTTTGGGAATGACAAAGAACACGGGCATATCCGCACCCGACTGTACGGCAGAGAACAATCGCAAATCGGCAACAACCGTACCAGTGCCAAAACTCTTGATGCCATTTGCCCGGAAATGCTCACCGTCTGGAGAAATTTGCAGGCGAGTATCGCGAGTATTGATGGCATTGCCCCAGAACAGGTGATTTTGGGCGACCAATCGGTAATAGTATTCTGCCTGGGCAGGGGTACCGATCGCCTGGGCAACCGCTGAAATCGCCACATGGTTCGCGTAGAGTTGGCCAACGGAACCATCAGCCGTCGCCAGGGTTTGAATGACTTTGAATGCTTCGACCCAGGAAGCACCGCTACCACCATACTGCCGGGGGACAACGAGGGGCAACAGTCCCGCTTGGCGCAGTTTCTCCACTTCGACGGTGGGAATACCCGCAATGCGATCGCGATCAACAGCAGTTGTTGCCAGTTCTGCTGCAACGGCAGCAGCAATTTCGGTATAGTCTCTGATATCGCACTTTTCCAGTAGTTGAGTCATAACTATTTCTCCTTGCAAGGTCTAATTTGCAAAATTTGGGTTTGCAGAATTTGGGTTTGCAGAATTTGGCGAATGCCAAATTTGGGTTTCCCGGCTAGTAGAAACACAGCACCGCGATCGCAATGAATCAGGAATGGGAAGTTCAGTATCAGGTAGGGGCGGGTTTTACCGTTAAGTCCATTAGTGGGTGCAGATGAATCTGCTAAACCTGCCCGTACAGTTGGCGAATCGATTAAATCCACGTTCCTGAGGGCTGGCAAAGAATGAGAAACTGGCAGGACAAAGGCGTTATGTCCCTAATAAACAGGGATAAATTTGTTCTCAAAAATTGCCTGCTTCAAATGGCAGCGGTGAAAAAGTTGGAGGTTGTGTAGCTGGTGGGGCGATCGTGCCATTGCCGTAGTGCCTCTGGTTGCAGTCCCTCACCCTTTGGATTAACAAGCATTTGGTCAACCAGTGGATCGATGGGTTGGGAAACGGGTGGCTTCATAACTTCACGACTATCCAGCGTGGCTGTCTCGCGCGTCAGAATCCGTTTAAGCGGGTTGGTGGCATTCCGCGAGGAGGTGCGAAATCGAATTTTGGGGCCATCGGATGACAGACGAATGATGGCACCATTGGTTAGTAAGGCATGGGTAATGGGTTTGTTATCCAAATAGGTGCCGTTACAGCTTAAATTGACAATTTTCCAATCCCGATCAAATCCGCAGATCATGGCATGGAGGCGGGAAACTAGATGACTGTCAACAACGACATGATTCGTTTCTGGTTCGCGCCCAATCCGAATAACCGACTCGGTTTCAAACGTCCAACTTTGCAGAGTCAGAAAACCGGAAGGATGGAGTAGTTCAAAGGAAATTGCCATAGGACGATGCGGGTGAGGGGGCTATATCCCTATGCCAGGGCAGAGAGAATTGCAGTCTGGTTTAGCAGTCTGGTTTAACTGTGTGATTTATAAGTTAGGAAGCGATCGAGAAGAACTAGAGAAGGTAGATTTTCGGGCAGAAATCTTCAACAGCAAAATAGTTGTTTCCCGTAATTTGTTTCCCGTAATTTGCTTTATCTAGAGTGTGTTCTTTGTTCAGATACGTGATCCATTCGGTTTTGGATTTATCCCCGCATTTGCAAACCCTTAATTCCTAATTTCTACGTACACACCCAACCGTGCAATCTGGTTGTAGGCACCTTCGACGGAACATCCAATGCAGAGGCTAATGATTAGTCATTGGCTTCTGGAGCAGGGCAAATAGCATTAATACCACTACAGGTTTTCATGTTCACTGGTGAGTACGGTAGCGTTCCAATGCCAGAGGCAATAGACTCCTTAAAGTTGACTATTATCAAGGGTTTAAAGGCTTTCGGACATCAGAAAAAAGGCTCATGCTTTCATTGGATCAACTAACTGGAACCTGGGGGGATAAACCCAACTTAAAAGCCGTCATTGAAGCAATCTGAGGTGGTGTCACTGTGCGGATTTTGCTGGTTGAAGATGATGAAATGCTAATCGATGTATTGCAACAATCCCTGACCAATCAACACTATGTAGTTGATCTGGCAACGGATGGGCAGGCCGGTCTGGACTACGCCGAAAGTGCCGAATACGACCTGATCGTGATTGATGTGGGTCTACCGCGAATGGATGGTATTACCCTGTGCCAACGGTTACGGAGTCTTGGGTGTGTCACGCCCATTTTGTTGATGACGGCCAGGGATGCCACCAGCGATCGCATTCGTGGCTTAGATGCCGGGGCAGATGACTACCTGACCAAACCCCTCAATCTGGCAGAACTACAGGCGCGGGTCAGGGCATTGTTACGGCGTAGTAGTG